>CAZRLJ010000147.1:0-1010 GCA_964600905.1 uncultured Acutalibacter sp. | reverse complement strand
CGGCAAAACCGCCATCATGGAGGTGGAGGAGGAATTCGGCCTCCACGTCCATCCCCTTGTGACGGTAGTTGACATCCATGAATATTTGAAGGAAACCGACGCCGACCCCGATCTGCTCCGGGCCATGGAGGGCTACATGGCCCAGTACTGCGTGCTGTAAGCATTGCCAGGAAAAGGCGAATCATCTCCATCCATAAACGCAGGAAGCCGCCCCGAGGGCAAGGCTTCATAAAGAAGTGAAAGGCAAGGCAGGCCACAACGGTCTGTCTTGCCCTTTTATACTATATAACCCACTATGACACTTTTGAGGAAAGTGCCCGTGAGGGAGAGCAATAAACTGGAAGTTATCGTTCAAGCACGCTCCATTCTTTACGTGTAATAGCATAGGCATATGAAATCCCGTTCTTCTCATCGGGATATTCCTTTATCTTTTTCATTCCATTTGCAATCGCTGTGGAATAAGAACCAACATTTGTATACTTCATATAGGAATACAGGCAATCATATTCCGTATGTTCAAATGCCCAGTCCCTGACCGCTCTTGCTGCTTCGCTTCCAAATCCTCTCCGCCAATACTTTTTATTGATATGATATCCAATCTCTGGAAGTAACTCTCCGTCAATATTTTGAACCGTCAGGCCGCAATCCCCAATAAAATCGCCCGTTTTTTTGAGAACGACAGCCCATAATCCGAATCCATATTCCTTGTAATTTTGAAGGTTCCATTCAATCCAATCTTTTGTACGTTTCTCATCAAAAGGGTTGGGATAGTGCCGCATGGTTTCTGGGTCTGAAAAGATTTCAAATAATGCTGGAAAATCCTCATGAGTGTATTCTCTTAAAAGTAGTCTTTCCGTTTCAATCACCATTAGTGTCTCTCCTCAAATTCCGATTTGTCGATGAGTTGATTATAAAGCAACACCCGCTGAAAAGCAACTTCTTTCCAACGGGTGTTGGCTTCCTTTATTGATTTGGCGGTTTAGCCGTTGCAGATGGTCTCAAAATCGTAA
>CAZRLJ010000146.1:233-1046 GCA_964600905.1 uncultured Acutalibacter sp. | reverse complement strand
GGTCATGGACGCCCTGAGCGCCCCCGACCGGCTGAAGCTGGAAGCCTCCCGGTCCATCCGCGAGGACTATCTGCACCAGAACGCCTTTGACGATGTGGACACCTACACCTCCCTGGAAAAGCAGCACAGCATGATGCTGCTGATCCTGGAGTATTACGAGAAAGCCCTGGCCGCGCTGAACGAGGGCGTGGACGTGGAAAAGCTCATCGGGCTGCCTGTCCGGGAGCAGATCGGCCGCTTCAAGTACACCGACCCGGCAAAGGTCCAGGAGACCTTTGCGGCTGTGTCCGCACAGCTGGACCGGGAGCTTGACGAAGCAAAGCAGACAAAGGAGGACTTCTGATGCCGAAAGAATATAGAACCATTCAAGAGGTAGCCGGTCCTCTGATGCTGGTAAGGAACGTGGAGGGCGTCACCTACGACGAGCTGGCCGAGATCGAGCTCTTTAACGGCGAAAAGCGCCGCTGCAAGGTGCTGGAGATCAACGAGGGCAACGCCCTGGTGCAGCTGTTTGAAAGCTCCACCGGTATCAACCTCAGCAATTCCAAGGTCCGTTTCCTTGGCCGCACCATGGAGCTGGGCGTCAGCGAGGACATGCTGGGCCGCGTGTTCGACGGCCTGGGCCGTCCCATTGACGGCGGGCCGGAAATTCTTCCCGACCGCAGGGACGACGTGAACGGCCTGCCCATGAATCCCGCAGCCCGGAACTATCCCCAGGAATTCATTCAGACGGGTGTTTCCGCCATTGACGGACTGAACACCCTGGTCCGGGGCCAGAAGCTGCCCATCTTCTCCGCCAGCGGCCTGCCCCAT
>CAZRLJ010000146.1:0-223 GCA_964600905.1 uncultured Acutalibacter sp. | reverse complement strand
GCGGCACAGATCGCCCGGCAGGCCAAGGTGCGGGGCACCAATGATCCCTTTGTGGTGGTTTTTGCCGCCATGGGCATCACCTTTGAGGAATCCGATTACTTCATTCAGAGCTTCAAGGAGACCGGCGCCATCGACCGTACCGTGATGTTTGTGAACCTGGCAAACGATCCCGCGGTGGAGCGTATCGCCACTCCCCGTATGGCCCTGACCGCCGCCGAGTATC
>CAZRLJ010000145.1:0-1136 GCA_964600905.1 uncultured Acutalibacter sp. | reverse complement strand
GAGTAGCACACGTGATCCAGAACGGCCCCGTCAAACCGGCGGTAGGCCCGGCGCAGGGTGCCATCGCAGCGAAAGCCGCATTTCTCGATGACCCGCCGGGAGCGGTCGTTCCCCACAAAGTGGCTCACGGTAAGAACGTCCGCCCGCCGCCGCTCAAAGCCGCAGGCCACCATGGCCCTGAGGGCTTCGGTCATGTAGCCGCTGCCCCACATGTCCCGGCGCAGCTCGTAGCCGATGGAAAGGCTGTTCACCCGGGGGCGGTACTGGTCGAACTGGAACTTGATCTGCCCGATGGGTTCCCCGGTGGTTTTGAGCACGATGGCAAAGACGTCCTCGCTTCTGAGGGCTGTCCGAAAGGCCTTTTCCACCTCAAAGGTGGAGTCCGCCTGCTTCACCCCGGCAGGATTCATCACCAGGGGATCCCGGTAAAACCGGGAAAAGGCCGCCAGCTCCTCCCGCCTCCAATGGCGCAGCAGCAGCCGCTCCGTTTCCATTTCTCCCTTGAGCATCTGCACTAGGTTCATCCCGTTTCCTCACTTGGGAATCTCAGAGATTCCCTTGAAATATTGATAAAACTGGCACTTGATCATGCCGTTGTAGAGCTTCCGGCGCTTGTCGGCTTTTCTGCCGAACAGGCTTTCAAAGTCCTCGTCCGGGGTGATGATCCCGTAGCTCCAGCCCGGCTGGCGCAGGAACACCCGGCCCATGACCCGGTACAGCTGCCGGGCGGTCTCCCGGTCCAGCAGCCTTTCCCCGTAGGGAGGATTGCACACCACGCAGCCATAGCGGCTGTCGCAGGAAAAGTCCTTCACGTCCCGGAGCTGGGCGGACACAGCCTCCCCCACCCCGGCCTTTTTGGCATTGCCCAGGGTCAGCTCCACGGCGGCGGGGTCAATATCAAAGCCCGTGGCGTGAAAGCCCCGGCTGCGGTCCTCCAGGTCCGCTGCCCGCTCCCGTTCCCGCCGCCAGAGCTCGGGCCTGGCGTTCTTCCAGGTCTCCGCGATAAAACGCCGGTTCCTGCCGGGGGCGATCTGCATGGCCGTCATGGCGGCCTCGATGAGCAAAGTGCCGGAGCCGCAGAAAGGATCCAGAAAATTGCCGTCAGGGCGGACCCGGGCCAGCTTCACCAGGGCCGC
>CAZRLJ010000144.1:0-1182 GCA_964600905.1 uncultured Acutalibacter sp. | reverse complement strand
GGAGCGGCAACGGCAACATCGGCGGGAGCGCCAGCGGTAACGCCGAACTCATCCTCCAGATCCTTGACCCGCTCAGAGAGCTCCAAAACAGTAAGGGCCTTCACTTCTTCGATCAGAGCGGTAACTTTCTCAGACATGATAATTTCCTCCAAATTGTTTTATAGTTGTTGTTTTTGATCGTCAGACTGTTAAGCAGACTGCTTTTCGGCAATCGCATTGAGGGCGATCACCAGACCGCGCAGTGTGCCGTTGAGCACATTGGCGAAGCCCTGGATCGGGGCGTTGAAGCCGCCGAGGACCTGGGCGATGAGCACTTCCTTGGAAGGCAGCTTGGCCAGGGCGTTCACGCTGTTGACGTCAACGGCGCTCCCGTCGATAAAGCCGGCCTTCACCTGGAAATTCTCGTTATCCTTGGCATAGTCGGACAGGATCTTCGCGGCCTGAGTGTAGTCGCCTTCGCTGTACGCGATGGCGGTGGTACCGTTCAGGTGCTCGTCCAGTCCTTCGATGCCGGCCTCCTCAAAGGCCAGATGCAGCAGGGTGTTCTTGACCACCTTGTAGGTAACGCCGGCCTCCCGCAGCTGCTTACGCAGCTTGGTGTCGTTCTCCACCGTGATGCCGTTGTAGTTCACCAGCACGCCTACGTTAGCGGACTTGAAGGACTCGGCCATTTCGGCCACCTGCTGTTTCTTCTGTTCAAGGATCTTCTCGCTGGGCAATTCATTTCACCTCCGGAAATTCAAATAAACAAAACGCCTTTCCGGGGCATACCTCGGAAAGGCGCAAATCGGCGAATAGGTACAAAACCTGTTTGCATCTTCCCTCGGCAGGCCGGATCACCGTTTGAGACAAACTGAAGTCTGTCACCTGCTGTCTTTGGTTAGACAACATCTGGAATTATAGCACAGGCAAAGCCTGTCTGTCAACCCCCAGCTTTTAGGGAACCTCAAATAAACTTGGCGGGGTTGATCTTCACGCCGGGGCCCATGGTGGCGCTGACCACACAAGAGCGGACGTACTGGCCTTTGGCCGCAGAGGGCTTGGCCTTTACAATGGCGTCCATCAGGGTGTTGAAGTTCTCCTGGAGCTTCTGGACGCCGAAGGAGATTTTCCCGATGGGGCAGTGGATGATGTTGGTCTTGTCCAGGCGGTACTCGATCTTACCGGCCTTGGCTTCCTGAA
>CAZRLJ010000143.1:0-1223 GCA_964600905.1 uncultured Acutalibacter sp. | reverse complement strand
TTATTTTATCATTTTGAGAAAAATTTTTCAATTCCCGGAAAGCCGCGTATTTTCTCCCTGCATTTGTACAAGATAAGGAATGCCTGTATGTTCCGCCAGATAGCGCTATCTGGTTCTGCGCAGGCGATCGGTAAGGGAAGCTCTGATTAAATCGGACGGGTCAGATCGGCGAAAAGATATTTCGGCTGTCAAAGGCCCAGAATTGCAGGAATACTTTGTGTATTTCAAAATTCTGGGGCAAAGACAGGCGGAATATATTCTGCCGAGGTGTGCCCGGACGATTTATTCGGAGGTTCCCCAAAAACCAGCGAAAGGACGTATGTATCATGATGCGTAAATTGATTTTGACCATGGCCATGTGCGCGGCTCTGGCCTGTACCCTGGCCGGCTGCGGCAACTCCGCGAAAAACACGGCCTCCAAGGTCACCTCGGATGTGAGCAAGATCGTTTCCGGAGTGGGAAGCGAGATCAGCGGCGCTGCAAGCCGTCTGGAAAGCGGCATGACCTCCGGAGCCTCCTCGTATGTTTCCGGCATGGACGGTGACCTGAACTCCGGTACGGTGGATTCCGGCACAGACGGCGTCATCGGCAACGGTGACGGCAGCAACCCTTCGGATGTCGGCGCGGATAACGATAACTCCGGCATGACCTCCGCCCAGGAGAGCGCGCTCAATGAAGAAAGCGCCGCCGCCCAGGGAGAACGGCCTTCCTCCGATGTGGCCCCCGGCCCTGAATCCAGCACGAACATCCGAAATTGAGTTTGCTCTAACCGCCGCCGCATTTGCGGCGGTTTTCTTTTTGCGGTAGAGGCTGTTCCAAACGCGGAAAGCGATGCCGCGCTTATTTTGGAAAATTTTAGTTGAAATTCTCGAAGAAATAGGGTAGAATAGCCTTACAAGATAAATAAAGGCAGGGCGCAGGGTGTTGCAGCACCCCACGCCCCTATGCAGGAGGCACTAGCTCCTACACAATAGCAAAAGCTACGCCATTCCCAATTATAAAGGAAAGGGCCGCTTTTTACAAGCACGTTTTGTAATCTGCGCCTGATTTTGGGAATCCGGTTTAGTGTGTCATGCGGTGTGGGAAATTTTCCTGCACCGCTTTTATTTGTCTTGGCGAAGAGAACGGCAGGGGGCGCAGGCCCTTCGTCCCCCACGTTTTCCGCCAAAACAAATATTAGGAGGGTGTTCTATGAAAAAGAAAGTTCTGAGCCTGTGCCTGGC
>CAZRLJ010000142.1:0-1282 GCA_964600905.1 uncultured Acutalibacter sp. | reverse complement strand
GAGGCATAATTGCGGGAAAAGAGGCCAGAATAAAGGCGTAAAACATGCTTTTACAATTCTTCTTGGAATGAGGTGCCTTATCATGAACAAACTGGAATGCCAGGTGACCACCTGCCGCTACAACTGCGATAATTTGTGCAGCCTGCCGGGAATCAGGGTGGACGGCCCTGCGGCCCGGGAAAGCAGCCAGACCTGTTGTGAGTCCTATGAGGAGCGGCAGCAGGGCAGCCCGGAGAACGCTGTCAGCGGCTCTGCATCCACGGAGACCGACATTGAGTGCAAGGCTGAGCACTGTGCGTACAATCATGACTGCCGGTGCGAGGCGGAGTGCGTGTGTGTGGGATGCTGCTGCAGCGAACCCACCTCCAAGAGCGGTACGGAATGCTGCACCTTCCGGCAGGAATAAGGATGCGGTGAGCTGAGCTTCTGAGACTCGCCGGAAAGCGCTTGCTGACTTGCAGCAGGCGCTTTCCTTTTTTGGCGCCATATGCTATAATTGGCAAAATGAATGAAATGGGAAGCGTTTGCTTATGATACGCCTGTTTGCATTTGATCTGGATGGCACAACCATCACGGAACATAAATATCTGTCGGAGGAGAACCGCAGCGCGCTGGTCGAAGCCGGAAGAAGCGGGGTGATCCTGGTTCCCACCACCGGGCGGATGAGGGCCTTTCTGCCGGAGGAGATCGTCTCTTTGCCGGGCGTGAAGTACGCCATCACCTGCAATGGGGCCGCGGCCTACGACCTGAGGGAGGGGAAGCCCCTGTTTCAGCACCTGATTTCCAATGGGGCTGCCAGGGAGGTCCAGCGCATCCTGGAGGACTACGACATCTATGTGGAGTATTACCGGGAGGGAAAGGCCGTCACCATGGTAGGCTACCCGGAACTGGCTTTCACCCATTTCGGATTGCCGGAAAGCAAACGCCATTTTGTGGACAGCAAGGAGTATGCACTGACGAAGAGCTTCAACGCCTTGCTTGAGACCGGTCTTTGTCCGGAAAAGATCAACCTGCCCTACGCTTCGGAGGCTGTGCGGGCTCAGCTGTGGCAGCGGCTTTCAAATGTAAAGGGAATACGCTTGACATCTTCTATCCCTGATAATATCGAAATCAACAGCGACCAGGCGGATAAGGGCCGGGCACTGCTGGAGCTGGCGGGTCTGCTGGGCATTGACAGAGAGGAAATTGCGGCGATTGGAGACAACATCAACGACGTTCCAATGTTAAATGCCGTGGGCTGCTCTGCGGCGGTGGGAGACGGTTCTCCGGAAGCTCTGGCGGC
>CAZRLJ010000141.1:0-1334 GCA_964600905.1 uncultured Acutalibacter sp. | reverse complement strand
GGGATGGACGTGGAGGCCGAATTCCTCCTCCACCTCCATGATGGCGGTTTTGCCGGGCGTCTGGCCCACCTCGCAGCGGTCCACACTGATGAACATGTGGGGGACCTTCACGTCGGCGCAGGCTTTCAAAATGGGCATGGTCTCCCGAACAGCCGTGCCGGCGGTGATCACGTCCTCAATAATGATGATGCGGTCGCCGTCCTGGGGCTTGTAGCCCACGGTGCTGCCGCCCTCGCCGTGATCCTTTGCCTCCTTGCGGTTGTAGAAATAGGGCTTGTCGATGCCGTGATCGTTGCTCAGGGCAATGGCACAGGCAGAAGCCAAGGGGATTCCCTTGTACGCCGGGCCGAACATGGCGTCAAAGTCGCCGCCGACGGTCTCTTTCACCAAAGCGGCATAGTAGCTGCCCAGGCGGGCCAGCTGCGCGCCGGTTTTATAGTTGCCGGTGTTCACGAAGTACTGGGTGTTCCGTCCGCTTTTGGTGACAAAGTGGCCGAAGCGCAGCACGTCCGCGGACATCATAAATTCGATAAAAACTTTTTTCTGGGGAGTCAGCATGTGATAGCTTCCTTTCTATTTTTCTACGGAGGGCAGGTCCGTTTTCCAGGAGAGGGTTTTCCCATCGGTCCTGGCCCGGATCGTCCCCTGTTCATCGGTGCGGTAAATTTCCGCGCCCAGCTTGTTCAGGCGCTCCAGGGTCTCCCGGTGGGGGTGGCCGTAGCTGTTGTCCGCTGCGCAGGAGATCACGGCGAAGTTGGGGCTGACCGCCTTTAGCCACTTGCTGGGGGAGGCGTTGCTGCTGCCGTGATGGCCGCATTTGAGCACAGCCGTTTTCAGGTTCCAGCCATAGGTCGACCCGTCCTCCCGAATATCGTCCAGGGCTTCTATTTCGGCGTCTCCGGTAAAGAGAAAGCCGATCTCTCCCAAAGTCAGGCGGAAAACGCCGGACCAGTTGTTCAGGTCGTCCCAGCGGGCGTCTGTCCGGGGCCCGAAAACCTGGGCCTGGAGGCCGGCAGGGAGGGAAGCGAACACGGTGGACTGATCCAGCGGCAGCGCCTTGAGTTCCTTTTCGGCCAAGGCATCCAGCAGGGCCTCGTAGGCGGCGGTGGTGGGGACAATTTTATCGGACACCCGGGGCATGTACACCGCGCCAATGTCAAAGCGCTCTACGATCCGGGCGGCGCAGCCCATGTGGTCCGTGTGGGGGTGGGAGAGCACCAGAGCGTCCAGCTTCTCCACCCCAAGGGCCCGCAGGGTCTCTGTCAAGCCGTCGGCGTATGGATACTCCCCGGTGTCGATGAGCATGTTCCAGCTTTCGCCGCCGCTGTGAAAGC
>CAZRLJ010000140.1:0-1345 GCA_964600905.1 uncultured Acutalibacter sp. | reverse complement strand
GACGCCAAGTATAACGGCCTGATCATTGATGTGTATGCCACCAAGGGCGGCACTCCCATGCAGATTGGCACTGCCACTCTGACAGGCGACGGCACCCGGAAGGACATTACGCTGATGAACACCTTTACCGGTCTTGACTCCATGGGCGGTCAGCTGTCCTTCACCGTGAAGAAGACCGATATTGCGCCTTCCGATCCCGCGACAAAGAATTACGGCGTGGAGAAGTACGTGCTGTGGGAGACCACTACGGTGACTCCCACCAGCAAGCAGATGCGGTATACCGATGTGCTGACTACTCCCACGGATGACACCAGTGCAGTTGAGCTCGATAAGGTCAAGGCAAACCTGCCCAAGACTGTCAGCGCTTCTGCGGTTCACCTGCAGGATGACGATGACAACCCCGGCAAGTATATTCCCAAGACCGGCGAAACTGTCACCTTGACGCCCGACGTGAACAAGTGGTACGAAGACGGAACGGAAATCGAAGTAAACAGCTTCCAGCTGGCTGATCAGCCTGCGGAGGGCGCGGCCAACTTTGAGCACAACAAGCTGGTTGCGGATTACGACCCCGCGACCGTCAGCGGTACGGGCCATGAGGTCCGTGTGACGGGCAACAACGGCGTTTCGGATGTGGAGGTTCTCACTCCCACGGCTGTGACCGAGATTGGCACTCTGCCCACCGATTACCTGAAGTCCAATGAGTTTGATCTTATTCTGACCAACGATGCTGACTCCGCTGCACAGACTCCCTTCCCGGATCACATCAACGTGATCTTTAATGGCGACAGCAGCAAAGAGAATGACGAAGATTCCACCAACGACAGCATCAAGATCGACATCAGCGCCGCAACGAATATGGGTGATTTGTCGAATGTTGTGGCCATCATCACCTATCCCGATGCTGACGGAACCACCAAGACCCTCCAGACCACCGACCCCATCGGCGCCGATGGTATTATCGAGATTCCCTATAACACAGTTGGCAAAGATGGCGTAACCTTTACCGGTCTGTCCTTGTCCGGCGGCAATGCGACCATCAGCTTCCTTGATACCAGCGGCACTCCTACTCCTGTGGAGTCCACTTCTCAGGCGTACCCCTTCAAGGCGCAGGCTTCTGCCCTGACGATTACGAAAAACGCCCCCATTGGTATCCTGAGTCTGACCGTAGATACCATTAAGAGCAATGCGGAGCTGCTGGAGCTGGCGCTCAGCTATAAAACGGCTGACGTCACTCTGTCAGATGATCCTGCGACGCAGAACATCCCGCTGAAGCTGGATGGCAGCGGAGCAGGCATTGATACCGTGGCTTCCGATTGGGTGCTGCAGGTCAATACCACAAACAACA
>CAZRLJ010000139.1:0-1456 GCA_964600905.1 uncultured Acutalibacter sp. | reverse complement strand
ACTTGCAGGTGATGTGCCACATCTTCTGGGCACGGGTGGCGCCGTCGATGTCGGCGGCCTCGTACATCTCCACATCAATACCGGCAATGGCCGAAATGTAGATGATGGAGTTCCAGCCCAGCTCCTTCCATATGTCGGAAATCAGGGCAATTCCCCAGAACCAATCGCCCTTCTGGAAGAAGTTCACAGGCTCCTTGAAAATATGGGTCGCTACCAGAATGTCGTTGACCGTACCGGTCTTGCCCAGCATATCGAACAGCAGCAGCGCGCAGACTGTCCAGGAAATGAAGTGAGGCAGATAGGAGACGGTCTGGATGGTCTTCTTGATGCCCTGATTGTGCATTTCGTTCAGGAAAATCGCGAAGAAGATGGGGCACACAAAACCGATGGTCAGCTTCAGAGCGCTGATAACCAGGGTGTTGCGCAGAGCGGTGTAAAAGGCCTTGTCAGCAAACATGATCTTGTAGTGCTTGAGGCCTACCCACTCGGAGAAGCCCGGGAAATCGCCCAAGTGGTACTCCTGGAAGGACATGATCAAACCGTAGATGGGCACATAGCTGAAAATCAGCAGCAGGATAATGCCCGGCAGAACCAGGACCTGAAGGTCCCACTGTTCCAGCAACCGCTTCCAACCTGGCATTCTTTTCACGGTGGGCTGGATGACAGCTTCGTTTGTCTTTTTCAATCTCATCACTCCCTAGCCGCTTGAAGCGGCCTGAATTTGTGCAGGATTCCCTGCGTCAACCGCCGAATGCCCCGGCGGCTGCATTTCCAGCGCTGACTCATCCCTCCTTAATTCTCGCCGGACGATCTCCTTTTGGGTAAAGGGACCAACCCATTTTCCGCGCAGCTGCGGGGAAATCCTGTCGAGGCCCGGCAAAATTCACAAAGACGATTAGCATCTGTTACACATTATATAGCAGTGAATCCAAAAAGTCTACCCCTTTTTTTCAAAAAAATTTTACTTTTTTGTCACTTTTCCATAATAAGGGGATTCAGCCCCTTGAGCTCCGTGGAAAAAAGCCCGGAATTCCGGGAAGAATCGGCATCCGCCTTGTGAAAATTACCATGGAATCCCCCTTGAAAAAATGCACAATATTTTTTGCCGGAGCACCTTCAGGAATCATTTTGGGAACATCTATAAAGTGGATTTCCTTTACAGATGTTCCCTTTCCCCGTTCTTCTTTCAAAACAGCAAAAAGAAAACACCCTGCCGGGGTTGCTCCGGCAGGGCGGCAGACTTATTCGATGTTCTCCCCCAGGGTCCCCTGGCTCATGGCCGTGAGGTATGCGTTAATGAACCCGTCCAGATCGCCGTCCATCACGGCGTTGACATTGCCGGTCTCGAAGCCGGTGCGGTGATCCTTCACCATGGTGTAGGGCATGAACACGTAGGAGCGGATCTGGCTGCCCCAGGTGATCTCCTTCTGTTCGCCCTTGATATCGCTGATCTTTT
>CAZRLJ010000138.1:0-1458 GCA_964600905.1 uncultured Acutalibacter sp. | reverse complement strand
TTTGCAAAATATGACGGAAAATTTGCAAGCAAGATGGTGCTTAAGGCGTTAGCCGTGAATTGTACGGTGTTGCCTAAATCGCGGCAAAGCACTTTTTACACTTTTTCCATATTTTCCTCAGGTACTCAGAATTGTGCGGCGCCGCCTTTACTGTTGCGGGATCATTTGCTATAATAGCTGTAATATCAATCCATAGAATCGGGGGATAATATGGCGAAAATTTTGAGTATGGGAGAGCTGCTCATTGATTTCACCCCTTCCGGGACAAACCCGGAAGGGCAGCTGCTCTTTGCCAGGAATCCCGGAGGAGCTCCCGCCAATGTGGCGGTGCAGGCCCATCGGGCGGGGGTCAGCGCGGGCTTTTTGGGCTGTGTGGGAAACGACATGTTCGGCGCTTTCCTGCGGGATACCATGGCAGACTGCGGCGTGGATGTCTCCGGACTGACCCTGGACCCGGATTACACCACCAGCCTGGCCTTTGTACAGCTGAGTGAGACAGGGGACAGGGATTTCAGCTTTTACCGAAACCCCGGCGCCGACACCCGGCTGCGGGATACCCCGGAGGCCAGAAGGCTCATCGACGAGTGCCGGCTGTTCTGCTTCGGCTCCCTTCTGCTGACGGCGGAGCCCTCCCGGAGCGCGGTGCACAGTCTGGTCTCCTACGCCAGGGCACAGGGGAAGATCACCGCTTACGATCCCAACTGGCGGCCGCCCCTGTGGCCGTCGGAGGGAGAGGGCGTGGCGGCGATGGGGAGCCTCATCGGGAAAGCGGATATTATGAAAATTTCCGGCGAGGAATTGGCCCTGCTCACCGGCAGCGGGGATCTGGCGGAAGGGTCCGGACGACTGCTGGCCCAGGGCGTTTCCATGGTGGTGGTGACCCTGGGGCCGGAGGGCTGCGCTGTGTTTGCACCCGGCTTTTGCCTGAGAAAGCCCACCTACAACACAAAAGTGGTGGATACCACCGGCTCCGGCGACAGCTTTTTCGGCGCGCTGCTGGCGAAGGTGGTTGCGTCCGGTAAAGCGCCCCGGGAGCTGACCGAGGAAGAAACGGCGGATTTCGTGGACTTTGCCAACGCCGCCGGCTCCACCTGCGCCGCGAAGATGGGGGCGATCCCCGCCATGCCGGATACCGCGGCCATTGAGGAGTGCCGGAAAAGGGTTCCCCTTCTGATTCCCTAGGCACATCTTCCGTGTCCTTCCCTTGTTTCTACAAGATACGGGGGAAAAGAAAGATTCCTCCCTTTTCCAGGAAAAAACACTTGCATAATCAGGGGAAAATGTGATATAGTATGAACACCCCGTAAAACACGGGGCTTGATTATATGCCATGTCGAAAAGAGCCCTTTTCTGAATGAAAAAACTTTTTTTGGATTTCCTCCAAAAAAGGTGTTGACAGAGTAGGTGCGGATGTGGTAAGATAGTCAAGCGCTTGAGAGAGCGGGCCGGAAGCGGCGG
>CAZRLJ010000137.1:0-1517 GCA_964600905.1 uncultured Acutalibacter sp. | reverse complement strand
TCGGTGCAGACCTGGTAGAAGCTCTCCTTGATGGAAAGCCGCATGAGCAGCTCCTCGCTGATGCACTCAAATTCGTAGATCCCCCGGAGCTTGTCCTGGTTGCGGACCAAGAGCTTGATGTAGTTGTCGCCGCAGGGTACCAGAAGCAGCTTTTTGCCACTGCCCTCGTAGCGCTTTGCAAAGTCTGTGAGAGTTTTGACAAAGACCTCGTCATCCTCCAGGTTGGGTTCTACCACCTTTACCTCTACGATTTTGCTGGCGGTGCAGGGGCCCAGGATTCCCTTGCCGACAGCCACGGAGGAAATGCCGTATTCCTCATGGAAGGACCGGGCCATTCCGTACACGTTGATGTCACTGCCCAAGAGAACCGGCAGAAAGTCGATTTTTTCCATTGCAATCACCCTTTTAACCGATGGTGTTCCTTTATTTTTTGACTTCTTCCCCGAAGAATTGCTTGTACCAAATGAGGAAGGTGTACACGGTCCAGACCCGGCGGGAATTGTCCGCCTTGCCGGCCTTATGGTCGTCCAGGAGTTTTAAGAGCTTTTCCGTGTGGAAATACTGTTCTGCGGCGTCGCTCTGGAATTCCTCCCGCACGATGCTGTAATACTTGTCCTCTTTCAGCCAGACCCGGGTAGGCACCGGGAAGCCCAGCTTCTTCTTGCCGGCCCATTTTTCCGGCATCCGGCGGAGGGCCGCCTTGCGCATGGCAAATTTGGTGTTTTCACTGTTGACCCGGTATTTGGTGGGGATGCGTCCCGCCAGGGCCATGATGTGCTTGTCCAGGAAGGGGACCCGCAGCTCCAGGGAATTGGCCATGCTCATCTTGTCGGCCTTCAGAAGGATGTCGCCTACCATCCACATGTTCAGGTCCACAAACTGCATCTTTGTCACGGGGTCATAGTCCTTCATCCGGTCGTAGCAGGGCTTTACCAGTTCTGCGGGAGAGGGGGCGCCAGTGGGGTGCTTTAAGAGGGCCTTCCGCTCCTTCTCGGTGAACATATAGGCGTTGCCAATGAATCGCTCCTCCAGCCGCTTGCCCCGGCGCACCAGGAAGTTCAGGCCCCGGTGGGCGGGAAGCAGTCCGGCGACAGCGCCGATGAATCTGCGGATGGGGAAGGGGATCTTATCGTACCAGGGAACCTCCAGGGGCTCCCGGTAGATATTGTAGCCGCCGAAAATCTCGTCGGCGCCCTCGCCGGAGAGCACCACCTTCAGGTGCTGGGCGGCGGTGTTGCACACAAAGTACAGCGCTACGGCGGAGGGATCCGCCAGGGGCTCGTCCATGTGGTACTGGATTTTCGGGAAGGTGCCCCAGAATTCCTCCGGGGTGATGATGTGGCTGATGTTTTTCACCGGGATCAGCTCGGAAAGCTCCTTGGCGTAGCTGGTCTCATTGTATTTCGTACCGTTGTCAAAGCCCACAGTGAAGGTTTTGTCCACATGGGCGGAGCAGGCCACATAGCTGGAATCCACGCCGGAGGACAGGAAGCAGCCCACCTCCACGTCGCTGATCT
>CAZRLJ010000136.1:0-1548 GCA_964600905.1 uncultured Acutalibacter sp. | reverse complement strand
GAACAGCTCAATGGCCATTTCCTTAGGCAGTCCGCACTGATACAGCTTCAGTTCCGGGCCGACCACGATAACGGAACGGCCGGAGTAGTCCACGCGCTTGCCCAGCAGGTTCTGACGGAAACGGCCCTGCTTGCCCTTGAGCATGTCGGAAAGGGATTTCAGGGGGCGGTTATTGGGGCCGGTAACAGGCCTGCCCCGGCGGCCGTTGTCGATCAGCGCGTCCACGGCCTCCTGGAGCATACGCTTCTCGTTGCGCACGATAATGTCCGGCGCACCCAGCTCCAAAAGCCGCTTCAGGCGGTTATTTCTGTTGATGACCCGGCGGTACAGGTCGTTTAAGTCGCTGGTGGCGAACCGGCCGCCGTCCAGCTGCACCATGGGGCGGATATCCGGGGGGATCACCGGGACCACATCCAGCACCATCCATTCGGGACGGTTGCCGGAAATGCGGAAGGCCTCCACCACTTCCAGGCGCTTCAGGATGCGGACGCGCTTCTGTCCGGTGGCGCTCTCCAGCTCCTCCTTGAGCTCCTCGGAGGTCTTTTCCACATCGATCTCCGCCAGCAGCTTCTGAATGGCCTCGGCGCCCATGCCGGCCTCAAAGTCGTCCTCGTACTTCTCCCGCATATCCCTGTATTCCTTCTCGGTCAGGGTCTGCATCTTGGACAGCTCCCGGACGCTGCCGGGATCGGTCACGATATACAGGGCGAAATAGAGCACCTTTTCCAGAACCCTGGGGGACAGGTCCAGGATCAGGCCCATCCGGGAGGGGATACCCTTAAAATACCAGATGTGGGACACGGGAGCGGCCAGCTCGATGTGGCCCATGCGCTCCCGGCGTACCTTGGCACGGGTGACCTCCACGCCGCAGCGGTCGCAGATCTTTCCCTTGTAGCGGATGCGCTTGTACTTGCCGCAGTGGCATTCCCAGTCCTTGGTGGGCCCGAAAATGCGCTCGCAGAACAGGCCGTCCCGCTCCGGCTTCAGAGTGCGGTAATTGATGGTTTCAGGCTTCTTGACTTCACCGTAGGACCACTCGCGGATCTTGTCGGGAGAAGCAAGACCGATCTTGATCGATTCAAAGGTATTGTATTCCATAAATTGTTCCCCCCTTCAATTAGTCCAGGTCATCCAGGTCGAAATCCATATCCTCGCCGTCCATGTCGTCCAGACTTTCTTCCTCCTCGTCGCCGTCCACGCCGTCAAAGGCATCCTCGGCGTCTGCCACAGAGTAGCCGGAAAGGTCGTCTGCCACATTCTCCTCGTCAAAGACGGATTCGCCCCGGTCAAAGCCCATATCGTCATCGTCAAAGTTCTGCTTCAGGTCGATCTCCTGATCGTCTGCATCCAGCACCTTCACATCCAGGCCAAGAGACTGGAGCTCCTTGATGAGCACCTTGAAGCTCTCGGGAATGCCTGGGGTGGGGATGTTCTGTCCCTTGACGATGGATTCGTAGGTCTTCACACGGCCCACCACGTCGTCGGACTTCACCGTCAAAATCTCCTGGAGGGTGTAAGCAGCGCCGTAAGCCTCCAGAGCCCAGACCT
>CAZRLJ010000135.1:0-1610 GCA_964600905.1 uncultured Acutalibacter sp. | reverse complement strand
CATAGGAGGAAAGGCTCTCCATGTACCGGCGCTGCCCCTCGGCGTAAATGGTATCGAAGGCCAGGGAGGATTTGCCAGAACCGGAAAGGCCTGTCAAAACCACCAGCTTGTCTCTGGGAATTGTCACGTCCACATTTTTCAGGTTGTGCTCGCGGGCGCCGCGAACTTCTATCTTGTCAAGGCCCATTGTTTTTCCTTCATCCTTTGATTTAGATTTTCCCTTACCTGTTATCCGCAATTTTAATCATGGGCGGGCAATGCTTCCTTGCCATAGGGGAATTCATGCTCCGCCTTCGACTGGAACTCCTTTAAGGAAACGATTTTCCCATTCCCGTCAAACTCGATGAGAGAAACGCCGTCGAAGCCGTCTATGTTTCCGTCATACTCGCAGCGGAAAAACCATTCCACCGCCGTGCGGTCTCCCTCGTGCAGGAAACCCTTGATCCGCCATTCCAGCACCTTTCCTCTTTGGTTCCAATCGGAGAACCACTGTTTGATTTGCCCCAGTCCCCGGTACTCCGGGCCGTAGCACTCGCTGTAGACAATATCCTCCCCGAAGGTCTTTTCCAGAACCGCCGGGTCGTTTTCCACCCAGCAGCGGAAATAGGCCTGTATCATTTCTTCCCGGTCTATCATGCATTTTCCTCCCTTATTTCGGCACTTTTCTCGTAGCTGCCGCAGCCCGGCTCTGTTCGCCCTCCAGTTCCTTGATCTTATCTCTCAAATAGGCGGCGTGCTCGAATTCCAGCAGCTTTGCGGCGGCCTTCATTTCCTTCTTCAGCTTCTCGATCATCTCCGCCCGCTCAGCCGGCGTGTACCGGCGCTTCCGCTTCTTGTCCTCCTTATGGGTGGAAATTTCCAGAATTTCCGCCACGTCCTTCCGAATGGTCTGGGGCACGATCCCGTGCTCCTCATTGTATTTTTCCTGAATGCTCCGGCGGCGTTCCGTCTCCGTGATGGCATACTCCATGGAGGGCGTCACCTCGTCGGCGTACATGATCACCTGGCCCTCGGAATTTCGGGCGGCGCGGCCCACCGTCTGGATCAGGCTTCTGCCGCTGCGGAGAAAGCCCTCCTTGTCCGCATCCAGAATGGCCACCAGGGAGACCTCCGGCAGGTCCAGGCCCTCTCTCAAAAGGTTAATGCCCACCAGCACATCGAATTCCCCCAGGCGCAGGTCCCGGATGATCTCCATACGCTCTACGGTGTCGATGTCGTGGTGCATATACCGGACCTTGACCCCGTATCCCTCCAGAAAGGCGGTGAGGTCCTCCGCCATTTTCTTGGTCAAGGTGGTCACCAGCACACGCTCTCCCTTTTCCACCCGCAGGTTGATCTCGCTGATCAGGTCGTCGATCTGCCCGTCCGTGGGCTTTACGGTGATCTTCGGGTCCAGCAGGCCCGTGGGACGGATCACCTGCTCCACCACCTGGGCGGACTTTTCCAGCTCCAGGTCCCCGGGAGTGGCGCTGACAAAAATGGCCTGATGGATATGAGAGTAGAATTCCTCAAAGTTTAAGGGTCTGTTGTCAAAGGCGGAGGGCAGGCGGAAGCCGTAATCCACCAGCATCTCCTTCCGTGCCCGGTCGCCGGCAAACATGCCCCGCACC
>CAZRLJ010000134.1:0-1648 GCA_964600905.1 uncultured Acutalibacter sp. | reverse complement strand
AGGCAAAGGAGAAATGCCTCCATAGTTAAACGGATATAACAGCCCCCTCCTAAGGGGCAGTTATCGGTTCGATTCCGGTTGGGGGTGCCAAAAGAGCCTCGGCACAAATCTGTGTACGGGGCTCTTTCCATCACATAAGCCAGACGGCGCAGACTTGAACCGCACCGCAAACGGCGGGAAATGGCCGCTTTTCGGCTTATCGTCGTTGACTTGCGTCAGCAAGCCCGCCTCCTCTGCGCCGAAAACAGTCGCATTTCCCATCCGTTTTCGGCTCGAAGAGGTTTGGCAGGAGCAGATTTGTGATTTAGGCCAGGCATTTTCCGCAGCGAATACTTTGTGTATTTGCAAGGGAAATGCCGCCGCATAAAGCCAAAGATGCCCTGCCAAACTGTGGTTCAAATTTGCGCCATCTGGCAAAGGAGAATTCCCATGAAAAAGTACACCCTTGCCTACGCCGCAAACGCCTCCCTGCCCCTGTTCACCGAAGAGGATCTACAGTCCCTTTCCCACATCAACCTGGCCTTTGGGATTATAAAGGATGGGCTGTTGGACATGGGTCAGCTGACCAATATCGGGCTGATTTCCGAGTTCCGCCGCTGGAATCCGGAAATCAAGATCGTGCTGTCCGTAGGCGGCTGGGGCGCGGGAGGTTTTTCGGAAATGGCCATGACCGCCGCCGGCCGCCAGGCCTTCAGCGCATCCTGCCGCAGGGCCTGTGAGCAATACGGCCTGGACGGCGTGGACGTCGACTGGGAGTACCCCTGCAGCAGCCAGGCAGAGATCGCTTCCAGTCCCCGGGACAAAGAAAATTTCACCCTGCTTTTGCAGTCCCTCCGGGAGGCGCTGGGGCCCCGTATCCTGTCCATCGCCGCGGGGGCCGGAGAGTATTTCGTTGAGGGGACGGAGATGGAGCGGGTAGCCCAGATCGTGGACTACGTCCAGCTCATGACCTATGACCTGCGAAACGGCTTTACCCGCCAGGCCGGGCACCATGCCGCCCTCTACGCCGGAAAAGGCGATACCAGCGGCCTGAACACCGCCGCCATAGTGGAGCTGTTCCGCCGGGCGGGAGTGCCGTCGGAAAAGCTGGTGATCGGCGCGGCCTTTTACTCCCGGAAATGGTCGGGAGTGGTCGGGGAAAACAACGGGCTTCTCCAGCCCGCCGAAACTGTGGGCGGGGGCGGCCCCAGGTACAGCGACCTCACCGAAGAATTCCTGAAGGCCGGGGGCTATACCCGCTATTGGGACGAAGACGCCCGGGCGGCCTATCTCTGGAACGGCAGGGATTTTATCAGCTACGAATCCCCCGAGGCCATCGCGGAAAAATGCCGCTACGTGAAGGACGAGGGCCTACTGGGCCTCATGTACTGGGAGCACGGCTGCGACGCCACCCACGAGCTGCTGCGGGTTATCCGGAAGGAGCTGGGGGATTGAACTTCCTCTAAAGAAAGAAACGGCGCTTGCTGACGCAGGCGCCGTTCTTTTTGTTTTGCTGGACTGTGACAATTCAGGTAAAAAGCAGAAACCGCCACTCGGCCAAGTGACGATTTCTAAAGCAATTAGAAAACCTTAACTGAGCCAAACCGTCTATCGGCAAGCTCTTTCTATCCTCAGTATACCCATTCCTTCTCGGTTTGTCAATATCCTT
>CAZRLJ010000133.1:0-1659 GCA_964600905.1 uncultured Acutalibacter sp. | reverse complement strand
GTTTGCGGTGCGGTTAAAATCTGCGCCATCTGGCTTAGCCTGCATTTTCAGGGAAGGCTTTCGGCCGCTGTGGGTGCTTCCTTTACAAATTTGCGAAGTAAGAATTTTTTAATGGAGCGAAAAAGGAAAAAGCACGGGAATTTTTTCTTGACAAACCCATGGCCCGGTGCTAGAATTTTTCCATAAATAAATGCAGTGAAGAGGAAGCCTTTTCCCAAAACCTGTCCTGTAAAGAGAGCGGCGTCATCGGCTGAAAGCGCGGCGGACAGATGGAAAGGGACACCGCCTTGGAGCAGCGGCCGAGGAGGCCTGCCGGGCAGCGCCGTTATACGCGAAATGAGGAAGCGTTAGGGAAGCTCTGATTTGATCGGCCAGGTTCGGTTGGCCGCCGAGGTGGCCTGCATGATCAGAGATTTCTCAGTAAAAGCGCTTTGAATCCGGGTGGAACCGCGGGCCGTCATGAAAATTTGGAACTTGACGCCTGCCCCAGAATTTGCTGGGGCAGGTATTTTTATGCCCCGCAGAAGGGAGAAAGCTGCTATGATCAAGATCGACCTGAAAGGCACTGTCAAGGAATTTGAAGCCGGGATCACCGGTGCAGAGGTGGCAAAGTCCATCGGTATGGGCTTGTACAAGTCCGCCTGCGCCGTGCGCATCAACGGCGAGGTGAGGGACCTGCGCACCCCTGTGACGGAGGACTGCACCATGGAAATCCTCACCTTCGATCAGGAGGAAGGAAAGCACGCTTACTGGCATACCACCTCTCACATCATGGCCCAGGCCGTCAAGCGCCTCTATCCGGGCACGAAGTTTGCCATCGGCCCCGCCATTGAAAACGGCTTCTATTACGACTTTGACCTGGAAGCCCCCATCTCTTCTGAGGATCTGCCGAAGATCGAGGAGGAGATGAAGCAGATCATCAAGGAAAATGTGGACCTCGTCCGCTTTGAGCTGGAGCCTGTCGCCGCCATGAAGGAGATGGAAGGGCAGGAGTACAAGCAGGAGCTGATTCAGGAGCATTCCGGCAACGGGGAAAATATCAGCTTCTACCGCCAGGGCGATTTCGAGGATCTCTGCGCCGGCCCCCATCTGATGAGCACCGGCGGCGTGAAGGCTGTAAAGCTCACCGCCATTACAGGCGCTTACTGGCGGGGCGACGCTACCAAGAAGATGCTGACCCGCATTTACGGCATTTCCTTCCCCAAACAGAGCCAATTAGACGAGTACCTGACCATGCTGGAGGAGGCCAAAAAGCGGGATCACCGGAAACTGGGCAAGGAGTTGGGCCTGTTCATGCTGGCTGACGAGGGTCCCGGATTCCCCTTCTTCCTGCCTAAGGGCATGGTGCTGCGCAACACGCTGATCGACTACTGGCGGCAGGTGCACAAAAAGTACGGCTACGTGGAAATTTCTACCCCCATGATCCTGAACCGGGCCCTGTGGGAGCGTTCCGGCCACTGGGATCACTACAAGGACAATATGTATACCACCGTCATCGACGAGCAGGATTATGCCATCAAGCCCATGAACTGCCCCGGCGGCATGCTGGTGTACAAAAACGACCCCCATTCCTACCGGGACCTGCCCCTGCGGGTGGGCGAGCTGGGCCTTGTGCACAGGCACGAGCTTTCCGGCACCCTCCACGGCCTGTTCCGGGTG
>CAZRLJ010000132.1:0-1691 GCA_964600905.1 uncultured Acutalibacter sp. | reverse complement strand
AAAAGAAAGGAATGGGAAGGCTGTATGGAAAAGGTCAAGGTTATCATTTCAAACCAGCAGAAAGAGGTAAAGATCCCCGCCGGACTTCGCCTGCTGATCCGCCGCTGCTGCCACGCGGTCCTGCAAATGGAAGGCTTCCAGGATTCCGCGGAGATCAGCGTGTCCTTTGTGGACAACGAGCAGATCAGAGAGCTGAACCGCCAGTACCGGGACAAGGATTCCGCCACCGACGTGCTGAGCTTCCCCATGGGAGAAAACGGCCGCTATGACGTGAACCACGAGACCGGCGCGAAAATTCTGGGGGACATCGTGCTCTCCATGCCCCGGGCAGTGGAGCAGGCCCAGACCTACGGCCACTCTCTGGAGCGGGAGGTGGGGTATCTCACCGCCCATTCCATGCTGCATCTGCTGGGCTACGATCATGAAAACGGCGGCCTGGAGCGGGTCCGTATGCGGGAGAAAGAGGAGCGGGTCATGCGTCTGCTGGGCCTGCCTTCCAGCAGCAGCTATGCCTCAGATGACGAATGATCCCAGGCCCGGAAAGCGAACCATGGTGGACAGCTTCCGGGATGCCTTTCGGGGAATTTGGGACTGTCTGAAATCGGAACGGAATATGCGGGTACACCTGACAGCCTGTGTGTACGTGCTGTTTTTCGCCTCCCGCATGGAGCTGAGCCGGGGGGAGCTGGCCTGCCTGATCCTCACCATCGGGGCTGTGATGACGGCAGAGGCCCTGAATACCGCCATAGAAAAGCTGTGTGATTTTAATCAGAAGCACCTGAATCCCCGCATCCGCGTGGTCAAGGACGTTGCGGCGGGGGCGGTGCTTCTTTGCGCGCTTGCGGCAGTCCTGGTGGGTGTGGTGATCCTGTTCCGCCCGGAGCTGTGGGCCTGTCTGCGGGAAATCTGCGTTCAGCCGGTCTCCCTGATCCTGCTGCTTCTGTCGGCAGGGCTGGCCCTTGTCTTTATCTTCGCGGGGCCGGAGCGAATCGGCTCGTGGCTTTCGGGACAGAAAAAAAGATGATTTTCTCCTCCCTTGGGGGGATTGACCGGAAAGGAAAACTATGGAAAACATGGAACAATGGGAGCGACAGCGCTCGGCCTATATCGCCATCGTGGGAAAGCCCAACGTGGGAAAGTCCTCGCTCCTGAACAAAATGGTGGGGCAGAAGATCGCCATCGTGTCCAAAAAGCCACAGACCACCCGGAACCGCATTATGGGCGTGGTGACCCAGGGGGACCATCAGCTGGTGTTTCTGGACACCCCGGGTTTGCTCAAGCCCCGGAATTCTCTGGGAGATTTTATGGTGAAGGCCGTCACCCGCACGGTGGACGGGGTGGACGCCTGCCTGCTGGTCACGGAGGCCGGAGCCCCGGTGTCCAAGGCGGACGAGGAGCTGATTTTGCGCTTCCGCCGGGGAAAGCTCCCGGCAGTGCTGGCTATCAATAAAATCGACCTTTTGCAGGACAAGAGCCCCCTGATGGAGCAGATCGCCGCCTTTTCCGGCCTGTACGGTTTTCAGGCGGTGGTGCCGGTGTCCGCCCGGACCGGCGACGGCATGGAGGAGCTGCTGGAGGAGCTGAAAAGGCTGACCCAGCCCGGCGGCCATCTCTTTCCGGAGGACGCCCTCACCGACCAGCCGGAGCGGGTCATCGCCTCGGAGATCGTCCGGGAAAAGGTGCTGCGGCTT
>CAZRLJ010000131.1:1432-1745 GCA_964600905.1 uncultured Acutalibacter sp. | reverse complement strand
GTGCTTGGAAGAATAGTAGATGGAGTCCAGGATTTTGGTGACGACGAAAGCCTGATCCGCAGTGACGAACAGATCCTCCTTCTTGCCGCTCAGCAGAGCCTTGACCCAAATCTCATGCTCCTTGGAAACGGGAGCGGGGCCCTGGCTGAAGCCGGGAATGTAGCCTGCAACCTTATCGCCGACCCAGGAAATGGTGGGATAACCGGCAACCACATGATTCAGGCGGACACGGTCTTCCTTGGTGTCCAGGCCGCCCTTGGTGCCGGCCAGAGTGGTGTAGGCTTCGCCGTTGGCGCCGGTTTCCTTTGCCATG
>CAZRLJ010000131.1:0-1422 GCA_964600905.1 uncultured Acutalibacter sp. | reverse complement strand
ATCACGGCACCGTTCTTCATCTTGATGTGGCCCACGGCGGAATCTTCCACGTCATAGGTCTCGTTGTTCCAAGGATCCTGCTTGCCCATCCAGTTGTACTGGCCCTGATGGTCCGGATCCAGAATACGGCCCAGCTTCTCGAAGGAGGTGCCGACCACGTACTCCACGTCGTAGTTGTTCATCAGGAACAGGGTGAAGTCCAGGGTGTGGGTGCCGATGTCGATCAGGGGGCCGCCGCCCTGCTTGGACTTGTCGGTGAACACGCCCCAGGTGGGAACGCCGCGGCGGCGCAGATAGGTGGCCTCAGCGTAGTAGATGTCGCCCAGGTAACCGTCGTCGATGACCTTCTTGGCAACCTGATTCTCGTGGAAATGACGATACTGATAGCCGATGGTCAGCATCTTGCCGGTACGGTCGCGGGCTTCCAGCATCTTGCGGGCGTCGGCCTCGGTAGCGGCCATGGGCTTCTCGCAAAGCACATGCTTGCCTGCTTCCAGGGCGGCGATGGTGATCTCGCAGTGAGCGATGTTGGGAGTCAGGACATGAACAGCGTCGATGGTGGGATCGGCCAGCAGCTCATGATAGTCAGTGTAGACCTTTGCGTCGGGAGTGCCGTACTCCTTCGCAGCCTTTTCGGCACGCTCGGGAATCAGGTCACAGAAAGCGCACAGATCCACGTACTCCGTCTGCTGGGACATGCCAGGCAGATGCTTCTGGTTGGCGATACCGCCGCAGCCAATAAAACCGATCTTGATTTTTGCCATGGGAATCTCCTCCTAATTTATGTACATACACTGTTGGAAAGGGCACACAACATGTGGTATGTAAGATTTCAAATATATTCTAGTACAGAACTTGGAAAAAGTAAAGGGATTTTTGTGAAATTTCATAGAAAATTTCTCAAAACCCCTTTTTCACATTATGAAAAGTGTTGTTCGGCGAACAAACAATCAGTACTGACGGCCCCAATAAACCATGTGTTTGGCGGGCTTTCCGCAGCACGCGCAGACGTCGGAAATGTGCTCCTCCTCGAAGGGGATGCAGCGGGACTTCACGCCGCCGGTATCCTCCTTGATTTTGTCCTCGCAGGCAGAGTCGCCGCACCACATGGCCTTAATAAAGCCGGGCTTGTTCTGGGCAATGTCCAGAAACTCCTGATAGTTGTGAGCGGTGAAGGTCTTGCTCTGGAGGTTTTCCAAGGCGCGCTGGTACATGGCGTCGTGCATAGCGGCGAGGGCGCCGCCGATCACCGTTTCCAGCTGGTCTAGGGAGACAAACTGCTTTTCGCCGGTATCCCGCCGGACAATGACACACTGGTTCTGCTGGATGTCCTTGGGGCCGATCTCCAGCCGCAGGGGCACGCCCTTCATCTCGTACTGGGCGAACTTCCAGCCGGGAGAGTTGTCGCTGTCGTCCAGCTTG
>CAZRLJ010000130.1:0-1793 GCA_964600905.1 uncultured Acutalibacter sp. | reverse complement strand
GGGGGCAATGGTTCAGCAGCACACCTCCGCCCTCCCCGTCCCAGGTGGCCCGCCAGTCGCCGGAATCGTAATAGATCTGGGTGCGGTACCAGTCGGTGATCAGCCAGCTGACCCGCTTGATCTCGCCGATCTCACCGTCCCGAACCATCTGGTGCATCTTCCGGTACAGGCAGTTGGTGCGCTGGTTGAACATCATAGCGAAAACCTTGCCGCTTCTGTCGGCGGCTTCGTTCATTTCCCTTACGGCCTTGGTGTACACGCCGGCGGGCTTTTCACACATGACATGAAGGCCCTGGGCAAAAGCCTCTTTGGCCAGCACGGGGTGCTGGTAGTGGGGCGTGGCGATGAGCACCGCGTCGCAGAGACCGCTTTTGATCAGGTCGGAGCCCTCCTCAAAAACGGCGACGGTCTCCGAAACCGTGTCTTTGATCCATTCCCGGCGGGCCTCCCGGCGGTCCGCCGCCGCAGCCAGTTCTATTTCGGGACATTTCCCGGCGAGGATATTGGCGATATGCCCGCTGCCCATGTTTCCCACGCCGATGATGCCCAGCTTGACTTTCTCCATAACGATCCTCCCAATTCTCAACAAATGCCCTTTCCCTTTTATTTTCTGGTCAGCAGCTTTTCCCCGTCAAAAACGAGGACGCCCATGCCCATGCCGGGTTCCTTACCCTCCAGCAGGAATTTCTTAAAGGCCCTCTGCATAGAGGTTTTCTCCGGCAGCTCCGCCGTGGGCTTCTGATAATCCGCGCCGAACAGCCGCCAGCTGTCGCCGAAGTCTTTGTCGGCGGTGGAGCTGAGAATGTCAAAATCCTTCTGAAAGTCGCTGATATTGCCGGGCTTCAAAATTTTGGCGTACTCCTCATACAGCAGCCAGGAGTGGCACACGCAGATGAGCGGCCCGCCGTGAAGCTGCTCCCGGAAAAACTCGTAGGCCTTTTTGTAGGAGGCGAGCCGGGCGGCGCTGTCAAAGGGCTCGCCGCTGGAGGGAATGTGGATGGACTTCACCGGATCGCCCTTTTTCAGGGTGACACCGTGAGCCTCGTAGGGGACGTCCCATTCATAAGTGCAGTTTTCGTATTCCAGGCGGCCCAGCTTCACAATGTCGCAGGAATAGAAAATGGGATACCAGAAGGCCACAAAATTACCCCAAACGCCCTGCACGTCTTTGCATTCCTGCACCTTGTACCGCAGGTCGGCAAAGGTGTCCCAGAAAATCTGCTCCGGAATGCCCCGGTCCGCGAAAGCGCCCTTCACGGGGACAGCGGCCTCAATGAGGAACAGCAGCCAGACGGTGTGAGGGGAAAGGCCGGAGCCTTCGGCCATCTCCGCAATCAGGGGCGCCACACCGCCCATCTGGAAATCCTCTTCGTAAAAGTGCTCTACTGTGCCGTCCAGCGCCTCCTCCTGCCCGGAGGAAACGAGCTTCTCTGCACTGTCCAGCAGAAAAGTTTTTGCCTCCGCCGGAAACCCGGTTTTGTCCATCAATAGCTTCAGAAATTCCCTGTTCATATTGTTTTACTCCTCCCAGAGTACAGTGGGTTTTCCCCACAGAATGACGGTTTTACTTGCCGATCCGCTCCGTGTCCAGAATGATGGTGACGGGGCCGTTGTTCTGCACCAGCACATCCATGTGGGCGCCGAACTCTCCCGTCTCCACCCGGCGGACCCCCAGGGCCCTGGACTGCTCTACAAAACGCTCGTATAGGGTCTTGGCCTCTTCTGGCGGGGCGGCCGTGTCAAAGGAGGGACGGCGTCCCTTTTTGCAGTCGGTGCTTAGGGTGAAATTGGAT
>CAZRLJ010000129.1:0-1851 GCA_964600905.1 uncultured Acutalibacter sp. | reverse complement strand
TAGCCCATCTCCCCTTCGTCATTCTCCCAGCCCCTGGCCGCGATAACTTCCGGGCTCATGTCCTCCGCTCGGAAAAGAGGGGAATAGAAATCGGGAGCATATTCCTGGGGAACGCTGTCCACCCAGGGAATGGGATACAGGCGGACGTCGTAGCTCTCCGGCACAGTCACGTCCACGGGCGCCGGCGTCTCCTCTGTTCTCTCAGGATAATACACGGATACCCAAGCCTCCGAATAGCCCCTGAACCAGCTGACAAACAGGCTGTTGGTCACGCCTTCCTGGCAGTTCAGCCCGCCTTCAAACTCGGCATTGCCCAGCAGATCGTGCTCCGGCAGATACGGGGCAAAGGCCGTCTCCTGCCGGGCCTCCTCCAGGGAGGAAAAATCTTTTGTCTCCCAGGCGGGAATGTCTTTCCAGTACAGCAGACTGTCCTCCAGAACGAGGTTGCCCTTGAGCGCCCACTCCACAAAACGGGCATTGAATTCCATGGCGCCGCCCATGTCCGGGTCGGTCTGGCCGTAGTAATCTGATTGATAGGGCGAACCCACATTTTCAAAGCTGATCCCATAGTCCCCGGCCATAAATTCACTGCCGCAGCAGCATATTCTGTTCCCGTTGTCACCGGTGTATTTCGCGCTCCATCCGGTCACCTCCACGCCCTCCACCACCGTGACGTTTTCCGCCGGGTTCACGATGCATTTGGGCGGCAGATGTCCGGGGGAAAGCTCCAGCGTGAAGGAATCCGCCCCGGCCGTTCCCGAAACCGTCAGAAGCCACAGATTTCCACTACCGTCGTAAAGGCCCCTTGCCTCCACCTGGTATTCCGGGTACATGGCCTCAAGGCGCAGGATCAAGCTCTCCGCCGCCCAGGCGTTTTCGGAATCGGAAAAATCTACAAAGAAGCCGCCCTCCGGCAGGGCAATATCCGCCGCCATCAGGGTCTGCCCGGAGGGATAGCGGATCTCCGGGACAGGGGCGGGCGTTTCATCCGCCTCCATGGGCTGGTCCGCCGTGCTCTCCCCGGAAGCGGCATCCTGACTGCAGGAGCCGCTGACAGCCGCCTCACTGGTAAGGGGAACCCTCCAGCCGCTGTGGAGCCGGAAGAAAAGCCCCGCTCCCAGGATCACCGCCAGCCCACAGCACAGGGCCGAAAGGGCCCATTTCCTCCGGAAGGGGCTCCGGCAGGGTTTTTCCAGCTCCAGCAGCCTTTCATGGGCCGGGGCGGAAATCATTTGTCTGTCAAAATATGCTCTGTATGCGTTCATGAAAAGCTCCTTTCACGTGTCCTGCAATAGTGTTTTCAGCCGCTGCCGTGCCCGGGACAGACGGGACCGCACCGTTCCGGGACGGCACCCGACGATTTTGGCGATCTCCCCGGTGGAATATCCCTCGTAGTAGAAAAGGTGAAGGACTGCCCGCTCCTCAGGAGGCAGGGAAAAGAGCTCCGTCAGCTCCAGCCGCTCCGGGAGGGAATTGGGGGCGGGCAGGGTCTCCGGCAGGGGGATCACCCTCCGCCACCGAAGCCGCAGCCTGCTTTTGCAGCCATTGGTCAGCACCTTCATCAGCCACGCTCCGGGGTTCTCCAGCTCCCGGGGCGCTTTTTCCAGATAGCGGACAAAGGTATCCTGCACCGCGTCCTCCGCCTCCTGGGGGTCCCCCAGGATCGCCAGCGCCGCGCGGTACAGGCGGTTTTCATTTTCCTCTATCAGGCGTTCCCAGTCCACTGCCGGCCGGTCTGTATCCCGGGACATGCTGCCACCTCCTTTTAGCGTTCACCCACATGACGCATGAGCATATCAAATTGTTGCAGGGAATTGTGAAATCATGAAAATTATCCGCAAAAAGGGCCCG
>CAZRLJ010000128.1:0-1923 GCA_964600905.1 uncultured Acutalibacter sp. | reverse complement strand
TCAACATGGACAGAAGCAGCCTGTACGTTTCCCAGTGCTATGTGACCCCCGGCCCCATCCTGAAGCGGATCCGGGCAAGGGACCACGGCAAGGCGTTCCGAGTTCTGAAGAGAACTTCCCACATCACCATTGTGGTGAAGGAAAAAGAGTGAGCGGTAAGGAGGTAAATTTATGGGTCAGAAAGTGAATCCCCACGGTCTCCGTGTGGGCGTAATCAAAGACTGGGACTCCCGCTGGTACGCGAAGGACAGCGAGTTCGGCGACACTCTGGTTGCTGACTACAACCTCCGCAAGGTGCTGAAGAAGCAGCTCTATTCCGCTGGGATCCCCAAGATCGAAATCGAGCGCGACGCCTCCAAGGTGCGCGTACACATCCATTGCGCCAAGCCCGGCCTGGTCATCGGCAAGGGCGGCGCAGAGATCGAGAAGCTTCGCCAGCAGTGCGAAAAGATGCTGGGCAAGCCTGTGGTCATCAACATCGTGGAAGTCCGCCAGCCCGACCTGAACGCGCAGCTGGTGGCCGAGAACATCGCTTCTCAGCTGGAGCGCCGTATCTCTTTCCGCCGGGCCATGAAGGGCTGCATCGGCCGCAGCATGCGTCTGGGCGCCAAGGGTATCAAGACCCAGGTTTCCGGCCGTTTGGGCGGCGCTGAAATTGCCCGCAGCGAGCAGTATCATGACGGTACCATCCCGCTGCAGACCCTGCGTGCCGACATCGACTACGGCTTCGCAGAGGCGAACACCACCTATGGCCGGATCGGCGTGAAGGTCTGGCTGTATAAGGGTGAGGTTTTGAACGACAACCGCGGCGAGCGCCCTGAGCGTCCCCGCCGTGATGACCGCCGGGACCGCGGCGAGCGCCGTGAGCGTTCTGACCGCCGTCCCAGAGAGAATCGGGAAGGAGGCCGCAGATAATGTTACTCCCCAAGCGTGTAAAGTACCGCAGGGTACAGCGTGGCCGCATGAAGGGCAAGGCCCTGCGCGGCAATAAGGTCACTTACGGCGAGTACGGCCTGCAGGCCATGGAGCCCGCCTGGATCACCTCGAACCAGATCGAGGCCGCCCGTGTGGCCATGACCCGTTACTGCAAGCGTTTCGGCAAGGTCTGGATCAAGATCTTCCCCGACAAGCCCGTTACCCAGAAGCCCGCTGAAACCCGAATGGGTTCCGGTAAAGGCTCTCCCGAGTACTGGGTGGCAGTGGTCAAGCCCGGCCGGGTGATGTTCGAGCTGTCCGGCGTGCCGGAGGCCACGGCAAAAGAGGCCCTGCGCCTGGCTTCCGCAAAACTCCCCATCAAGTGCAAAGTAGTAGCGAAAGAAACGGAGGCGTAAGTCATGAAAGCTTCAGAAATCAGAGAAATGACAGCTGAAGAGCTGAACAGCAAGCTCAGCGACCTCAAGGCGGAGCTTTTCAACCTGCGCTTCCAGCTCGCTATCAATCAGCTTGACAACCCCACGCGCATTTCGGCTGTAAAGAAAGACATCGCCCGTGTCAAAACGGTCATCCGCGAGAACGAGCTCAACGCCGAAAACGCTTAAGGGAAGGGAGGATTAACAAGTGAGCGAAGTAAGGAATATGAGAAAGACGTCCGTTGGCCGCGTGGTCAGCAATAAGATGGACAAAACCGTGGTCGTCGCCATTCAGGACAGCGTGAAGCATCCTCTCTATGGCAAGGTCGTCAAGCGCGCTGTGAAGCGCAAGGTCCATGATGAGAACAATGAGTGCAATGTGGGAGACCGCGTGCGCATCATGGAGACCCGTCCCCTTTCCAAGGACAAGAGATGGCGTCTGGTGGAGATCATCGAGAAGGCCAAATAAGTTAGCCGCATGATCGGCAGGGGAAGCAGAGGGGCAGCAGGCCCATCGGTTCCCCAAAACAAAAGGAGGAATAAACTGTGATTCAACAGCAGACTTACCTCAAGG
>CAZRLJ010000127.1:0-2039 GCA_964600905.1 uncultured Acutalibacter sp. | reverse complement strand
CATTTTTCGCAAATTCTTCCCGAAGGATCGCATCGGACTCCCGCACCGCCTCCAGCCTGTCCCGGGTGATGGCTCCCAGGCAGCGCACACCCAGGCCGGGGCCGGGGAAGGGCTGGCGGTACACCATGCCATCGGGCAGCCCCAGCGCCTTGCCCACCACGCGCACTTCGTCCTTATAGAGGAATTTCAGAGGCTCTACCAGCTCAAATTTCAGATCCTCCGGCAGGCCGCCCACATTGTGATGGGCCTTCACGCCCTTGTCGGACTCGATAATGTCGGGGTAGATCGTGCCCTGGGCCAGGAAGCTGATGTTGTCCTGCTTTGCGGCCTCTTCGGCAAAAACTTCGATGAATTCATTGCCGATGATTTTCCGCTTCTGCTCGGGATCGGCAACGCCGGCCAGCTTGTCCAGAAAACGGTCTACGGCGTCTACATAGACCAGGTTCGCGTCCATCTCATCCCGGAACACCTTGATGACCTGCTCCGGCTCGCCCTTGCGCAGCAGGCCGTGGTTGACATGCACGCAGACCAGATTCTTGCCGATAGCCTTGATCAGCAGTGCCGCCACCACAGAGGAATCCACACCGCCGGACAGCGCCAGCAGCACCTTCTTCTCCCCCACCTGGGCCTGAACCGCCTTGATCTGCTCGTCGATGAAGGTCTGGGCCAGCTCGGGGGTTGTAATGCGTTCCATGCTTTCAGGTCTTTTGTTCTCTGCCATGTTGTGCCTCCGTAAAAATTTATTTTTTGGTGCGGCATAGCCTTTTCGGCCCGCTCCACAAAAACCATAGAAACCGTCACTTTCTATCCCTAATTTCCTGCGCCTATTCCGGCAGCGCGCCATGCATCTACCAGCCGTTCCAGTGAATAAGCCGCATTTGCGGGACTTGTGGACGGCAGCGCGACCGCCGCAATTCCGGTTTTCTGCTCAACATGCCCATGGTAGAGCCGGTAAGCCGTGCCGCCGTTTGTGAACACCCGCGATATTTTGGTGTCCGCAAGAAACGCCGCAATATCGTTTGGAACCGCGTTTCTTATGGAGCTGTCAAAGGAGCCGGATATGTCGCAGCTGGCGATCACATCCCATAGGGCGATACGGTGATCCAAAAGGAAGCGCTGCTTTTCCTGCACGGAGGAAGGAACGTCGCTATGAAACAGCGCTGCCAGCACCCGCCAGAACCGGTTCTGCGGATGGCCGTAGTAGAAGCTCACTTCCCGCGATTTTACCGATGGGAAGCTGCCGAGGATAAGTATCTGTGAGTTTTCGTCGAACACCGGCGCAAACGGGTGCTCGATATGCATACGCTCCATCATAAAACCGTCCATCGGCGCGATAGCGCCCACCTTTTCAAACCAGTTTCAAAGAAAATGCGTTGGTTCTCCGTTCATCATTCCCATTCCACCGTGGCGGGGGGTTTCGAGGTAATGTCGTAAACAACGCGGTTCACACCGGGAACATGGTTGACAATACGGACGCTGATCTTGTCCAGCACATCGTAGGGGATCCGCGCCCAGTCGGCGGTCATGAAGTCGGAGGTGGTCACGGCCCGGAGAGCCAGGGTGCAGTCGTAGGTCCGGCCATCCCCCTGAACGCCCACAGAGCGCATATTGGTCAGCACCGCAAAATACTGGTTGATGGATGTATCCAGGCCTGCGGCGGCAATTTCCTCCCGGAAAATAGCGTCGGCCTCCCGCAGAGTATCGGCTTTTTCCTTGGTGATGTCGCCGATGATGCGGATGGCAAGGCCCGGTCCCGGAAAAGGCTGGCGCATGACCAGGTATTCCGGCAGGCCCAGCTCCCGGCCCAGCTGCCGGACCTCGTCCTTGAACAGCAGGCGCAGGGGCTCCACGATCTCCTTGAAATCCACATAATCCGGCAGGCCGCCCACGTTGTGATGGCTTTTGATGACCGCCGCGTCGCCCAGGCCGGACTCGATCACATCGGGATAGATGGTGCCCTGGGCCAGGTAGTCCACGGCCCCGATCTTTTTGGCCTCCTCCTCAAAGACGCGGATGAACTCCTCGCCGATGATCTTCCG
>CAZRLJ010000126.1:0-2042 GCA_964600905.1 uncultured Acutalibacter sp. | reverse complement strand
CTGATGGACCTGATGATCAACTCCATCTACACCCACAAGGAGATTTTTCTCCGGGAGCTGATCTCCAACGCCAGCGACGCTATCGACAAGCTGTATTACCGCACCCTGGAGGACGGCGATACAGGCCTCTCCCGGGAGGATTTCTTCATCCGCATCGACCTGGACAAGGAGGCCCGCACCCTGACCCTCACCGATAACGGCGTGGGCATGACCAGGGAGGAGCTGGACAACAATCTGGGCGTCATCGCCAAAAGCGGCTCCCTGCAATTTAAGAACGAAAACGAGAAGAAGGAGGACGTGGACATCATCGGCCAGTTCGGCGTGGGCTTTTACTCCGCCTTTATGGTCAGCGACCACGTCACCGTGGAGAGCAGGGCTTACGGCAGCGAGGAAAGCTGGAAGTGGGAGTCCAAGGGCCTGGAGGGCTACCAGATCAAGGAAGGCGGCAAGGCCGACCGGGGCACCGTGATCACCCTGCATTTGAAGGAGGACACCGAGGACGAGCGCTACAGCGAATTCCTGGAGCAGTACCGCATTACGGAGCTGGTAAAGCGCTATTCTGACTATATCCGCTATCCCATCCGCATGGAGCTGCAAAAGTCCCGGCGGAAGGAGGATTCCGGCGAGGAGGGGAAGGCCCCGGAGTACGAGACCTACTATGAGGTGGAGACCTTAAACTCCATGACCCCCATCTGGAAGAAATCCCGTTCCGAGGTAAAGGACGAGGAGCTGAATGCCTTTTACCGGGAGAAGTTTTTCGACTGGCAGGACCCCCTGCGGGTGATCCGCACCTCCACCGAGGGCGCCGCCACCTACAGCGCCCTGCTGTTTATTCCCAAGTCCGCCCCCATGGATTACTACACCCGGGAATACGAAAAAGGGTTGCAGCTTTACGCCAACGGCGTGCTGATCATGGACAAGTGCGCCGATCTGCTGCCGGACTGCTACAGTTTCGTCAAGGGTCTGGTGGATTCCCAGGACCTTTCCCTGAATATTTCCCGGGAAATGCTCCAGCACGACAGGCAGCTGAAGCTTATCGCCTCCCGCCTGGAGAAGAAGATCACCTCGGAGCTTTCCTCCATGCTTCAAAACGACCGGGAGAAGTACGAGGAATTTTTCAACGCCTTCGGCCTCCAGCTGAAATACGGCATGTACGACAATTACGGGGAGAAGAAGGAGGAGCTCCAGGACCTGGTGCTGTTCTGGTCCTCCACCGAAAAGAAAAATGTCACCCTGAAGGAGTATGTGTCCCGGATGAAGCCGGAGCAGACCTGCATCTACTACGGCTGCGGCGAGACGAAGGAACGCATCATGAGCCTGCCCCAGGCGGAAGCCCTGGGTGAGAAGGGCTTTGAGATGCTCTGCCTTACCGACAACGTGGACGAATTTGCCCTGCGGGTCCTGGAAAAGTACCAGGAAAAGGAATTCCGCAATATCTCCTCAGACGATCTGGACCTGGAAACTGAGGAGGAGAAGGAGCAGACCAAAAAGGCCGCCGAGGACCACAAGGACATGCTGGCCGCCATGAAGGAGGCCCTGGGGGACAGGGTGAAGGAGGTCAAGGTCTCCGGAAAGCTCAAGACCCATCCGGTGTGCCTGTCCACCGACGGCATGATCTCCACGGAAATGGAGAAGGTGTTAAACTCCATGCCCGCCCGGGAAAAGATCAAGGCCCAGCGGGTGCTGGAGCTCAATCCCAACCATCCGGTTTTCGCAAAGCTCTGCGCATTACAGGGAACCGATGACGAAAGGCTCAAGACCTATGCGGAGCTACTGTATGACCAGGCTCTGCTCATTGAGGGCATCGCCATCGAGGACCCGGTGGCCTTCTCTCAGAAGATTTGCGACATCATGTAATACTGATTGCGAGTTAGTAATTAGGAGACAAACGCTTATGAACCAGTATCCTTATCCGCCTTATCCCAACGGGCAGCCGGCGCCCCCGGCGCAGGGACAGCCCGGCACGACCGGGCCAGCGCCTTACGGCCAGCCATCTTATGGCCAGCCCCCGGTGCAGCAGCCTTACGGTCAGCCATCTTACG
>CAZRLJ010000125.1:0-2056 GCA_964600905.1 uncultured Acutalibacter sp. | reverse complement strand
GTCCGCCCTTTCTTCCAAGGTGCAGGACAACGAGATGATCGTCATCGATCAGATCACCAGCGACGCCTACAAGACCAAGACCATCGCTGAGATGCTCAAGGCAATCGGCAGCGAAAAGAAGGCTTTGATCGTCCTCGCCTCTGTTGACGAGAAGGTCATCGCCTCCGCCAGGAACATTCCCGGCGTAAAGACCGCACAGGTCAACACCCTGAACGTCTACGACATTCTCAACGCCGACAAGTTTATCGTCGTCAAGGACGCCGTGGCTAAAATTGAGGAGGTGTATGCATAATGGCAGCACAGGACATCATCATCCGCCCCGTCATCACCGAGAAGACCATGGACGGAAACAGCCAGAAGAAGTACACCTTTGAGGTCAGCAAGGCCGCTACGAAGATCGACGTGAAGAGAGCTGTGGAAGAGCTTTTCGGCGTCAAGGTCAGCAAGGTGAACACCCTCCATGTCAGAGGCCAGCTGCGCCGCCAGGGCAGATACGAGGGCTATACCAGGAGCTGGAAGAAGGCCGTCGTCACCCTGACTGAGGACAGCAAGACCATCGAGTTCTTCGAGAGCATGGTTTAATTCAGACCAGCGATTTCAGAACGCAGTTATGGGGAGACGCCAATCCCCGCAAAGCCAAATAGTAGGAGAGTGAAAACCACATGGCAATCAAGAATTATAAGCCGACTACCGCAGCAAGGCGCAACATGTCCGTTACGGACTTCCAGGGCCTTTCCAAGGGCGGCCCCGAGAAGAGCCTGCTGGCTCCCGTCAGCAAGAATTCGGGCCGGAACAGCTACGGCAGGATCACCGTCCGCCACCGCGGCGGCGGCAACCGCAAAAAGTACCGCATTATCGATTTCAAGCGTCAGAAGCATGATGTAGAGGCAACCGTTCTGGGCATCGAGTACGATCCCAACCGTTCCGCCTTTATCGCCCTCATCCAGTATGAGGACGGCCAGAAGAGCTACATTCTGGCTCCCCACGGCCTGAAGGCCGGGGATAAGGTGGTTTCCGGTGAGGCTGCCGACATTAAGCCCGGCAACGCCCTTCCCCTGAAGAGCATTCCCGTGGGTACCTTCGTCCACAACGTGGAGCTGTACCCCGGCAAGGGCGCTCAGCTGGCCCGGGCCGCCGGCATCATGGCCCAGCTGATGGCAAAGGAAAACGGTATGGCGCTGCTGAGGCTGCCCTCCGGCGAGCTGCGCAACGTCAGCGAGACCTGCATGGCCTCCATCGGCCAGGTTTCCAACATCGACCATGAGAACGTGAAGATCGGCAAGGCCGGCCGGAAGCGCCACATGGGCTGGAGGCCCACGGTCCGCGGTTCTGTTATGAACCCCAACGACCACCCCCACGGCGGCGGCGAGGGCAAGAGCCCCGTCGGCCGTCCCGGGCCTGTCACCCCCTGGGGCAAGCCTGCTCTGGGTTACAAGACCCGCAAGCATCACAAGGCCAGCGATAAGTTTATCGTAAGGCGCAGAAACGCCAAGTAAGCGCACGGGAAAGGAGCAGAAGAAACTATGAGCAGAAGTCTGAAAAAAGGACCTTTTGTACAGCCCGTGCTGCTGAAAAGGATCCAGGCTATGAACGAAGCCGGAGAGAAGAAGATCGTCAAGACCTGGAGCAGAGCCTCCATGATTTTCCCGGATTTCGTGGGCCATACCATTGCCGTCCATGACGGGCGCAAGCATGTGCCGGTGTATGTCACCGAGGATATGGTCGGCCACAAGCTGGGCGAATTCGCCCCCACTCGTACCTTCAAGGGCCATTCCGGTTCCAAGACGACCAAGTAAAGAAAGGAGAGCAGATAGATCATGGAAGCAAAAGCAGTTCTGAACTATACCCGTATCTCTCCCCGCAAGGTCGGAATCGTGCTGGACCTTATCCGCAACAAGCCGGTAGACCTTGCCGCCGCTATTTTGCACCACACGCCCAAGGCTGTCTGCGAGGACCTGGAGAAGCTTCTCAAGTCCGCCGTGGCCAATGCTGAAAACAATTTCAACATGGACAGAAGCAGCCTGTACGTTTCCCAGTGCTATGTGACCCCCGGCCC
>CAZRLJ010000124.1:0-2111 GCA_964600905.1 uncultured Acutalibacter sp. | reverse complement strand
AGGAGGCAGAAGCATGTATCATCTTTTGGTGGTGGACGATGAGGCAAAGATCAGAATGCTGATTCGAAAATACGCGGAATTCGAGGGACACCAGGTCACCGAGGCGGAAAACGGCATGGAGGCCGTGGAGCTTTGCCGCAGGGACCCCCAGCGGTTCGACGTCATTATCATGGACGTGATGATGCCGGAGCTGGACGGTTTTTCCGCTGTGGCGGAGCTTCGCAAAACCTGCTCCGCGCCGGTGCTGATGCTCTCCGCCAGGGGCGAGGAATACGACAGGATCCACGGCTTTGAGCTGGGAGTGGACGACTATGTGGTCAAGCCCTTTTCCCCCAGGGAGCTGATGATGCGGGTAAATGCCATCATGAACCGGGTGCGTCCCCAGCCGGCGGGGCAGAAGCGGAATGCGGTGAGCTTTTCGGGACTCTCCATTGATTTTGACGCCCGCATTGTGACGGTAGACGGTGAGCGGACAGAGCTTTCCCCCAAGGAATACGATCTGCTCTGCTATCTGGTCAACAATAAAAACCTGGCCCTGACCCGGGAAATGCTCATCACCAATGTGTGGGGCTACGATTTTTACGGGGACGACCGCACCCTGGACACCCACATCAAGCTGCTGCGGAAATCCCTGGGGCCCTACAGCAAATTCATCGTGACCCTCCGGGGCGTGGGCTATCGGTTTGAGGCGGACGGCGTATGAATATGGAACAAAGCGGCAGGGCCGGGGCGGACAGGCCCTCCCGGCCCAAAAAGCACATGAAGATCCGGTGGCAGATCGCCCTGGGCTTCGGCATTTTTATTCTGATCATCGCCGTGCTGCTGTGGACTTTTCAAATCGCTTTGCTGGGGCCCTTTTACCGGCAGATCAAAACGGCGGAGGTCAAGGCCGCGGCGGAGTCCATCATCCGGCAGCTGGAGAGCTCCGACGAGCGCCTGGAGGCCACGGTGGAGGAGCTGTGCTACAACACGGGCCTCAATATTGTGGTGTCCGATGAGCTGGGGCGGCTTCACGCCAACTGCTTTTCCTCCCAGAAGTCCAGCCCTCTCCGGGCCTCACTGGAGCAAAGCGGAATGCCCCTGACCCTTCGGCTGCACACCATTTTTGAAAACGTGAACCTGGAGGGCGGCTCCCGGACGGAAACCTTCCAGTCCGACTACTTTTTGCACAACGGCGCCCCCCTGGAGACCATCCTCTACGCCCGCACCGTCCGCACCGACAGCGGCAGCAGCCGGTTGGTTTTGCTGGAAAGCGAGATCACCCCGGTGGATTCCACCGTGGAAACGCTGCGGGTGCAGCTGGGCTGCGTCACCGTGGTGATGGTGCTGCTGGGCGCCCTGCTGGCCTGGATCATCGCCCGCCGCATTTCCAGACCCCTGACTGCCATCAACCAGTCCGCCAAGGCCCTGGGACAGGGGGATTACGACATCCGCTTTGCTGAAACTGGCAGCGAGGAGGTCAGCGAGCTGGCCCAGACCCTGAACTTTGCCGCGGAGGAGCTTTCCAAGGTGGAGGGCCTGCGCCGGGAGCTGCTGGCCAATGTGTCCCATGACCTGCGCACGCCCCTGACCATGATCCAGGGCTACAGCGAGGTGATGCGGGACCTGCCCGGAGAAAACACGCCGGAAAACGTGCAGATCATCATTGACGAGACAAAGCGCCTGACGGACCTGGTCAATGATCTGCTGGACCTGTCCCGGCTGGAATCCGGGGTGGTGGCCCTGGACAGGACCACCTTCAACCTGACCGCCGCCATCCGGGCCATCCTCACCCGGTACGACAAGCTGGCGGAATTCAGCTTCCCCTTCCTGGCGGACAGGGAGGTATCCGTGTACGCCGACGAGCTGAAAATTTCCCAGGTGGTCTATAATCTGGTGAATAACGCCATCACCTACGTGGGGGAGGACAAGACCGTCTTTCTCCGCCAGGAGGTGCGAGACGGCCGGGTGCGCATTTCCGTGACCGACCACGGCCAGGGCATTCCCGCTGATAAGCTGAAGGATATTTGGGAACGCTATTACAAGGTGGACAAGGAGCACAAGCGGGCCCAGGTGGGCACCGGCCTGGGACTGTCCATCGTGAAGAATATCCTGGACATGCACGGCGGGGC
>CAZRLJ010000123.1:0-2116 GCA_964600905.1 uncultured Acutalibacter sp. | reverse complement strand
GCTGGCGGTGCTGGGCCTTCTCTGTGCCGGGAAAATGGAGCGGAGCGGCTTCTGGACTGCGATCCTCATTTTGCTTTCTACCACCACTGCCGCTTACCCTGTTATAAGGCTGCTGCCGGGAAGCCAATATCTGTGGATGCTCCGCTTTGTCTCCATTGCCTTGGCTTTTGTTTTGATGAGCTACCTCTTCTGGAATGATCTGCGGCGGTGGCTCTGCCTACTTGTGGCGGTTTTGCTGGTGCTGGACGCCGTACCCTCTTTTGCACTGATGCGGGGCGACCAAAATGGCGTCCCTGTAGAAGAAAGGCTCAATAAGGAGCATGAGGGCTCGCTGATTCAAAAAGCTCAAGAAATCACTGGGCAGCGGCTGGCCTTGATCGATTTTAGCGGGATCAAAAACGGCGCGTGGCATATCGTAGGCTGGGGCGATCCAGTGCCTTGCGACAGCGGGGCGGGCTGGGAGGCAGCCAACACAGGCCCCAATGTCTCTCAGCTGGAGCGGGGCGCTCTGGAGGGGAATTACCTGTTTGTTTTTGACCGGTGCAAAGAGTTGGGAAACGACAGTGTTCTGCTTCTGAACAGGAAAATTGAAGAAAGCGGTTTGACATTTGAAGAAGTGGACGCGCAGGCGGAAGCAGTTGGCTATTCTTTTGTGGAAACTCAGGGCGGCTCGCGGCTGTACCATCTGGATCAGAGCGGAAATTGGGGAGTCATCAGTAAATTTAAGGGGATTGCCATTGGAGATGCTTCCGTCAACGGTATCTGCCGACAGTTCCCGGCAGTGAAGCCGGGAGAGTCCAGCAATTTAGACGATTATACCTTTGAGGAGCTGTCGCAATATGAGGTCATCTATTTGTTGGATTTTACCTACGAGGATCGGGAACGGGCTGAAAGTCTGATCACCCGCCTGGGAGAAAGCGGCGTCCGGGTGATTATCACGGCGGACGGCATCCCGGAAAAGCGGGGCGACACGGAGAAAAGCTTTTTGGGGGTGCGCTGCAACCCAATCTCCTTCTCCAACGGCTTTCCGGAGATGGAAACGGTAGACGGGCTGCTAAACACCGACCTGTTCCCCGCCGATCATTCCCAGTGGGAGACCTTTTTTGTCACTGGGCTGGATCAGGTTTGGGGAACGGTTCGGGAAGCGGATAACGTACACCTGGATTTCTACGGTACGGTGAAAAACGATAACATTGTTGTGATAGGCTTGAATCTCACCTTTTTCCTGAGCCTTACCGGGGATCCTTCGGTGGAACAGCTGCTCAGCCGCGCCATGTCTCTTTCTCCTACCGAGCTGCCGGAACGCCGGATCGTTCCCATCACGGTGACTTACGGGATCAATCAAATCGTGGTCGAATCTCCGGAGGATGAGGTCAACACCACGCTGGCCTATCATGCGGATATGTTTGACTCGGACCGGGAGCTCACGCGGGAGAATAATTTGACGGTCGTGCAGCGGGGACGTACGGTAATCAACCTGCGTTATCCCTTCTTTTGGGTGGGACTTGCAGTGAGCCTCGTTGGCATTTGGCTGATGGTCCGATTCCTGATGTGGGTGTGCCGGTCTGAGAAAAGGGCAGATGTACCCCTTGAGACAAACGGAGAAAAAACGGTGGCTGAAATCGGGGAGCCTGATTCCGACGGATAAGCCGGACGCCATGCCGGCGGAATACAAGAAAAGGCCTGATTGCCGCGGTATTTGCATCAAATGCAGGCGACAGGAATATCAAAATACAAGGACGCCGCCCAAAATGGGCGGCGTCCTTGTTTGGTTCGATCAGGTGTTACTCCTTATGCTCTCCCAGGACCTGATTATCTGCCAGAACCTCCGGCATATGTACCAGGCTGTCGGCCTCTGTGATCTCCCGGATGACCCGGCAGGGCACGCCGGCAGCGAAAGAATTAGCCGGGATGTCCCTGGTCACCACGCTGCCTGCGCCAATGACACAGCCGTCGCCGATGGTCACGCCGGGGCAGACAGTGACGTTGGCCCCGAACCAGCAGTCGCTGCCGATGTGGACGGGCTTTGCATAGCACAGATGCTTTGCTTCGCCCTCTGCAGTGAGCATGAGCCGACGCTCGCTGGACACCATGGGGTGGACGGGGGTGACAATGG
>CAZRLJ010000122.1:0-2264 GCA_964600905.1 uncultured Acutalibacter sp. | reverse complement strand
CTGAAGAAGACCCGGTTTTTGAAAACGGCGATACAGAGCAGGAACCCACCCCGTCACCGGATCCCGTGAAACCGACTCAGCCCACCTTCACCGATGTGGCCGCAGGCGTCTATTATGAAAAGGCCGTATCCTGGGCTGTAGAAAACCGCGTCACGGCCGGAACCAGCGACAGCACCTTCAGCCCCAACGATACCTGCAGCCGGGCACAGATCGTGGCTTTTCTGTGGCGGGCGGCGGGACGGCCGGAGCCTACAAACACGGCCATCAGCTTTACGGACGTGCAGCCGGGCTCCTACTACGAAAAGGCCGTCCAGTGGGCGGTGGAGAACCGCATTACGGCCGGAACCAGCGACACCACATTCAGCCCCAACGACACCTGCACCCGGGGCCAGATCGTCTCCTTCCTCTGGCGCGCCCACGGCAGGCTGGACCCCACAAACACTTCCACCAGCTTTAGGGACGTGCAGTCGGGCGCTTATTACGAAAAGGCTGTCCAGTGGGCGGTGGAGAACCGCGTCACGGCTGGAACCAGCGACACGACTTTCAGCCCCAACGACACCTGCGTCCGGGCTCAGGGCGTTGCGTTCCTGTGGCGCGCCGCCGGAAGGCCGGAGTAAAAGAAGCATAAGCCGCAATGTGTTATAATCAACTGCAAAGAAGGACCTTTACTATGATAGAGCTTTTTCAAAAAATGAGGAGGAAATAAAAGATGGGAAAGAAAATTTTATGTACTTTGCTGACGGCCCTTGTGCTGCTGGGCTGTCTGCCCATGGTGGCCAGTGCGGCAGGGGTCACCGTCAAAGAGGTCATTCCCTGTCAGTATGACACTGTACACAGCTTCTCCGGTGGTCTTGCAAGGGTGGAACGAGATGGGAAATATGGCTTCATCGACAAAACGGGCAAAGAGGTTATTCCCTGTAAGTATAACTGGGTAACCGAACACTACTTTAATGGCTTTTTGGATGACTTTGTGCAAGTGTATGTTGGTGAATATCCGGATACAAAATGGGGCTTCGTCGACAAAACGGGTAAAGAAGTCGTTCCCTGCAAGTATGAGGGGGCGCACCGGTTCTCTGATGGCCTTGCAGCGGTGTACTTGAACGGCAAGTTTGGCTTCGTCGACACAACAGGTCAGGAAGTCATTCCCCTCCAATATGAGAGTGCAGAGGACTTTTACAATGGCCTAGCGGCGGTGAAATTTGATGGCAAGCGGGGTTTCATTGACAAAACAGGTAAAAAGGTCATTCCCTGCAAGTTTGACGATGCGCATAGCTTCTATGATGAGGGACTTGCAGCAGTGAAATTGGATGGCAAGTGGGGCTACATCGATAAAACGGGCAAGGAAGTCGTTCCCTGCAAGTATGACGGAGCGTACGACTTCTCCAAGGGCTTTGCAAGGGTGGAACGAGACGGAAAATATGGCTACATTGACGAAACGGGCAAGGAGGTCGTTCCCTGCAAGTATGACGATTGGCACTACTTCTATGAAGGCTTTGCGTCAATGAAGGCGAATGGCAAGTGGGGATTCGTTGACAAAACCGGCAAGGAGGTCATTCCCTGCAAGTATGACGATGCGGCCCCTTTCTCCGAAGGCCTTGCGAAAGTGGAATTGGACGGCAAGTGTGGCTTCATCGACAAAACTGGCAAAGAGATTATTCCCTGCAAGTATGACAGTGCGAACTCTTTCTCTGGGGGCCTTGCGGAGGTGCGATTGGACGGCAAGTATGGCTTCATCGACAAAACTGGCAATGAGGTTGCACCTTGCAAGTATGACGGTGCAGACTATTTCTTCGATGATCTTGCGGCGGTGCGATTGGACGACAAGTGGGGATTCATAGACAAAACTGGCAGAGAGGTCATCCCTTGCAAGTATGACGAGGACTACTATACGGTGCAATCGCCCTGCTTCTCCGAGGGCTTTGCGAATGTGGGAGTGTTCGACAATAATGGCGACATAAAGCGGGGTTTCATTGACAAAACAGGTAAAGAAGTCGTTCCCTGTAAATACGACTATGCGGACAGCTTTTCCGAGGGCCTTGCGGCGGTGTGCTTGGACGGCAAGTGGGGCTTCATTGCGCTGGAAAGAGAGACCGTAGCAGGCTTCCAGGATGTAACCCAGGACGACTATTACGCCAGCGCGGTAGTTTGGGCCGTGGAAAACCGTATCACTGCCGGAACCAGCGACAGCACCTTCAGCCCCAACGATACATGCAGCCGGGCACAGATCGTCTCCTTCCTGTGGCGGGCGGCGGGACGGCCGGAGC
>CAZRLJ010000121.1:0-2264 GCA_964600905.1 uncultured Acutalibacter sp. | reverse complement strand
GTGCCCTGCCGCTTTTGTGTGCTGCAAAATTACTCCGTCAGATGGTTTTCCGTCCAGGCGAAGGTCTTTTCGCAAACCTCCTTGACGCAGCTCTCATCCAGGGGTGTAAGCAGCCCCACGCTGTGGACCAGGTCTACAAAGGTCTTGGTTCCACCCATGCGGACGAAGTCCATGTACTTCCGCCAGGCAGCGTTATGGTCCTCCACATTCAGGGCGAAGAACTGCAGGCTCATGACCTGGGCCATGCAGTATTCAATGTAGTAGAAGGGAGAGCCGTAGATGTGCAGCTGCCGCTGCCATCCGGCGCCCCGGCCGTAGAAGGGCAGATTGTCAAAGTCCAGATAGGGGCGGTAACGCTTTTCCAGCCGCAGCCAGGTCTGGTTGCGCTCCTCGGGGGTCATTTCCGGATGAAGGTAGACCTCCTCCTGGAAATGGTCCACCAGGCAGCCGTAGGGGATAAAGGTCAGGGCGTCTTCGGCGTGGGACAGCTCATACTTGTCGGTCAGGGGGCCGAAGAACAGATGGTGCCAGGGGGCGGTCAAAAACTCCATGCTCATGGAGTGGGTTTCGGCGCCCTCCATGGTGGGACACCGCAGGGCCCGGGTCTCTACGGTCTGCCCGGCGATAAAGTCCGCAAAGGCGTGGCCGGCCTCATGGGTCAGCACGTCCACGTCTCCGGAGGTGCCGTTAAAGTTGGAGAAGATGAAGGGGTATCCGTAGTCCGGCAGGCTGGTGCAGTAGCCGCCGGGGGCCTTGCCCTCCTTGGCAAGCACGTCAAAGAGCTCGTTATCGAACATCAGGGCAATGAACTCTTTCGTTTCAGGGGAAAGCTCCTCGTACATTTTCCTGCCGGCGGCCATGATCTCCTCCGGTGTTCCCTGGGGTGCGGCGGAGCCGTCCCTGAACTTCAGCGCGTTGTCGCAAAATTTGAAATCCTCAATGCCCAGGCGCTTTGCCTGACGCGCCTTGACCTTCATGGTGATGGGAACCAGATCCCGCACCACGCGGTCGCGGAAGGCAGCGGTATCGGCAGGGCCATAGCAGTTGCGGCCCTGGCGGAGGTAGCCCAGCTCCACGTAATTGGCAAAGCCCAGGCGCTTGGCCTGCTCCGTGCGGTTCTTCACCAGCTTGTCGTAAATTTCATCAAATTTCTCCCGGTTCTCATCGAAGAAGGAGCCCTCTGCCTCCAGGGCTTCCCGGCGGATGGCCCGATCCGGGCTCTCCTTGTAGGGACCCAGCTGGGCCACGGTGAGGACCTTGCCCCGGAAGGGGATTTTGGCGCTGGCATAGAGCTTCTGATACTCGCTGGAGAGCTTGTTTTCCTCCTGCATCAAGGGGATGATCTCTGGGGAGAAGGACTTCAGGTCCAGCTCGATGTTCTTAAACAGCAGAGCGCCAAGCTTTTCCTCCAGCGCCGCCCGGCAGGGAGAATCCACCAGGGCCTTCCGGAATGCCTGCAGATGTTCTTCCAACAGGGGAAACTGCTCGTCCAGATACTCCTGCTCGGCCTCATAAAAGGGATCGCGGGTATCCGTGGAGTTGCGGATGGAGGCAATGGTCATCTGCGTCTGCACGTGAGAGAGTTCGGTTTCCATCTCTTTGTAGATGTGGTACTGCTCCTCCGGATCGGCGGACGCCTTCAGCCGGGCGGTAAAGCCGTCCAGCTTTTGGAAAAAGGCCGGAAGGTCCGGCCGGGTGTAGGTCATTTCGGAAAATTTCATGTTCTGCATCCTTTCTGCGTCAAAGCGGTTTCTGGTTTTTAGTATAGCGCAAACAGCCGGGAAAGGCAAGGCTTTCCCGGCCTCCGTCGGCCTCTTTGGGAGGAAGATTGCAGAGAACAGGGACTTTTCCGAAAAATTTGCGATTCAGGCTTGACTTTCCGTTTCTGTCAAGGTATAATAATCAAGCGCTCAAAAAATGTGGGCGATACGCCGGCATAGCGCATATATTTGCTGGTGTAGCTCAGTTGGTAGAGCAGCTGATTTGTAATCAGCAGGTCGGGGGTTCAAGTCCGTCCACCAGCTCCAATTTTTTCTGGATAAACAACCAAATATGGGGGGATTCCCGAGTGGCCAAAGGGGACAGACTGTAAATCTGCTGGCTATGCCTTCGATGGTTCGAATCCATCTCCCCCCACCAAGAATTGAGAGACGACCTGAAAGGTTGCCTCTCAATTCTTTTGTTTTTTCGGGAGATGGATTCGAAAGGGCGTTAAGAAAACGCCCCAGTGGGGCGTTTTTAGGGCGTGGATTTCCTGATAGGCT
>CAZRLJ010000120.1:0-2296 GCA_964600905.1 uncultured Acutalibacter sp. | reverse complement strand
GCGGTGCTGGGCCCCAAGGGCAGCGCGGCGGAGGGCGGCGGCTTTTACGGCACGGGCTGGGCCCTGCTGCCCCCGGTGGTGGCCATTGTTCTGGCCCTGATCACCAAGGAGGTCTATTCCTCGCTGCTGGTGGGCATTTTGATGGGCGGCCTGCTGTATTCCGGCTACAATTTTGAGGGGACCGTGCTCCACTCTTTCCAGGACGGCGTGCTGGGCGTGCTGTCCGACGGCGGCAATGTGGGGATCCTGGTATTCCTGGTGGTGCTGGGCGCCATGGTGGCGCTGATGAACCGGGCCGGAGGCTCCGCCGCCTTTGGCCGCTGGGCCGCAGACCACATTAAGAGCAGGGTAGGGGCCCAGCTTGCCACCGTTCTGCTGGGTGTGCTGATCTTTATCGACGACTATTTCAACTGCCTGACCGTGGGTTCCGTTATGCGGCCCGTCACGGACAAGCACAAAATTTCCCGGGCAAAGCTGGCCTATCTGATCGACGCCACCGCTGCCCCGGTGTGCATTATTGCTCCCGTCTCTTCCTGGGCCGCTGCCGTCAGCAGTTACGTGGAGGAAGGCAACGGCTTTACCGTATTTCTCAAGGCCATTCCTTTTAATTTCTATGCAATCCTGACCATTGTGATGATGGTGGGTATGGCGCTGATGAAGACGGAGTTCGGCTCCATGGCCCATCATGAGGAGAATGCCGAAAAGGGCGATCTCTTTTCCGGCAAAAATCCCTATGCGGGCGAAAAGGAGGAGAGCGCCGAAGAGGGCAGGGGCCGGGTGCTGGACCTGATCCTGCCTGTGGTGGTGCTGATCGCTTCCTGTATCTTTGCCATGCTCTACACCGGCGAGTTTTTCACGGGCGCTTCCTTTATTGACGCTTTCTCCAACTGCAATGTTTCTCTCAGCCTGATGCTGGGCTCCGTGTTTGCTCTGGCGTTTGCGGTTCTGTACTACTGCCTGCGCGGTTCCATGACCTTTACCGAGGCCATGGGCAGTATCCCTGAGGGCTTTAAGGCCATGGTGCCCGCCATTCTGATCCTGACCTTCGCATGGACGTTGAACACCATGACAAGCTCCCTGGGAGCCGGGGACTTTGTGAACGCGCTGATGAAGCAGAACGCAGGGAGCTTCCAGGCTTTTCTGCCCGCTGTGGTGTTCCTGATCGGCTGCTTCCTGGCCTTCTCTACCGGGACCAGCTGGGGCACCTTCGGCATCCTGATCCCCATCACCCTCAGTGTGTTTCCGCTGACGGCTCCCATTGGCGTGGTGTGTGTTTCCGCCTGCATGGCCGGCGCTGTCTGCGGCGACCACTGCTCTCCCATTTCCGACACCACCATCATGGCCTCCGCCGGCGCCCAGTGCGACCATGTGGATCATGTTTCCACACAGCTGCCCTATGCCGTTACCTGCGCCGGGGTGAGCTTTGTGGCCTATCTGATCGCGGGCTTTGTGCCCAACGCCTTTATCGCACTGCCCATCGCCATCGTTCTGATGCTCCTGACCCTGCTGGTCATTAAGATGATGCACAAGCGCGGCCGGGCATAAAAAAGATTTCCCTACCGGGGCGGCAGAGCCGCCCCTTTTCTTTTGCTTCAGAACAGCGGGCATGACGCGGATACTTTTGTAGTTGAAAAAAGCGGCGGGATGTGTTATCATGGTAAATACCATGGGAGAGTATGACTCCCGTGGGGCTGAAAAACTCCTCCGGAGCTTCCCAAGGAAGGTGCACTATGGCAGTAATTGGTACCGACATCGCCATTGATCTTGGCACATCAAAATTCAAAGTATATATGGACGGCAAGGGCATCGTGCTCAGCGAGCCCTCCATCATCGCCGTGGACAATTACACCGACGAGATCATCGCCATCGGCAGCGAGGCCTACGACATGCTGGGCCGCACGTCGGATCGGATCACGGTGGCAAGGCCCCTGGCCAACGGCGTGATTTCCGACCTGTCCCTGGCGGAGCATCTCATTGCCCACTACTTAAAGCAGGTCAGCTCCAGCCGGGTGTTTATGCCCAGGGTGGTGGTAAGTGTCCCCTGCGGCCTGACAGAGGTGGAAAGGCGGGCGGTGGTGGACGCTATCGGCGCTGCCGGGGTCCGCAAGGTCTGCCTGATCGAGGAGCCGGTGGCAGCCGCCATTGGCGCGGGTGTGGACATCGGCGCTCCCCACGGCACCATGATCGTGGACGTGGGCCAGGGCACCACCGACATGGCCGTGATTTCCTTAAATGGCATCGCCGTGGCCAATTCCATCCACACCGCCGGGGACGATTTCAACGACGCCATCATCAA
>CAZRLJ010000119.1:0-2301 GCA_964600905.1 uncultured Acutalibacter sp. | reverse complement strand
GCCGCACTGAATGTCAATCAACAGGAAATGGGGCGCTTATGCGGCGTTTCCAGGCAGACGATCAGCCTGATTGAGCGGGGGGATTACTCGCCCTCGGTCACCCTTGCCCTGACGATTGCAAAGGTGTGCGGCGTTGCGGTGGAAGACGTCTTTTATTTACAGGAGGAAGAAGAAAGTGGATAACAAGGAAATCAAGAAAGCAAATCGGAAGGCTCTGCCGAAATTCATGCTCATTATGGTCATCAGCCTGCTGCTGGGCGGCGGCATCGGCTACTGCGCCGCAAGGTACGGACTGAACCGGCTATCCGGCGGAATAGAGACCGCGGCAATCTTTTTCGGAAGGCATATTGCCCCCTGGCTGATGCTGGCGGTGGCGGTGATCCTGCCGGCAGTCTGCATCCCCCTTTACAGAGGGGCCAAAAAGCTGCTTTCCGCCTGGGACGGCGAAAATGAGGAAATTTCCGACGCCATCGACAATAAGCTTTCCATTGTCATTTGGCTTACCAGCGCCGCCCTGATCCTCGGCTATTTTCTGATCGCCGCGTCCTATTCCTACGGTTTTGATACCTTTGAAACCGGAAACGCCATTCTGCCGTTTTTCACGGGCATCGTGGCATTTTTCGCCATTATGATCGAGGCGGTGCTTCTCCAGCAGAAGTGCGTTGACGCCTCAAAGAAAACCAATCCGGAAAAAACGGCGTCTGTTTATGACACCAAATTCCACAAAAAGTGGATGGACAGCTGTGACGAAGCGGAGAAGATCATGATCGGAAAGTGCGCCTTCAAGGCCTACAGCGCTACCAACACCGTCTGTTCGCTACTCGCCATCGTCCTTGCCGTCTGCGCTCTTGTTTTTGAAATCAGTTATCTGCCCTCTCTTGCAGTGTGTCTGATCTGGATCGTCAATCAGTCGGTCTATTGCAAAGAGGCGCTGAAGTATTCCAAGGCCGGGAATAAGATTTCTTAATCCATAACATTTGCGAAAAAATGGTGTAACCCATTTACTGGGCTACACCATTTTCTGTTGCAATATTTTCTTGGGAGCTATTCCGAAAGGATTACTTCGTTCCCTCGTACACAGCCACGGCGCAGGCCACAGTGGCGCCCACCATGGGGTTGTTGCCCATGCCGATCAGGCCCATCATTTCCACGTGGGCAGGCACGGAAGAGGAGCCGGCAAACTGAGCGTCGCCGTGCATACGGCCCATGGAGTCTGTCAAACCATAGGAAGCGGGGCCGGCAGCCATATTATCGGGATGCAGGGTACGTCCGGTGCCGCCGCCGGAAGCCACGGAGAAGTACTTCTTGCCGTTCTCCAGAGCCCACTTCTTATAGGTACCGGCAACAAGATGCTGGAACCGGGTGGGGTTGGTGGAGTTGCCGGTGATGGAAACATCGACGCCCTCATGCTTCATGATGGCCACGCCTTCCAAAACATCGTTGGCGCCGTAGCACTTAACGGCAGCGCGCTCGCCCTCGGAGAAGGGCTTTTCCTCTTCGATCTTCAGCTCGCCGGTAAAGAAATCATAATCTGTCTTCACATAGGTAAAGCCGTTGATCCTGGAGATAATGTAAGCGGCATCCTTGCCCAGGCCGTTCAGGATGATGCGCAGGGGCTCTTTCCGGGCACGGTTGGCGGTCTTCGCGATTCCGATAGCGCCTTCCGCGGCAGCAAAGGATTCGTGACCGGCCAGGAACGCGAAGCACTTCGTTTCGTCACGAAGCAACATGGCGCCCAGATTGCCATGGCCCAGACCAACGCTGCGCTGCTCCGCGACAGAGCCGGGAATGCAGAACGCTTCCAGACCGATGCCGATGGCCTCGGCAGCATCGGCGGCAGTCTTCACGCCCTTTTTGATAGCTACGGCGCAGCCCAGGGTATAGGCCCAGCCGGCATTTTCAAAAGCGATGGGCTGAACGCCCTTTACGATCTCATAAGGATCAAAGCCCTTGGATTTGCAAAGCTCTCTTGCCTCTTCCAAACTGCCCAGGCCGTATTCGGCAAGGCACTTTTCGATTTTGGGCATTCTTCTTTCTTTGCCTTCAAACATGACATCATTTGCCATTGTGTTGTCCTCCTAATCTATGGTTGGTCGGGGATTATTCTTCTCTGGGGTCGATGTACTTGGCAGCGCCGTCAAAGCGGCCGTACTGTCCGATATTCTTCTCGTAGGCTTCGTTGGGGGACATACCATGGCGGATATCCTCCAGCAGCAGTCCGAGCTTCACGACCTGATAGCCGATGACCTCATTGTTCTCGTCCAGGGCCAATTTCAGGACATAGCCCTCGGCCAGTTCCAT
>CAZRLJ010000118.1:0-2337 GCA_964600905.1 uncultured Acutalibacter sp. | reverse complement strand
GCTTCCTATCACAACCGCTATCCCTACAGCGGAAAAATCATCTGCGAGGAGCACAACGAATGCTACCACCGCAAGGTGCAGAAAAACAAGAACGGCGAGCGGGAGGTCTGGCAGTGCCGGGTGTACCATCAAAGGGGAGCGGGCGCCTGCAAGTCCCCGCTTCTTTCCACGGCGGAGCTCGACCGGGTCATGGCGGATATTTTCAATGAGATCGTGGAAAACAAGGAAGCCATTATTGAGCGCCTGCTGGAGCTCATTCGCTGTGTCCCCGAAGAAGTGAACTACCAAAGGGAACGTGACCGGCTGGAACAGGAGGAGACCGCGATCTGCCGGAAGAAAGACAGGCTGCTGGAACTGAGCGTACAGGGGGCGCTGTCCACCGGGGAATTCAAGGAGCGAAACGACGGGTTTAACGCACAGCTAATAAAGCTTGAAAAGAAAAAATTTTCTCTGGACGAGGAAGAAAAGGCTTCCCGTCAGGCAGCGGAAAAACTTGCCGAAATAGAAGCCGTTCTGGAAGAAACCCTTTCCTTCCAAAACGGCGTGGACTCCGAGCTTGTTTCCACTATCCTCGACCACATTCTGGTGAAGAAGGGCAGCACCAAAGAACGGGTCAATCTGGAAATCTTTTTGCGGGTGGGAGAAAGCAAAACGGTCACCCTGCAGAGGAGCGAAAAAACTTCCCCCGTGAGTAACCGTTCTTGATAATATGCGCCACCAAGCGGAGATTGTGCTCGATGAGCTTCTGGCGGGCGGCCTGGCTGCCCTGGGCCATTTCCTCCAGGCAGCGGCGTTCCTCTGCGGCGCTGAGGGCCTTTGGGAAGGTCCCCCCGCCTGTCACATGCAAAAGAAGGTAAAAAATCCCCGAAAAAAGATTGAGCAGCTGGCTCAAAAACATGTCCCTTTCCCCCGTTTCCATACGTTTTCTAAAATGTATGCGTTTTTCAGGAAAAAACTGCCTGTACGCAAAAAGGGCCTCCCATTTGGTAAGCCCTTTTTCTTTATCATTCTTTTCTTTATCATTCTTTTCTTTCTTCTTCCGGATCCGCCCAAAGGACGCCTTCCTGGTTCAAAGCATCTGTCCAGTACTGATCCATCCAGCTCAGCAGCTCGGCCCCGGAAAGCTCTCCCCGAAGGAATTCCTGGAGCCGGTCATTGGCCAATTCTCCATACCCATCGCAGGCCTGGTACAACGTCGGTCGAAAAGCATAGGCGAAAACATCCGTGGATTTTCGCATTTTGATCTCCCGAAAGCGCCGGGTATCCAGCAGAGTTTCGTCCAGGTCCGGGGCGTCCACGTGGACGGGAAGGGTCCCGCAGACCTTGGCGTAGTGGGTATTATTGTCCGCATTGGAAAGAAAGGACAGAAAGTGCATGACAAACGCCGGATCCTCACAGGCAGAGGAGATTCCCCAGCCGGAAAACACCCCGGAATCCACCACGGTACTGGAAGTCCCCTGAGGCATTTCTGTCATCACCCAAGCGCCCTCCGGCAGCCTGTCCGCGATGGTATCGGAGGCAAAGCGATCCGCCAGCAGCATACCGGCCCGGCCATCGCAGAAGGCCTCGATTGCCTGCTCCCGGGTCCAATCCTCACACCCTGGCAGCGCGGAACGCTCCATCAGCCGCACAAACTGCTCCAGCCCTTCCTCCGCTTTCTCCAGGGTAAAAATGGTGGTGTGCTTCTCGGAGGCCGCAAAATACGCGGTGCTGCCATCCGCCATGGAGCCGGAGGAAACGGCGCTCCACAGAATGAGATCGAAAAATTCGTCCAGGCCGTCCCTGCCGGCAAAGGCAAGGCCCCCACGGTCTCCCAGCTGCTCCGAGGCGCCCGGAATTGCCACGCCTTCCTCCACGCTGCCGCATATCTGATCCCATGTGGTGACCAGTGCGTTCTCCTCCGGCTCCGGGTGCTCCCGGTTGTACTCGCCAAACCAGTCGGAACGGTAATACAGCATCATCTGGGCAAAATCATAGGGGATCATGTAGGCCGTCCCGCTCTTGACGGAACGCATGGCCGCCTTGGCTGCCGCGGTCAGGGAGTTCTTTTCCTCCCACATCTCCATATAGTCGTAGAGATCGGTCAGCAGACCTTCCCGGACATATCCGGCCTGCACCCCGCTGGTCACCTCCACAATATCCAGCTCCCCGGCGTGAAGGGCCCGCTCCAGTTCCTCCCTATCTGTAAAGGTTTTGATCTTTACTGTGGTATTGGGAAAATCGGCGCTGTATTTTTGGGAAATCTCCTCCAGCACCGCAGTGCGCTCCGGAGAGCTTTCCACCTCGCCCAGCACGATCACCGCCTGGCGGCCGTCGTTTTTCAGCTTTTCCTTTTCC
>CAZRLJ010000117.1:0-2730 GCA_964600905.1 uncultured Acutalibacter sp. | reverse complement strand
ATGCCCTGGCGGCGGTAATAGTCGGCCACGGCGGCCTTGATGGCCTGCTCGGCCAGCACGGAGCAGTGGACCTTCACCGGCGGCAGACCGTCCAGAGCCTCCATGACGGCCTTGTTGGTGAGCTTCAGGGCGTCGTCGATGGACTTGCCCTTGATCAGCTCCGTGGCCATAGAGCTGGTGGCGATGGCCGCGCCGCAGCCGAAGGTCATAAAGGAAACGTCCTCGATAATGCCGTTTTCCACCTTGATATACATCCGCATAATGTCGCCGCAGGTGGGGTTGCCCACCTCGCCTACGCCGTTTGCGTCCTTCATCTCTCCCACGTTCCGGGGATTGGCGAAGTGTTCCATAACCTTTGCACTGTATGCCATAATAAATCTTCCTTTCTATCGGTCAGATACCGTAATCAATATTCTGGGTGACGATCTCCTCCCACAGGGGGGACATGGCCCGGAGCCGCTCGATGATGGGGGGCAGGACCTCCAGAATGTAGTCCACATCCTCCATGGTGTTATAATCCCCGAAGGAGAGCCGCACGGAGCCATGGGCCACCGCATGGGGAAGCCCTATGGAAAGCAGCACATGGCTGGGATCCAGAGAGCCGCTGGTGCAGGCAGAGCCGGAGGAAGCGGAAATGCCGTTCATGTCCAGCAGGAGCAGCATGGATTCCCCCTCCACCCCCTCAAAGCAGAAGCTGACGTTGCCCGGCAGGCGGCAGCGAGGGTCGCCGTTTAGGTGGCTGCGTTCAATTTTTGACAGGCCCGCAATGAGCTTATCCCGCATGGGGGTCAGCCTTGCCGCCCGCTCCTCGATGGTGGAGCAGGCGATCTCCATGGCCTTGGCCAGGCCTACGATGGAGGCCACATTTTCGGTTCCGGCCCGCTTGCCCCGTTCCTGGGCGCCGCCGTCCATGAAATTCTGGATGACCACGCCCTTCCGGATATACAGCACGCCGACGCCCTTTGGGGCGTGGAGCTTGTGGCCGCTGAGGGACAGCATGTCAATATTCTGCTCCTTCACGTTGATGGCCACATTGCCCACAGCCTGTACCGCGTCGGTGTGGAACCAGACGCCGTGCTTTTTGCAGATGGCGCCGATCTCCGGGATGGGCTGGATGGTGCCGATCTCGTTGTTGGCGTACATGACGGTGACCAGAGCCGTACGGTCGGTGATGGCGGCCTCCACCTCCTCGGGACGGACAATGCCGTTGCGGTGAACGTCCAGATAAGTGACCTCAAAGCCCTCCTTTTCCAGGGCCTGGCAGGTGTGCAGCACGGCATGGTGCTCAAAGGCCGTGGTGATGATGTGATTTTTTCCCTTCCGTTTCAGGGCCCGGGCCGCGCCCTTGATGGCCCAGTTATCGCTTTCCGTGCCGCAGCCGGTGAAGTAGATCTCACCGGGCTCCGCGCCCAGACAGGCGGCGATCCTGGCCCGGGCGTCCTCCAGGGGAGCCTTGGCCTCCTGTCCCAAAGAATAGAGGCTGGAAGGATTGCCGTAAACTTCCCGGTAGAAGGGCAGCATGGCCTCCAGCACCTCCGGAGAAACGGCGGTGGTGGCGGCGTTGTCCGCATAGACCTTTCTCATTTGCATTCCTTTCCTTTCAATCGGACGGACGAACAGCCAAGCTGTCCGGTTGTACCGCCCGGAGATGATCGTTTCCGCGGGTCCTACTTTTCCGTATTTCCCGCAGAAATAAATGTACACCATTTTAGTATACATTGTCAATACTTCCACCGCAAAATTTTCATTCTTTTGGTTCTGCATAATTTCCCCTATTTCCACCTAAGATGGAAGCAGATGAGAGTACAAAGCTTGCCGCACTTGACAGCGGGGCGGAGAAAAGGTACAATAACAAATAGATTTTTATTCGCATCATTTGGCGGCGCGCTGCTGGCGCGGAGCCGCTTTTGATAGAACGGACACAGGGTGCGGGGCGCCGAAGGCCCCGAACCGGAACGGAACTCGATAGTCGGCGCCGGGAGAAAAACTCCTGCGGCGCTTGGCTGTGTTTATCTGCTTTTGTCCTTCCGCAGTGATGCTCTGCGGAAGTTTCCCTGCTGTCCTGAGAAAAAATCGAAAAGAAGAAAAGTTGTCAGGAGCCCATGGGAGGCTCCAAACAGGAGGTTCATGAATGACAGCAAAGAAAGCGACAAAAGAACAACCCCAGGACCAGGTCCTGAGCGGCGCGGAGAACGCGCCCGTCATCGGGAAAATTTCCGGCCCCAGAAAGCAGGGGCCCCGGAAGGAGGCGGCCCCTCAGAGCCGCAGAAGCACCGGAGCCGCCGGCTCCAGGCAGCGGGGGCAGTCCGCCCCTGCCCAAAGCGCCGCCAAGGGCGGCAAGAACACCCGGCGGCCCGCCGACCAGAAAAAGGCGGAGACCGCGCCGGGCAGGCAGCGCAGGAAGGAACCGGCCGCCATGGCTCCCGCCCAGCAGCGGCAGCCCGCCCGGAAAAATACCGGAGCGGAGCCCCAGAAGCGGGGAAAGGGGCGGCAGAAGGCCAAGCCCCCCATCCGGGTCTATTTTCTGGGCGGCCTCAATGAGATCGGCAAAAACTTTACCGTGTACGAGTGCGGGGACGATATGATGATCGTGGACTGCGGCCTGGCCTTCCCCGATGAGGAAATGCTGGGCGTAGACCTGGTGATCCCCGATTTCACCTTTGTGGAGAAGAACCGGGAAAAGATCCGGGGCGTGGTCATCACCCACGGCCACGAGGACCACATCGGCGC
>CAZRLJ010000116.1:0-2749 GCA_964600905.1 uncultured Acutalibacter sp. | reverse complement strand
GCACCGCCCCGTCGTTGATCTGCTCCAGATGGTTGATGTATTTAATGTATCCGCTGGCGAAATTGCTCATAAAGCTCTCTGACGCCCTCCTTTCTCTCTAATATCTCCCGATAGCGGGAAATGTATTCGTAAGGGTACTTAAAGTTAAAGATGCGCTTTAATTCAGAGCCGTAGGGATCCTTTACCTTGGTGACGCCTCCGGCTCCGCAGGCGATCACGGTATCTGACTCGTCCATGGTGTAGATGTTGTACCGGCACACAGCGCCGGGCTTGGCCCAGCCGGTGTTTTCCTGGTTCCCCGCCATGCGGGTCTGCCGGTAGAGATAATAGGGCTCGTATCCCTCGGCGCTCAGCCGGCGGATGGAATACTCCACCATGGCGGCGGTCTCCTCTCCCCTGCTGTGCAGGGAAAGATCGCCCTCCTCCGTCACCAGCCGGGCAGACCGCTTCAGCGCCAGAGAGTGAACGGTGATGCTGGCCGCCCCCAGATCGATCATACCCTCCAGGGATTTCTGAAAGCCCCTAAGATCGTCCCCCGGCAGGCCCACGATCAGGTCGGCGTTGATGTTGTCAAAGCCCATTTCCTTTGCCAGCCCGAAGGCCTCCAGCACCTCTTTTGCGCTGTGCCGCCGCCCGATGTTCCGGAGCACCTGGTCCGACAGGGACTGAGGGTTGATGCTGATCCGGGTGACGCCTGCCCTTTTCAGGGCAGCCAGCCGTTCCCGGTCGATGGTGTCCGGACGTCCCGCCTCCACGGTGAATTCCGTGCAGCGGGAGAAATCAAATTTTTCCCTGATTTTTTCGCACAATTCTGTGAGCTGTTCTGCCGTCAAAGTCGTTGGGGTTCCGCCGCCGATATAGGCCGCGCAAAGGGTCAGCCCCAGGGATTTTGTGAGCCGGGCGGTTTCCTCCAGCTCCCGCAGAAGGAGACGGAAATAGGGGTCGATCAGCTTTTTGGCCTGTTCCACGCTCTGGGACACAAACGAGCAGTAAGCGCACCGGGTGGGACAGAAGGGGATGGAAACATACAGGCAGAAATCATTTTCGGAAAGGGCTTCCACCGCCGGAGCCTGGGCCTTCAGCACCCGTCCGGCCAAATGGGCCTTGGGTTCGGTCACATGGCAGCGGGACATAAACTTTTCCATTCCCGCCGCTTCCCCCAGCTTCCGGCAATACTGCCCCAGGAGCTTCACCGGGTGGATTCCCGTCAGCATCCCCCAGGCCGGCGCGTAGCCGGTCAACTCGGAAAGGGTGCGGTACAGCAGGTCGGTCATGCCGTATTCCAGCAGGCCGTCCTGGCTCTCCCGCTTCTCCAGGGTCTTTGCGCCGTCGGAGGCCCGCACCTGATAGACATATTCCCCGTTCCCGCTTTCTATGACCGTCTCCGCCCAGGGCTCCCCCGAAAGGGGCAGGGCGCCCTCCTCCACCCGCACCGGGCTGTAGGGGAAAAACAGGCGGCAGAGGTTTTCGCATTCATAGCGGTAGGTGTGTCCGGTAATGGTGAGAAGCATGGGATCCTCCCTGTTCGGCGATCCGGCAGAATGCCGGGAGAATGGGTTTTCTTTCCTTACGACCTGTCAATGGAAATGACCCCCGGAACCTTGGAAAGCTTTTCGATAATGCTTTGCAGTTGGGGAAGGCCGTTGATGGAAATGGTGGCGGAGATAAAGGCGTTGTCGCTGTTGCGCTCCTGCCGGGCATTCAGGTTGTGGATGAAAATGCGCATATTGGAAAGCTGCTGGGACACGTCCGCCAGCAGGCCGGCCCGGTCCACCGCCACAATGTTCAGGGTGGCCTTGAAATCGTCCTTGACGTCTCCGGCCCAGTGGGCTGTGACCCAGCGCTCCGGCTCCGGGCACAGGGAGAGGTCGTGGGGCACATTGGTGCAGCTTCGCTTGTGGATGGACACGCCGAAGCCCCTGGTGATAAAGCCCACGATCTCGTCGCCGGGCAGAGGATTGCAGCACCGGGAGAACTTGATCAGGCAGTTGTCCATGCCGTCCACCAGCACGCCGCTGGCAACCTTTCCCTTGGGCTCCGCCGGAGGATTGGGATTCCGGACCAGGGGCTGCTCGCCGGAGCCTTTGGTCAGCCGGAGGTATTCGTCCCTGATCCGGGGCAGCACCTTCCACAGCTGAATGCCGCCGTAGCCGATGGCGGCGTAAAAATCGTCTGTGGTAGTGCAGCTGTATTTTCTGCCGATGCTCTCCAGCATATACTCCATCAGGCCGGGCACCATGGTAACGCCGCTGCGCCGGAACTCCCGCTCCAGCTCAGCCTTGCCCTCGATGATGTTGTCCTCCCGCTTTTCCTTTTTGAACCAGGCGCGGATTTTATTTCTGGCCTCGCTGGTGCGCACCAGGGTGAGCCAGTCCCGGTTGGGGCCCTTCCCCGCCTCCCTGGTGGTCATGATCTCGATGATCTCCCCGGTCTTTACCTTGTAATCCAACGGTACGATGCGCTTATCCACCTTGGCGCCGATCATCCGGTTGCCCACGGCGCTGTGAATGGCATAGGCAAAATCGATCACCGTGGAGCCCATAGGCAGATTGATCACATCCCCCTTGGGGGTGAACACAAAGACCTCCTCGGGGATCAGATCGCTTTTGATGGAGTGGACCAGGTCGGTGACGTCGTCGCTCTCCTCCTGGTTTTCCAGCATCTGCCGGATCCAGGCCAGCCTGTCGTCCAGGGAGCTGTTGTCCGATTCCTTGGCGCTCATGCCCAGCTTATATTTCCAGTGGGCGGC
>CAZRLJ010000115.1:0-2787 GCA_964600905.1 uncultured Acutalibacter sp. | reverse complement strand
ATTCTGTGATCAACAACAAGAATCTGCCCTATCTTGCGGATGCGGATGCCAGCGATTTGAATGACAATAACGACTACCTCACCTTTCCTGCCGACGAAGCAAACTTCGTGGTGGGCGATACCGTCATTTTTTATGCTGAGGGCACAGATGGAAACACCTTTGGCACTGAGCTGGGACGCACTGTTATCACTGCTGATAAGCTGTTCACTCTTACTGGCAATGGCAGTGATGCGGCGGCGGTTTCCCCTGCTCCGAGTGATGGCGCCCCCGTTGCAGGCATGTCCCTGAAGCTGATCGACGAGAATGCAGATGCCAGTCAGCAAACGGACGGCTGGAGCTATCTGAAGGGTGAAAGCAAGGTCTGGATCGCCAGACTGGCGGCAACGGAGGATACCGTACCGGAAGAAGATCGGCCGACTGTCAGCCTGCCCACGTCCAGCAAGCTGATTGACATTCATCCTGAACAGCCCGTATACTACATTGCCGATGGCGGCACGCCCGTGAAGGACGGCGTCCCCGGTTCCTCCTCTGATAATCCTTATACAGTATATGTGGGCACCAAGGTAGCCGACGTCATGGACGGCCTGGTATCCTCCGGCGCTCTGAAGACGAATTACGGTACGAATGTGCAGGCCAGGGTGGAAAGCTCTATTGACGCCACCGTTACTACAAACCTGGCTGCCAACTGGAACAGCTCCAAGCTGTATGACGGCACTGCTATTGCCGGTCTGACAAGCGGCCTGGTTCAGCCCGGCACGGGATTGTCCAAGGATCCTGCCGAGACCGGAGAGTATGTCTATACCAAACTGGGCCATTATGAGATTCGCAATCCCTATATGCCGCTTGAGCAAGACGGCGCAACAATCGCTGACCAGCCCACGGCTACTACGGACACAACGAATTACGCCATTCCCGAGGGCGGCTTCGGCGAAGTGATCTATGTGAACGTGGTGCCGAATCCGGCGGATTATCTTATGACCTCTGCCGGCGAATCTAGTGGTTCTTCCGATAAGACTCTCACCATTCTGGGCAAGACCTTTACTTACCTGGAAGACGGCGACATTATCAACATCTATGATGCAACGACGGATACCACTCTGCTGGGTACCGCAACGGTTGCCAGTAAGCCCGCAACCGGTTCCACGATGGATCTGACATTTACTCCCAGCACTCCGTGGTGGGCAGGAACCAATATGCCTACCACTGTAAAGGTGGAACACCAGTACGGCGCTTCTCCTGACGATGTTCGCAGCGACAAGGGCGTCATCAGCATTAAGAACGACGATGGAACTGCCGTTGTGGCTGGCAGCGTGGATTTGAACCAGACAATGTTCAGCAACTATTTCTGCGAGATCAGCCGGGATACCAAGTTTGACGAGCTGTGGAAGCAGATCACCCCTGTGGATTACAGCATTGTCGGTAGGCCGGCAGGCGGCGGCGCCACCCAAACCACTGATCTCCAGCTGACCTATGATCAGACCTATTTTGCCGATATAGCGAGTAAGCCCGGCTGGATGAACTTCACGTTGGAAAAGACCACGCGGAAAGCGGATGGTACCGTTGACGCATCTACCTTTACGGAGGTAACTGGCACAGATATTATTGCCGATTTCAACACAGAGGCCGAGTCCTATGACAAGACAAACGGCACAGGCGGCCATCCCCTGAACACCGTGTACCGGATCACCTACAACATTCCTACCTCTGCGGAGCTGGGTACATCGTACACCGGTACGACGGTATACACCAATGATATTCCCTGCACCGTTACGGTCCAGGCTGTCGTCAGCAATCTGATCAGGCTGGAGGGCACGGATGACAGGCCTCTGCAGATCCATGTGACCGAGAACAAGCCTCTCGGAGAGGTGGATACCGTTGTAATTACCAACGACGTCAAGGGCGAGTTGTTCACGGCGCGCCAGACGGCAACAGGCGCGAACCTGAAGATTATTCTGACGGATCCCGCCAATGGCAACAGAGAAGTGGGCTCCACTACGGATGTTGCTGATATTACAGCGGTTACGGAGGGCTCCGGTGCAGGCCTCACGTACAAATACACCGTTAAGGTCTCTCAGACTGCCCGGCATACCGGCGGCACCCTGGATCTGCACATTGTTTCCCTGGGCGCCGATGGCAGCTCCAACAAGGCAGCCAGCTTTGTGGTGGACAAGGCCGAGGAATTCGTTGCCTTCGCTGTGCTGGCTCCCACTCCCGCACAGGTGGATATTTATGAGGGCGACCTGGATACCACCCTGGCTGATGAGTTGACCCAGGTGATCGACTACATGAACAAGGCTACCACCGTCAACGGACCTGTGCTTCAGTATGGCTACAACAAGGCCAATCCTACGGAGGGTTCCACAGATTATGTTCCCGACATGGCTACAGCACAGACCCAGGCGCTGCTTGCGGCTCCTTATGGCGACGTTACAAAGTGGTCTGCTACCGGAACGACAGATGCGAATGGCTACAAGGAGATCGCGCTTGATCTGAGTACAGCAGTCACCGCGGCCGACTGGGACGCCAAGACCGATGCGGCCACCAGCCTGAAGATCAACGTTCCCGATTCTGTCCGCAACGCTGCCGATCCGACGCAGAAGTATAAGCTCGATGATACGAAGTACGACGATAATCAGGATCCCAAGGCCTCTGAGGTGCTGGCCGATGGCAATCTGATTGTGGAAAACAACCCCTATCCTCAGGCTGATGTGATCGCGATCCAGGATGGCAGTGACGCCAAGTATAACGGCCTGATCATTGATGTGTATGCCACCAAGGGCGGCACTC
>CAZRLJ010000114.1:0-3004 GCA_964600905.1 uncultured Acutalibacter sp. | reverse complement strand
TCCGAGTTTGAGGTGACGGGCCTTTTGCAGCCCGGGGACAATACCCTGTGCGTATTGGTATTGCAGTGGTGCGACGGCACCTACCTGGAGGATCAGGACAAGCTGCGCATGAGCGGCATTTTCCGGGACGTGTATCTGCTGGACCGGCCGAAGGCCTTCCTGCGGGACTATTTTGTGAAGCAGAGCTTTTCTGAGGATTTCTCCGCCGCCGATCTGACCGTAGAGCTCAGCGTGGAGGGAAATTGCCAGGTCACCGGCGTCCTCTACGACGATAACGGCAACGAGGTGGGCAAGTGCGGGCCTTCCAAGGACGTCCTTCATTTTCATCTGGACTCCCCCGCCCTGTGGAACGCGGAAGCTCCCGTTCAATATCTGCTGGAGCTGGCAACCCCGGAGGAGGTCATTAACCAGGACGTGGGCCTGCGGAAGATCCAGGTCATCGACGGCGTGGTGTATCTCAACGGCGTGGCCATCAAGCTGCGGGGCGTGAACCGTCACGACAGCGACCCTGTCACCGGCTATACCATTACCCCTGACCAGGCCCTGCAGGACCTTTCTTTAATGAAGCGGTACAACATCAACGCCATCCGCACCAGCCATTATCCCAATGCTCCCTGGTTTATGCAGATGTGCTCCGACCTGGGCTTTTATGTCATCGGCGAGGCGGATATTGAGTCCCACGGCAACGCCACCAAGGCCGGCGGCTACAGCATTGAGCACTATGCCGACGCCGCAGACGATCCCCAGTTCCGGGAGGCCATTCTGGACCGGGTGCAGCGCAGCGTGATCCGGGACAAAAACGCCGCCGCTGCGGTGATCTGGTCCCTGGGCAACGAGAGCGGCTGGGGCGAAAACTTTGAGAACGCAGGCCGCTGGGTCAAGGAGTACGATCCCTCCCGGCTTTTGCACTACGAGAATTTCCTCACCTTCCACAAGGCAAGAAAGCCCGATTTCTCCATGCTGGACCTTTTCAGCCGGATGTACGCCCCTGTGGACTATGTGGAGGATTACTTCGCCGGAAAATTCAAAGACCCGTACACCGGCCGGGACGAGACGGAGGAGATCGCCTCCCTGCTGCCCGGCAGGAAGCTGCCCTTTATCCAGTGCGAGTATATCCATGCCATGGGCAACGGCCCCGGCGACGCCGAGGATTACCAGCAGCTGGTCATGAAGCACCCCGGTTATGTGGGCGGTTTTGTCTGGGAATGGTGCGACCATGCCGTTTACGGCGGCAGGACAGCTGATGGCCGGCCCGTCTACCGTTACGGCGGCGACTTCGGAGAGATCCTTCACGACGGCAATTTCTGCATGGACGGCCTGGTCTATCCCGACCGCACCCCCCACACCGGCCTGCTGGAATACTGGAATGTGATCCGCCCTGTCCGGGCAAGGCTGGAGGGCAGCGGCAAAGTGCTCCTTCACAACTATCTCGACTTTTTGAACGCCGAGGATATTATGACCGTCTCCTGCGAAGTGCTCCAGGACGGCGTTCCCGTTCTGCAAAAGGAGCTGGAGCTGCCCCATCTGCCGCCCCACGGGGAAGGGTCTCTGACCCTGGAGGGGCTGCCGGAGGACGGGAATGTCAGCGTGTGCCTCTATTACATTTTGAAGGAGGATACCGACTACGGCTGTCCCGGCCTGGAGGCCGGAGATGTGCTGGGCTTTGACCAGCTTTCTGTCCGGGAGGAGCCCTTCCAGCCGGAGGACCCCGCTTCCGGCCAGGTGGAGATTTGGCAGAAGGGCCGGTATCTCACCCTCGTCGGCAACACCTTCCGCTTTGTGTTCGACACCAAAACGGGCCTGTTTTCCTCCATGGACGCCGACAATCACACCCTGCTGACCCGGCCCATGGAATGGAACATTTTCCGGGCGCCCACGGACAATGACCGGAATATCGCCACCCACTGGCTCTTTTCCGGGTACGACCGCAGCGTTCCCCGGGTCTACGAGTGGAGCGCGGACAACCTGGAAAACGGAAACGCGGTCATCCGCTGCCGCTTAGGGATCGCCGCTGACGCTATTAGCCGCATTCTGGAGCTGAATGTCCGCTGGACGGTGGACGCCGACGGCACGATCGACTGCGAGCTTCACGGCGTCCGGGATCCGGAGCTGCCCTGGCTGCCCCGGTTCGGTCTTCGGATGTTCCTGCCCAAAACCTTTGACAGCGTCTCCTATTATGGTTACGGCCCCACCGAAAGCTATCTGGATAAGCACCAGGCCACCCGCCGGGCCGTCTATCTGGAAAAGGTAGAGAACATGTTTGAAAACTATCTGAAGCCCCAGGAAAATTCCTCCCATATGGGCTGCCGATGGGTCACCCTCCACGAGGGCGATGACTTTGCCCTTTCCGCCGAGGGAAACAGCTTCTCCTTCAACGTGTCCCAGTACACCCAGGAGGAACTGACCGCAAAGAAGCACGCCCACGAGCTGGAAAAGGGCAATGAAACCGTCTTCTGCCTGGATTACAAAATGAGCGGCGTAGGCTCCAACTCCTGCGGTCCTGAGTTGCTGCCCCAGTACCGGCTGGAGGAGACCGAGTTCGATTTCCGCTTCACCCTGGCCGCCATGGCCACTGCGCTGACAGGCGGCACGGAGGAATAACAGCAAAGCCCGCCCCACAGAAAAACAACACAGCGCCGTTTCGGGTCATCCCCGGAACGGCGCTGCCTGTTGTGCGGAATTTACTGCTGCTCCCTATGCAGCTGCTCCTTGTGGTATTGCAGGGTGTAGAGCTGATAGTAGCGGCCATGGGCGGCCAGAAGCTCCTGATGATTGCCCTGCTCGATGATCTTTCCGTGGCTCAGCACGATGATATTGTCCGCGTGCTGAATGGTGGAAAGCCGGTGGGCCACAATGAGCATGGTGCCGATGGACTTCATCTTTTCCAGAGAGTCCTGGATCAAAAGCTCGGTCTCCGTATCAATATTGGCGGTGGCCTCGTCCAGGATCATCACAGAGGGCTTATGGATGATGGTGCGGGCAAAGGACAGCAGCTGCCGCTGGC
>CAZRLJ010000113.1:0-3070 GCA_964600905.1 uncultured Acutalibacter sp. | reverse complement strand
CAAAAAAGGGCGGAAAGGCCTTCCGGTTGAGAAGACGCTTTCCGCTCTTTGAGAGAGGAAGAAATTTTATCCAGCCTTTTCCAGGTCCTTCCGCAGGCGCAGGATGATCCGCTTTTCCAGCCGGGAGATGTAGGACTGGGAGATGCCCAGCTCCTCCGCAACCTCCTTCTGGGTGTGCTCCCTCCGGGAATTCAGGCCGAACCGCAGCTGCATGATGGTCTTCTCCCGGGGAGACAGCCGGTCTACGGCCTCCAGCAGCATGACCCGCTCCGCCTCCTGCTCGATGTTCCGGTTTACCGCGTCAGGATCGCTGCCCAGCAGGTCGGAGAGCAAAAGCTCGTTGCCGTCCCAGTCCACGTTTAAGGGATCGTCAATAGAGATCTCGTTTTTCAGGGGCGCGCTTTTCCGCAGGTACATCAGGATTTCGTTTTCGATACACCGGGAGGCGTAGGTGGCCAGCTTGATGTTCCGATCCGGCTGGAAGGTGTTCACCGCCTTGATCAGCCCGATGGTGCCGATGGAGATCAGGTCTTCCACCCCGGCTCGGGGGCTTTCAAATTTTTTGGCTATGTAGACCACCAGCCGCAGGTTGTGGGTGATCAGCGGCTCCCGGGCGTTGGGAATCCCCTGGCGGATGTTCTCCAGCACTTGGGCCTCCTGTTCCCGGGTCAGGGGCGGGGGAAGGGTCTCCGGGCCGTTGATGTAGTGGCAGGGCTCCCGCCCCCACAGGAGCAGGATGCGGCGAAGGACAGGAAAGAGAGCAATAGTTTTCATAGGGAATACCTCCATTAGGATGAATTTCATTCCGGGAACTGATCAGGATTAAAGAGGACGTCAAACTCTCCGACGGAAAAGCTTCGGCGGCAGACCGCCACCCAGCAGGGAAGCTCCCGGCCGGTCCGGCAGTCTTTTACTGTGTCGGGACGAAAGGCGGGCAGGAGACCGCCCCCGCCCAGACTGTCAAAAGGGATCAGACGCATTCCTTTTTGGGAAAGCCCAGCGTCTTCTGCACTGCCGTTTTCCAGGAATTCCAGCACTCCGGCAGGGGTGGCGGGGCAGATGCTTTCCGCCCGGCAGAGGATCACCGGCAGGCCGGAGAAGGGCTCCCGCAGGCTGTTCCCGGTGTCCGCCTTGGCCAGCAGCCGGAGAGAGACGCCCTGGTTTTCCACCACCAGCGTGCGGAACCGGGAGCCGGGAGAAGTCCCCGGCAGCAGGCGGCGGCCTAGGGAAAAGACAAGATAGGCCCCGCAGGTGAAGAAAAACAGCAGGGGCAGGGAGAGATCAAAATAGATCACATTCCCCAGGACCGCCACGTTTTTTGGCGCCGCAAAGCGGAGAAGGAACAGAAAGAACCCTGCCAGCCCCAGGGAGAAGGCCCAGAAAGCCGCGGCCGTCTTTCCCATGGTCCGCAGGGAAAGGGGCCAGAAGGCCGCCGCCGTGATCCCCAGGGCTGAGAGAAGGCTCCACAGCAGGGAGAGGATGGCGGCCGGTTCCGGCAAAAGGGCGGTCAGGGAGCAGGCCGCTCCCGCCAGGGCCCCCAGTGCGAGCCTCCGGTTTTTCACCGTGAGGTGCAGGGCCTTTTTCACGCACCAGAGCAGGAAAAAGTCGATGTACAGGTTGACGATGACCAGAATATCCGCGTAGACCGTCATGGCAAGCCCCCTTTCATTCCACGCTTTTATTATAGGGCAGGGCCTCGCTAAAATGCTGTCATATCATGAATGGAGTTTTTTTCAATACCGGCGGTCATTCCGTCAGAATCGGGATATACTACAGGAGAAGAAAGAGAACGATACAGGAGGGATCGAAAAATGGTACTGAGCAAGAGAAAGGTGGCCCTGATCGGAGCGGGCATGGTGGGCATGAGCTTTGCCTATTCCGCCTTAAACCAGAACGTGTGCAGCGAGCTGGCGCTGATCGATATTGATAGGAAGCGGGCCGAGGGTGAGGCCATGGACCTGAACCACGGCGTGGCCTTTGCGGCGGGCAGCATGAAAATTTATGCCGGGGACTACGATGACTGCTCCGATGCGGATGTGGTAGTGATCTGCGCCGGCGTCAACCAGAAGCCCGGAGAGTCCCGGCTGGAGCTGCTCAAGCGGAACGCCGCCGTGTTCCGCTCCATTGTGGAGCCGGTGGTGCAGTCTGGCTTTGGCGGTATCTTCCTGGTGGCTACCAATCCGGTGGACATCATGACCCGGGTGACCTATGAGCTTTCCGGCTTTAATTCCAACCGGGTTTTCGGCAGCGGCACCACCCTGGACACCGCCCGGCTCCGGTATCTTCTGGGGGACTATTTTTCCGTGGACCCCCGGAATGTCCACGCCTATGTGATCGGCGAACACGGGGACAGCGAGTTTGTACCCTGGAGCCAGGCCATGCTGGCCACAAAGTCCCTGTCCGACATCTGCGAGCAGTCGGACGGAAAGTTCTGTATTGAGGGAATGCAGAAGCTGAGCTTTGAGGTGCGGGACGCCGCCCAGAAGATCATTGAGGCAAAGGGGGCTACCTACTACGGCATCGGCATGTCCCTGGTGCGCATCGTCCGGGCGGTGCTGTCCGATGAAAGCAGCGTGCTGACGGTCTCTGCCCGGCTGTGGGGCGAGTACGGCCAGAAGGACGTGTACGCCGGGGTCCCCTGCATTGTCAACCGCAACGGCGTGGACCGCATTCTGGAACTGAAGCTCACCGACCAGGAGCAGGAGAAATTCAATGCCTCCTGCGCCATCCTGAAAGAGAATTACGAGGGTTTGAAGCTGTGAGACATACAAAAAAGCTCTCCCCAATTCCGGGGAGAGCTTTTAGTTTGTCGATAAACCTTTAGGAAAGGTTGCTCTTGACTTTCTCGACTCCCTCGTCAGAGGGAGCCAAGGACGGCTACAAGAACTTTTTCGACACATAAAACGCTCTCCCCTGACCAGGGGAGAGCGTTTGGTATATCCGCAGTTTTACATCTCAGGTCAAACGTGGCAGGCCTCGCACTCGGGGATCTCGCCCACGATAGGGGTAGGGTCGATGCCCTGGCGGCGGTAATAGTCGGCCACGGCGGCCTTGATGGCCTGCTCGGCCA
>CAZRLJ010000112.1:2135-3421 GCA_964600905.1 uncultured Acutalibacter sp. | reverse complement strand
GCTCCCTCTGACGAGGGAGCTGTCAGCGCAGCTGACTGAGGGAGAGAACCCTTAAGAGCCCTTTACAAAGCTGCATATGCTGCCAAAAGTATGTACCATCGCCTTCTCTCCCTCCGTCACGGCTTACGCCGTGCCGCCGTCTCAGCTTCGCTTCGGTCGGTTCGCGTCAACGTGCCACCGGCACGTGCTCACCCTCGTCAGAGGGAGGCTTTGGTCAAGCCCAGACGAAAAATCCCTCCCTGTTCAAAACAGGGAGGGACAGCTTTTTTGTCTATGTGCCGTGGGGCCTACAGGCTGAAATCCGCGTCCATATAGGCCTTGATCATTTCGGTGGCGGCTTCAATGTCTCCGGTATTCACCATACAGACCTGGCCGTGGGTGTACCGGGTGACCACGGAGAAGCCGATGGTCTTGACCCCGTCCCCGGTCAGGGTGATGGCTCCCGCGTCGGTGCCGCCCTGGTAGATCACGTCCTTCTGGTAGGGGATGTTCCGCTCCTTACACAGGGAAACCGCCAGCTCCACCAGGCCCTCGTCGCTGATGGAATGATTGTCGGAGATCTTGATAGCCACGCCCTTGCCCACGGTATTGCTGCCCTCCATGTCGCCGGGGCGGTCATGGCTGGGGGTCACGTCCACGGCGACGCCCACATCGGGCCGCACCTGATGGGCCACCACGCCGCCGCCCCGGGTGCCGACTTCTTCCTGGACGGTGAAGGCCATATACACGTCGTTTTTGGGATTGGGATTGTCCATCAGGGCCTGCATCTGCATGAAACAGCCCACCCGGTCGTCCACCGCCTTGGCGATGAGGCAGTCCCCGCTGAGCTTTTCCATGGGGCCCATGAAGGCGGCTACGTCGCCCACCTCCACCAGCTTTTCGGCCTCCTCCTTGGTGGAAACGCCGATGTCCACAAAAAAGTCCCGCTTTGTCATTTTGTCAGACTGGTTCCGGGTGGCCATGACGCCGATGACGCCGTTGCGGAAGATCACCCGGGCGTAAGCGGCGATGTAGGTGAACCAGAAGCCCAACTCCTTCACCAGCAGCGTGCCGTCCTGGTTGATTTTCAGCACCTGCAGTCCGATCTCATCCATGTGGGCGCAGAACAGCACCTTTTTGGCGTTCTGGGCGGTTCCCTTCTTGAAGAGGATCAGGTTGCCGTTGGCGTCGATCCACCGCTTGTCCCCGTAGCTTCCCAGCCTGTCCAGGATGAAGGAGGACACCTGGCGCTCGTAGCCGCTGACGCCGTGAAGCTGGGTCAGCTCGTCGAATAATTTCCAGTCCAT
>CAZRLJ010000112.1:0-2035 GCA_964600905.1 uncultured Acutalibacter sp. | reverse complement strand
CGGCGGCGCAGCCGACTGAGATGTTAGACGTTAGATAAGGGCAAGGTCAAGGGCGGCGGCGCAGCTGACTGAGAGGGAAAGGACTTATGCAAAAAGGCTGGCCACCAGCCAGGGCCGTAGTTGCCGTTTTCTCTCTTAGCTTCGTTTTTTTAGAAAGGAGCGGTTCGCGATGCATCAACCGAAGCATATGTCCGGAAACAAAAAGAATTCCGGCGGAAACCATACCTCCGACGCCCGGAAGCAAAACTCCGGCAGCCGGAACAACGGGGCCAGGTCAAAGCAAAGCGCCTCCTCCGGCGGTGGGAACGGGCAGAGGCCGAACCGGTCCGGCAGCGCCGAAAGGAAGCCTTCCTCCAGTTCTGGCATGAAGGACATCTCCAGCTCCAGCAGGAAAAATGCTTCCGGCTCCGGCATGAAGGATATTTCCAGCTCCAGCACCGGAAGAAGGTTCGCCCTTTCCGAAATGGAGGAGCTCTCCAGCGGCAGGGACAGCCGTTCCCGGAAGCGGAAGGCCTCTCCCAACGAGCGTTATAAGCTCATCGGCGCCCTGGTCTCCCTGGGGTTTCTGTTCGTTGCGGAGCTGGTTCTGTTTGTCAGCCTGACGGTCTCCGGCTTCCTGCCGGGCCTTTACCTGTTTTTGATCGCCCTTCTGCTGCTGATTTTCCTGCTGGGAGCGGCGGCCCTGCTGTTCCTGGGCTGGCAGAGGCGCAGGATCATCCCAACCGTGCGGCTGGCGGCAGGCGTGGCCCTTTCCCTTGTGGTGGGCGTGGGCTGTGCCTGGGCTGCCTCTGCGGTCAATCAGGTCACAGGTACGATCCAGGCCATCACCGTGCCCAATCCGGGCCGTTCCTCCACCCAGGAGATGACCCTTGCGGTGTATGTCAAGAGCGGGGATCCCGCCCAGGAGATCGGGGACGCTGCCGGATACGCCTTTGGCATTTCCTCCACCGAGGGGGAAAAGGTGATTTCTGCCGCTGCCGCCCACCTCACCGAGAAGGTGGGCCAGGAGGTCAATCCCCGGACACAGATAAACCTTCCCGCCCTGCTGGACAGCCTGACAAGCGGCGTCTCCGAAGCCATTATCCTGCGTCCCAATTATCTGGAAATCTTTAAGGAAAACGAAAAATATAAAGACTACTTCAATTCCGCACGGGAGCTTTACCGGTTTACCGTGAGCATTGACGTGGATCCGTCCTCTGAGAACATAGACCAGCCGCGGGAGAACGTGGAGGACCTTTCCGCCGCTCCCTTTGTGGCCTACATCAGCGGCTCTGATACCTGGGACGATCTGGCGGGGCCGGGCGTGGGCCGCAGCGACGTGAACATCCTGGCGGTGGTCAATCCCGCCACCAGTCAGGTGCTGCTGCTCAACACTCCCAGAGATTATTTTGTGCCCAATCCCGCGGGAGGAGGGGCCATGGACAAGCTGACCCACCTGGGTCTTTACGGCACGGACTGCTCCATGGAGGCCCTTTCCCAGCTCTATGGGCTGGATGTGAAATACTACGTACAGCTGAATTTCAACGGTTTTGAAACACTGATCAACGCCATTGGCGGCATCGATGTGGAATCCGACGTCAGCTTTGTCACCAGCGACGACGTGTGCCAGATCTACGAGGGCGTCAACCACTTAAACGGCGCCCAGGCCCTGTCCTTTGTCCGGGAGCGGTACAACCTGCCCGGCGGAGACAACGACCGGGGCAAGAACCAGATGAAGGTGATCAAGGCCATTGTCAACGGAATGAGCCTGGGTACGCTGGTAACCAGCTACTCCGACATTTTGGACAGCATGGAGGGCATGGTCACCATGAACTTCAGCTCCCAGGAGGTCTCCGACCTGGTGCGGTATCAGGTGGCGAAGATGCCCGCCTGGAACGTCCAGTCCTTTGCCGTCACCGGCGAGGGAGGAAGTCGGGAGACCTACACCATGCCCGGCATGGAGCTGTACGTGATGTACCAGGACGAGAACCTGGTAAACCGGGCCTCTGACCTGGCCCACCGGGTCTTAAACGGCGAGGTGCTCACCGAGGCGGAT
>CAZRLJ010000111.1:0-3572 GCA_964600905.1 uncultured Acutalibacter sp. | reverse complement strand
ATGGACGAGGCCATGATGGCCTATGACGCCGGCTAAATCAGCCTCCAGGCCAAGATCAAGGTGCGCCGCACCGTGATGTTTGGCGGCGAGGAGGTCACCGGTCTGGTGGATACCACCATGGGCCGTATGATCTTCAACCGTCCCATTCCCCAGGACCTGGGCTATGTGGACCGTTCCACCCCCGAGGGCGCCCTTCAGTTTGAAGTGGACTTCCTGGTGGGCAAGAAGCAGCTGGGCCAGATCATCGAGCGCTGCATTAAAATTCACGGCACCGAGCAGACTGCCGAGGTGCTGGATGAGATCAAGGCCCAGGGCTACAAGTATTCCACCGTCAGCGGCATTACCGTCGCCGTGTGCGACGCCACCGTGCCTGCCACGAAGCCGAAGCTGCTGAAAGAGGCGGAGGACGAGATCGATGAGATCACCGCCGAATATAACGAGGGCTTCCTCTCCGAGTCCGAGCGCTACAACGCCGTGCTGAAGACCTGGGAGAAGTGCACCGACGAGGTGACCACCGCCCTGCAGCAGGGCCTTGACCGGTACAACCCCATCTATATGATGGCGGATTCCGGCGCCCGTGGCAGCATGAGCCAGATCCGTCAGCTGGCAGGTATGCGCGGACTGATTGCCAATACCTCCGGTAAGACCATTGAGATTCCCATCCGGGCCAACTACCGTGAAGGCCTGAACATTTTGGAATACTTCATCTCTTCCCGCGGCGCCCGTAAGGGCCTGACCGACACGGCTCTGCGTACCGCCGACTCCGGTTATCTGACCCGCCGTCTGGTGGACGTATCCCAGGAGGTCATTATTCTGGAGGACGACTGCGGCACCACCGACGGCCTGGAGATCTTCAGCATCACCGCTGGTCCCGAGTCCATCGAGCCTTTGAGCGAGCGCTTGGTAGGCCGTTATCTGGTGGAGGATTTCTGCGATGAGGACGGCAATGTGTTGGTATCCAAGGACAAGATGATGAACGACGCCGACGCGGAGCTCATTGTCAGCCGGGGCGTGGAGCGCATCAAGATCCGTTCCGTGCTGAACTGCCGCGCCAAGAACGGCGTGTGCAGGAAGTGCTACGGCGCTTCCCTGGCCAACGGACAGCCTGTTCAGGTGGGCGAGGCCGTGGGTATTATCGCGGCACAGTCCATCGGCGAGCCCGGTACTCAGCTGACCATGCGTACTTTCCATACCGGCGGCGTGGCCAGCGCGGAAGATATTACACAGGGTCTGCCCCGTGTGGAGGAGCTGTTTGAGGGCCGCAAGCCCAAGCATGTGGCCATTATCAACGAGATCGACGGCAAGGTCACCTTTGAGGAGATCAAGAAAAACCGCCATGTGGTGGTCACCGATGAGGAGACCGGCGATTCCCGCTCCTACCTGATTCCCTTTGGCTCCCGGGTCACCGTGAAGGAAGGGGAGTATATCAAGCGGGGCAAGAGGATCACCGAGGGCTCCGTCAGCCCCCACGACGTGCTGGCCATCAGCGGCACCGAGGAGGTTCAGGATTACCTGATTTCCGAGGTGCAGCGGGTCTACCGGATGCAGGGCGTTGACATCAACGATAAGCATATCGAGATCATCGTCCGCCAGATGCTGCGGAAGGTCCGGGTGGACGATCCCGGCGACACCGATCTGATGGTGGGCAGCCTCAGCGACAAGAACGAGGTCCTTTCCGCCAACGACGAGATCCGGCGCCGCATTGCGGCAGGGGAGACCGGCCTGCGGGAGGCCACCTACACGCCCATCCTGCTGGGTATCACCAAGGCGGCTCTGGCCACCGACTCCTTCCTGTCCGCCGCCTCCTTCCAGGAGACCACCCGCGTGCTGACCGACGCCGCCATCAAGGGCAAGGTGGACACGCTGATGGGCCTGAAGGAGAACGTGATCATCGGCAAGCTGGTTCCCGCCGGTACGGGAATGAAGTGCTACAGCGAGGTGGAGATCCAGCGGGAATACGGCGGCGAGAGCGACAGCGAGGCCGGATACCCGGTGGAGACCGTTGTTCCAGAGGAGAGTCCGGTTGTGCCGGAGACCGTTGAATAACGGAAAAGCAAGGAAAAGCTTGACAGCGGCCGACTTTTTATACTATAATAATTCGGTTGACCGCATATTGCGATGTTAAGGCGGGCAGAAATAGGGAAAGCTGTTCTGCCCCCTGAGCATAAACAACGGGATCCCGGCGCAGAGGCCCGATGGGCTTTGCGGTGGGATACCGAATCATCAAAAGAAAGGAGATAAATATGCCTACCTTTAACCAGTTGATCCACAATGGCCGTGCCACTGCGGACAAAAAGAGCAAGGCCCCTGCACTGCTGAAGGGTTGGAACTCAAAGAAGCGTTCCGCTATTGATCAGGATTCCCCCCAGAAGCGCGGCGTGTGCACCACCGTCAAGACCCAGACCCCCAAGAAGCCCAACTCTGCTCTGCGTAAGATCGCCAGAGTCCGGCTTTCCAACGGCATCGAGGTCACCGCGTATATCCCCGGCGTTGGTCACAACCTGCAGGAGCACAGCGTGGTGATGATCCGCGGCGGCCGTGTGCGCGACCTGCCCGGCGTGCGTTACCACATTATCCGCGGCACACTGGATACTCAGGGCGTGGCCAAGCGTATGCAGGCCCGTTCCAAGTACGGCGCAAAGCGGCCCAAGGCCGGTGCGGCGAAGAAGTAGTTTTTCCCCGCGACCGAGCAGATCAATGGCTAGGCATTTTATCGTTATATCCCGGTGGGATCGATAAATTGCCATCTGGCCAAGCGGGGTGAGGGACAGGGCATAGCCTTGTGCCGTTACCTCGAGTACCGATGAATTCATTTTATGAAGGAGGGAAGATCATGCCAAGAAGAGGCAATGTGGCAAAGCGAGACGTTTTGCCCGATCCCATGTATAATTCTAAACTTGTCACCCGTCTGGTGAACAATATCATGCTCGACGGCAAAAAGGGTGTTGCCCAGAAGATCGTGTACGGTGCTTTCGGCATCGTGCAGGAGAAAACCGGCAAAGAACCCCTGGAGGCCTTTGAGCAGGCCATGGAAAACATTATGCCCAGCCTGGAATGCAAGTCCCGCCGTGTCGGCGGTTCCACCTACCAGGTGCCCATGGAGGTCCGTCCTGAACGCCGTCAGACCTTGGGTCTGCGTTGGCTTACCACCTATGCAAGGTCCCGCTCCGAGCGCACGATGCAGGAGCGTCTGGCCGGGGAGATCCTCGATGCGCTCAACAACGCCGGCGGCGCTGTGAAGAAGCGGGAAGATACCCACAAGATGGCCGAGGCCAACCGTGCCTTTGCCCATTACAGATGGTAAAGGCGTAGTAAGGAGGACATTTCACTTATGGCTAGACAAGTACCCCTGGAACTTACCAGAAATATCGGCATCATGGCCCATATTGACGCCGGTAAGACGACGACTACAGAACGGATTCTGTTCTACACGGGCGTCAACTATAAGATCGGCGAGACCCATGAGGGCGCCGCTACGATGGACTGGATGGCACAGGAGCAGGAGCGTGGTATTACAATCACTTCTGCGGCTACCACCTGTTTTTGGCCGGACCATCAGGGCCGTCAGAACC
>CAZRLJ010000110.1:0-3647 GCA_964600905.1 uncultured Acutalibacter sp. | reverse complement strand
GGAACACTTCATATGATAGCGTATGCATAATCGGAAATGGGGTGTTCCTATGATCGTGATTGACGGCCCCGCTGAGCTTTGCGGGGAGATCAGTGTGCAGGGAGCCAAAAACAGCGCCCTCCCGCTGCTGGCGGCTTCCGTTCTGTGCAAGGGACAGACTGTGTTTCACAACTGTCCCGACCTGACGGACGTGACCGCTGCCCAGCGGATCTTGGAGCATTTGGGGTGCCGGTGCGTCAGGGATGGCTCCAACCTGGCTGTGGACGCCGTTTTGAACCGCAGCAGCGTACCCAACGAGCTGATGCGGGAAATGCGATCTTCCATTGTGTTTCTGGGGGCGGTGGTATCCCGGTGCGGGGAGGCAAGCCTTTGCTTTCCAGGCGGGTGCGAATTGGGCCCCAGGCCCATTGACCTGCACCTTGCCGCCCTGGAGCGGCTGGGGGTGGAGATCGAGGAGACAGGGGGCTGCCTGAACTGCCGGGCGCCCAGGGGAATCAAGGGTTCCTATATCTCTCTGGCCTTTCCCAGCGTGGGCGCCACAGAGAATGTGATGCTGGCGGCGGTGCGCTCAGAGGGCACTACGGTCATTGCCAATGCCGCCAGAGAACCGGAAATCAGCGATCTGGCCGCTTTTCTGAACCGCTGCGGCGGCAGGATCTACGGGGCGGGGGAGAGCTGTATCATCATCGACGGCGTCCGGGAGCTTCACGGCTGCGAGCACCGGGTGATGCCGGACCGGATCGTTTCCGTCACGTATATGGCTGCTGCGGCGGTCACCGGCGGGAACCTGACCCTTCGGGATGTTGATAACACCCACATTCTGCCCATGCTTTCCCCCTTTGAGGAATCGGGCTGTGTGGTGCGTCAGCTGGGAAGCGCCCTGAACATTATGGCGCCCCGGGAGCTGAAGGCTGTAAGACATATCAGAACGATGCCCTACCCCGGCTTTCCCACCGACGCCCAGCCCATGGTGATGAGTATGGCGGCTGTGGGGCGGGGAACCAGCGTTTTTGTGGAAAACATATTTGAAAACCGCTATAAGCACGCCGCAGAGCTGCGTCGGATGGGCGCCAACATCAAGGTGGAGGGAAAAGTTGCCGTGGTGGAGGGCGTGGAGCAGTTGACCGGTGCGCCGGTGGAGGCCAGCGACCTCCGGGGCGGCGCGGCGCTGGTGGTGGCGGGCCTGGCCGCCAAGGGACGGACGGAGATTTCCGGCGACCATTACATCGCCCGTGGGTATGAACGGCTGGAGGAGAACCTGGCGGACCTGGGGGCGAGGATCCGGAAAGTGGAATAGAGGAACCTCTGAATAAATCCCCGGGCACATTCCGGCGGCATATTTTCCGCCTGTATTTGCCCCAAAACCTTGAAATACACCAAGTATTCCTGCGATTTTGGAGCTTCTACAGGCAAAGAATCTGCTTGCCGGTCTGACCCGTTGATTTCATCAGAGCTTCCTAGAGACAGCAGAAAGGAGGGCGTGATCATGTCCGACAAACGAAAAGGCAGTATGTGGGAAAACGGGAGCTTTGAGGACGTCAGCTCCAATTCTGTGATCACGCCTGACTTCCGCAGCAGCCGGGACGCCGTTTCCTCTGGGGGAAGCGGCGGCTCCCGGCCGCCCATCTCCATTGAGGAGCGGTATGACTTGGGCCTGTTTGCAAGCCCTCCCAGGCCTCCCAGAGAGCCGGGAAAATCCAGAAAGAAGCAGGAAAGCTCCAGAGAAGCTGAAAAGAGGAAAAAGTCCAGAAAGGAGCGGCCCGGAAAACGGCCGTCCCAAAGGCCTGCGCCGGAGCGGGAGCTGCCGGACTGGCAATTCCCGGAGAGGCGTCCTCCCGCGGGACAGCGGCGGCCCGGGCGGGACAAGCCCCAGCCCCGCAGCGGCGCGGAGCGCAGACCGAAGCCCTCCCCCTCGGTGGCGAACAGGAAGCCTATGAGCAGCGGCGCCCGCCGGGCCATGATCACTGTGATCGTGATGGCCATGGCGGTGGCGACGGCCTATCTGGCGGTCTCCATGCTGTTTAAGGTTTCGGAGATCAGCATCACCGGGGATGTGGCGGAACGCTACAGCCAGGAGCAGATTCTGCAGATCTGCGAGTACCAGATCGGCGACAATCTGGTGTTTCTCTCCACAAAGGACAAGGCCCGGGAGCTGGAGGAGCAGCTGCCCTACGTGGGCAAGGCGGAGGTCGTCCGCCACCTGCCGGGTACGGTGGAGATCAGGCTGACAGCGGCAAAGGCTGCCGCCAGTGTGTCCCATAACGGCAGCTGGCTCTATATCAGCAGTACGGGAAAAATTCTGGAGGAGCAGACAAGTCCCCTGGCCGGGGCCCTGCAGGTGCTGGGCCTGCCCCTGGAGAACCCCATATTGGGACAGCTCCTCGGCGCCGGAGGGCCGGTGGAAGCGAGTACCGCCCCGGCGGAGGAAAGCGGCAGTGGGGACGATGTGTTCCGGGCCTATGAGACCATCCTGGAGAAGCTGGACGAATTGGAGGCGGCCGGGGATTTTACCCTGCTGGACCTGCGGGATCTGTCCAATATCCGGCTGTTGTATCAGGACCGGGTAGAGTTCCAGCTGGGCAGTGCCGTGGAGCTGGGCTACAAGGTGGAATTCGGCTATTCCAAGGCTGTGCCTGATCTGGGACCAAAGGAAAAGGGCGTGCTGGATCTTTCCTATGCCGATCAGACCTCCAAGGCCTACTTCACCCCCGGCGAGGTGGAGACAGCCGCCGCACAGATCGCCGCTGCATCCCCCTCAGACGGCGGCAGCCAGACCGCGGTCAGCACTCCCACCCCAGCTCCGGAGAGCGGCTCCGGGGAGGATGGCGCCGAACCCACGCCGGAGCCGGGCCAGGGCAGCACCCGGGGAGAGGGAATTCCGGACGGTATTTTTACCGGCTGAGCCTTTGGCAGAAACGGGAAAATAGCTCACAGGGAGGGGTAAAATGGTCCAAAAAGTCGAAAGACTTCCCTGCATTGGCTGAAATTGCAGAAAAATCTTGAATTTGCCAGCCTTTTTTTCAGAAATTCCTTGAAATTTTATCAAAAAAGTGATAGATTATATGATGTAGTATCATTGCTGTGGAATGCCCATAAAAGTCTGCTGGGTAAAAGCGCAAGAGAAAGCTTCCGGCTACACGCAAGTGAGAAGGGTTTTGTGCCGGGAGAGTCAAGGAGGAAATACGATATGCCTTTTGAAGTTGACAATCTGCTGAATGAAACTCCCCAGACCATCAAGGTGGTAGGCGTGGGCGGCGGCGGCGGAAACGCCGTGAACCGCATCGCCAGCGCCGGGGTGCGCAGCGTGGAGCTGGTCTCCATGAATACGGACAAGCAGGCGCTGCAGCGCTCTCAGGCATCCGTGAAGGTGCAGCTGGGAGAAAAGCTGACCCAGGGCCGGGGCGCCGGCTCCAAGCCCGAGATCGGCGAGAAGGCTGCGGAGGAAAGCCGTGAAACCATCGCCAACACCCTGAAGGACGCCGACATGGTGTTTATCACCGCCGGAATGGGCGGCGGCACCGGCACCGGCGCGGCTCCCAAGGTGGCGCAGATCGCCAGAGAGCAGGGCGCCCTGACGGTGGGCATCGTCACCAAGCCCTTTGCCTTTGAGGGCCGCCGCAGAATGGAGCAGGCCGAGGAGGGCATTG
>CAZRLJ010000109.1:0-3752 GCA_964600905.1 uncultured Acutalibacter sp. | reverse complement strand
GTCAAAGGAGGGACGGCGTCCCTTTTTGCAGTCGGTGCTTAGGGTGAAATTGGATACCACCAGCATCTCCCCGTCCACATCCGCCAGGGACAGGTTCATCTTGTCGTTTTCGTCGGTGAAGATCCGCAGTTCCCGGATCTTCGCGGCCAGAAAATCCGCCTGGCTTTGGCCGTCGCCCTTCATGACCCCCAGAAATACCACCAAACCCGGCCCGATGCGCCGGGTTTCCTTATGATCAATGGTGATCTCGGCCCCGTGGACCCGCTGTATCACTGCCCGCATCTGGTTCCCCTCCGTGCTTTTCCGAATGAATAAGAGAGGCGCCCCGCACCTCAGCGTTTCATAACAATAATTTCTTGGAGTCAGTATGACATAAAAAGATTTCGATGACGGCGGAAGCAAGGCCGGTCTTTCCGCAGGAAAGACTTATACTTCTTCGAGCTTGCGAAGAAAACGGCCTTCTTCCCACTGACTGCAAGTGGTCATAACTGACCATTTGCAGTCAGTATAGCACAAACAAACAGGAAAGGCAATGCCTCGGACATATTGCAAGTTTGCAAAAACCGTGATAAAATAGGCAGGAATAAACATTTTTTGCTTTTGTAAGGATACGCAATCAGGTTATACTGGATTCTGTTGGGGAAAATGAGGGGACAGAGCAGTGAATATCAAGCAATGGGAGGTTTCCTCCCTCAATAAGGACCGGGCGGCACAGATCGCGGAGCGACATTCCATCCCGTTTTTCCTGGCCATGCTGCTGGAGATTCGGGGAATCAGCTCGGAAGAGGAAGTGGAGGCCCTGCTTGGCGGGGCGGGAGCGTTTTCGGACCCCTTCCTGATGAAGGATATGGAGAAGGCCGTGGCGCGGATCCGCCGGGCCATCGACGAGTTTGAAAGGATCGCCGTCTACGGCGATTACGATGCTGACGGCGTCACCGCCACCGCCATGCTTTTCAGCTATCTGGAGGCGGTGGGCGCCGACGTGCTCTACTACATCCCCCAGCGGGAGGGCGAGGGCTACGGGATGAACCGCCATGCTGTGGAGACCCTCCATGGGCAGGGGGTCAAGCTCATTATCACCGTGGATAACGGCATTTCCTCTGTGGACGAGGTGGCCTATGCAAAAGAGCTGGGCCTGGATGTGGTGATCACGGATCACCACCGCCCCCAGCAGGTCCTGCCCGACGCCGTGGCAGTGGTGGACGCTTACCGCGCCGACGATGAAACGCCCTTCAAGGACTTCTCCGGGGCCGGGGTGGCCCTGAAGCTCCTGATGGCTCTGGAGGATGGTAACGAGGAGGAGATTTTGTCGGAATATGCCGACCTGGCCTCCCTGGGCACCGTGGGGGACGTGGTCCCCTTGGTGGGGGAGAACCGGCTGATCGTCCGGGCAGGCCTGCGGCAGATGGGACGGGGAGCCCGCCCTGGGATCGCCGCCATGCTGGAGCTGTGCTTTTCCGGCAGGGAGCTGACCGCCGGGAACCTGGCCTTTACCCTGATCCCCCGGCTGAACGCCACCGGGAGGATGGGTTCCCCGGACCGGGCGGTGCGGCTGCTCTGCTGCGAGGAGCCGGAGGAAGCAGCCAATCTGGCAGAGGAAATCTGCAATGACAACGAGGAGCGCCGCCGGGTGGAGGCTGCTATTGCCGCCGAGGCCATGGAGATGGTGGAGAAGGACCCCAGCCTGCGCTACAGCCGGATCATCGTGGTCTGCGGCGAGGGCTGGCACCACGGGGTCATCGGCATTGTGGCGGCCAGGATCACGGAGCGCTATGGAAAGCCCTGCTTTGTGATCTCCCGGGACGGGGAGAACGCCAAGGGCAGCGGCAGAAGCGTGGAGGGCTTCTCCCTCTTTGATGCCGTTTCCGCCTGTGGGGGCCTGCTGGACCGCTTTGGCGGCCATCCCATGGCAGCGGGCGTCACGCTGAAGGCCCAAAACGTGGAGGCCTTCCGCCGGGAAATAAACGAGTATGCGGCCCGGGTTTGTCCGGAAATGCCGGCGCCGGTTCTGCACCTGGACTGCCGTCTGCGCCCCGCGTCCCTGAACACGGAAATGCCCCTGGACATGAACCGGCTGGAGCCCTTCGGCAGCGGCAATCCGCAGCCTGTTTTCGGACTGTTCGGCGTGGAGATCCGGGAGATCACCCCCGTGGGAAACGGAGGGCATCTGCGGCTGGCCTGTGCCAGGGACGGAGCGTTTTTCACCTGTATGCGCTTTGGGGTCCGGCGGGAGGAATTCCCCTTTTCCCTGGGGGACCGGGTGGACCTTGCCGTGTCCCTGGACCTCCGGGAGTTCCGGGAGGAGCGGCAGCTTTCCATCACGGTCCGGGACATCCGGCCCGCCGGGCTGGACGACAGCGGCAGTCTGCGGTCCTACCGGCGGTATGAAAAATTCCGCCGCCGGGAGCGCCTTTCCCCTGAGGAGATGGAGGAGCTCCTGCCGGACCGGGACGATCTGGCCCAGGTGTATCGAAAACTGAAAGCCCAGGGAAAAGCTCCCTTCCAGCCGGCGCTGCTGGGAATGCCCTCCCTGGGGAGGCTGCTGGTGTGCCTGGACATTCTGGAGGAGCGGCAGCTGATCCGCAGAGAGGGGACCGGCGATCTCCTGCGCACGGAGCTTCTGCCTTCGGGAGAGAAAAAAGATATTTATGCTTCGGAAATTTTCCGGCAGCTGAAAGCTCTTGGTTAGAGTTTTGACTGAGGAGGAACATCAATGGCCGCAAAAATGAAGCTGGCGGTGCAGATCAGCACCTTTGAGGAGCTGGAACAGGCCATCGCAGAAAGCGGAAAGGAATATGACGGCGAGCGTATCCGCAAGGCCTACGACCTGGCGGAGGAACGCCATCGCCCCCAGGTCAGGAAATCGGGGGAGCCCTACATTATCCACCCCCTGTCGGTGGCGGCGATCCTGGTGGGCTTCGGCATGGATACCGAGTCCGTTATGGCGGGCCTGCTCCACGACGTGGTGGAGGATACGGACACCTCCGTGGAGGAGATCCGCAAAAAATTCGGTCCCGACGTGGCCCTGCTGGTGGACGGCGTTACCAAGCTGGGCAAGATCCCCTATTCCTCCCGGGAGGAGCAGCAGGCGGAGAACCTGAGGAAAATGCTGATGGCCATGGCCGAGGATATTCGGGTCATCATCATCAAATTTGCCGACAGGATACACAACCTGACCACCCTGGAGTATGTCTCTCCCCAAAAACAGCGGGATAAGGCCCTGGAATGCCTGGAGATGTACGCCCCCATTGCCCACCGCCTGGGTATCCGGCGGGTAAAGGACTTCATGGAGGACGTGTCCCTGCGGTACCTGGACCCCATGGCCTACCGGGAGATCGAGGAGGACCTGCAGGCCCGCATCCAGAGCGGCAGGCAATTCATCGACGAGACCATGGGCACCATCAAGGAACGGGTGGAGCTTTCCATTCCCAACGTGTATATCGAGGGCCGGGTAAAAAGCGTGTACGGCATCTACCGGAAGATGTTCATCCAGGGAAAGTCCTTTGAGGAAATCTACGACGTGCTGGCCATCCGGGTCATTGTGGACACCATAGAGGACTGCTACAACGTGCTGGGCGTGATCCACGATATGTTCCAGCCCCTGCCCAACCGGTTCAAGGATTATATTTCCCTGCCGAAGCCCAACATGTACCAGTCTCTGCACACCACGGTGATCACCAAGGGCGGAGTGCCCTTTGAGGTGCAGATCCGCACCTGGGAGATGCACCACACGGCGGAATACGGCATTGCCG
>CAZRLJ010000108.1:0-3834 GCA_964600905.1 uncultured Acutalibacter sp. | reverse complement strand
GCCAGCTTCACGTAGTCGGTGAGGGAAAGCTCCTCTACCCCCACCACGGTGACGGAGCAGCGGTTTACGGGGATCAGCAGCTTCTGGGCCCTGCTTTCGGAGATAGCCGCCGCCATTTTGGGGGTGATTTCTCCGTACAGGGCGTTGGCGGTAATAATGCCCATGGGCCCGGCAACGACGTCCGCCCCGGCCACATTGACCACCACGGGATTTTCCCCCGTGGCTCCGGCGTCGGCCCCCGCCTTGAGCATGGCGGCGGTGGCCACGGAGTTGGTTCCCACGGCGATCACCCGCACTTCGGGGAGGGCTGCCTTGAACTGGCTGGACAGGGCAGCGCCCATTTTCCCGCCCTGTCCATCGATGACGACAATGGTTTTCATAGGACTATTCCTCTCGTTCTTCAGATTTTTCAGCGGTTTCAACTGTTTTTTCGGAGTGCTTTTTCATGTGCCGGCCCTTCTTCTGTCGGCCAAACAGGGTTCGCAGATCCTCCCGGATCCCGGAACGCTCCAGCCAGACGCCGACTTCCGCGCCCAGGAACATAATGTACAGGCAGAAAAACAGCCAATACATCAGCATGATCAAGGTGGCAAGACCGCCGTAGATGGAAAAGTTGGCGAAGGAGGATACAAACAGGGAAAAGAAGTAGGAAAACAGCACCCAGCCTCCCGCGCCCACAGCCGCGCCCACAAGATTGCAAACAAATTTGATCCGCCGGCCCGGGAGAAATTGCAGCATCAGGGTAAAGAAAATGAACAAAAGCGCAAAGCCTACCAGGGATTTGAAGTGGAGCAAAAGGGCGGCGAAAAAAGGCGGCAAATGGTCCAGCAGGTAATTGTAAATGGTGCTCCCGAACACCAGCAGGGCCGCGGTGATGAGTACCACCGCGGCAAAGGCCAGCACATAGACAATGGCGATGGCCCGCAGGCCGAAATAGTTGCGGGGATCTTCCGTCTCGTAAATCTGGTCAAGGCCCTTGATCAGGGCCACCATGCCAATGGAGGAAGACCATACCGCCGTGGCGATGGCGATGGGCAAAACCGATCCGGCCTGAAGCGGCGAGGGGAAAAGGTCTGCAATAAACTGGGCCACTGCCGGGGGGAGCATCTGCAGCGCCGCCTCAATGACGGACATGCCGGAGGAAAAGTGGATGCGCTGCATCAGGGTCAGCACCAGCACCAGAAAGGGAAGGAAGGAAATAATGAGAAAAAAAGCCACGTGGGCCGCCGTGGAATCCAGCCGGTCCCGGCCGATCCGATCCCAAAACCAGCGGCCATGCTTTTTCAGCAGCTGACGCAATTCCATCCCCTCCTTTCCGACAAAACGGAATTCTCCATTGTAGGTATTATACCATTACAAGACAGGTTTTACAACAAGAAAGACGCGCCCGGCTGCATTTTACAGCGGGCGCGTCTTTTCTTACTGTCTGCCGGCCGGTTTACACCAGAGGGCTGCTGAGAATGCGGAATTTTCGCTCTGTTTCCCACAGATGGCAGAGCTCCGGGAAATTCCCGTCCGGATCCAGCAGAAGCTCTGCCAGACTGTCCAGCTCCGCAAGATCTTCCTGAGAAAGGAGCTCAAATCTGCCTTCTGCGTAGCTGGGCTGAAACAGGTAGGAAATCTCGTGATTCATCAGGGCGTGAAGATCGTAAAACAAATAGCGGATCACGGCTTTCAAAGAACAGGTGCCGAGACCGTCGGCATACAGGAACTGCCTGCCGTCTGTCTCTCCCCGGCGGATGGAAAGCCACGCCCGGGCGGCCCAGTCAAAGTCGGCACAGTCCATGTCGTACTGGGTGATGCCCATGGATTGCTCGTCGTAAAACCCGTCCGCGTCAAAGGTGATCCACCGGTTTTCCTTTTCGCTGTAGACCTGGTTGATCCAATGGTCCATGCTGATTCCCGGCTGAAAATAGGGGGCAAAGCCGGCCCGGCTGCGGCAGGGGATCCCCTTTGTCTTGTAGATGGCGGAAACCAGCACGGAAACATACCGGCAGGTCAGGATCAGCTTGTTCTCCACCGCCCTGTCGGCTGTAAAGCCCCGGGGGTCCAGCCGGAACAACTCGGCGGTGATGGCTGGAGCGGTCAAAAAAACGTCGTCCTCGCAGCGCATCCTGTACCAGGGGAACCTGGTCATGTCGCCGTACCGGAGGTCGGCATTGGCCCCGCTGTTGCCCTCCAGCAGGGTGACCCGGTGGACGATCTGGTGGGAGATCAAGTCCCCCAGGGCTTTGGGGTCATCGGGGAGACTCCGGAAATACTCTCCGTAAGCCCCAGCGTAAGTGTAGGGTCCCGTCTGGAGATAATGGCGTTTGATCTCTTCTGTCATGCTTTGTCCTCCCTTACAGCCGCCGGATGGGAAGATACTGAAAGCCCTCCCCGGTTTCCGGGCTTGTATGATCGTAGATGGCTCCGGCCAGGGAGAGACCCAGGCGATCCAGCTCCTTCAAGGCGCAGGAGAGGCTTTCCTGGCCGCTTTCCACCACCATGTATTCGTAAGCCGGAGAGACCCATTTTACCCAGCCTTCCGGGGGCGAAGCCGCATCCTCCACCTCTACACCGGCCAGGTACAGGCCCTTGGTCAGGTTTTCCTCCCAGGGATGAAAGGACAGGGATCGATCGGACATCAGCCCCCAGACCCCAGCCAGCCGTCCCTTTTCGTCCCGTTTGGCCAGAGCCTCCACCTGATCAAAGTGGGCGTTGGCGTCCTCCCACAGGGCCTGAATGAAGCCTGGCCCGTCCTCTGTGCTGCCCTGTTTGCCGATGACGGCAAAGGCGGGCTTTTTGATAAAATTAGCTTCCATATGGAATTCCTCTTTCTCTACTTTTCTTTTACCGGCACCCAGATGGCGCTTTCGTAATCGGGGCTGTCCTCCATGGGGGAGTACCATTCGATGTTTGCCTCCAGGGCCAGCTCGTACTTGGGATTTCCCGGCAGCCATTCCCGAAAGATGGCGCTGTTCAGGGCCTGAAAAGCGCCGGGCAGGGGCCCGCGGCAAGGGAAAACGGCCCAGTCCGTCTCCGGAAAGGCGTGCAAAACCATTCCCTCCGGCACGGGGCCGCCCCGGTACAGCCCGCCGATCATATAGCGGAAGGTTTCCCCGCCGCCGTCGTCCAGGCACACGCCATACTCTCCGATGTGGTGGCAGAGAACGGCCTGCTCCCACGGGCTTTCCGGCTCCTTTCCGGCCTGCAGGGGCTCCAGATATTGTTTTGAGATTTCCTCCCAGAACCTGGGGCATTCCCGATGGCCGGCATCGAAAGGAATCTCCCTCTGGAAGCCGATGACCTGAAAGCCCGGCTTGTGCATAATGGTGTATTCCATGGCGTTTCCTCCTTGTACGGATATGGTGATCTTCATGGGGAAAAAGGGCTTGATCAGCTTGCTGTTTTCCCGGACCTGTGTGGGCGTGGCGCCGTGAAACCGGGAAAAGGCCTTGGTAAAGCTCTCCGGGGTCTCAAAGCCGTAGCGGGCGGAAATGTCTATCAGTCCGCCCCGGCCTGCCGCCAGGTCCAGCGCCGCCAGATACAGCCTCCGGCTCCGCAGGTACCGGGAGACGGTGCAGCCGGTGACGATTTCAAAGCCCCTCTGCAAATAGAAAGGCGAGATAAAGACATGGGCGGCTACATCCTCTGCCGTGATTTTTTCCAGCAGGTGGGCCTCCATATACTCGATGGCGCTGCGCAGCGCTTCGGTCCAATCCATAGGCGATCTTCCTTTCCCGTCCGGCGGCAATTTGATCATAGCACAAAGAGGACGGAAAGTCCTGTCCTTTTCTGCTCATTTTTGTCCAGCATAGCAGAACAAAAATTTTCTGTCAAGAAAGGGCTTTT
>CAZRLJ010000107.1:0-3870 GCA_964600905.1 uncultured Acutalibacter sp. | reverse complement strand
GCCGCTTCTGACCAGTCCCGTCCTTTCCGCCGCGTCCACGGCATGGTCAAACAGGGCGTCGGTATCGCTTTCCTCGTCAATGAGCAGGGGATACACGCCCCAGGAAAGATTCAGCTGGCGGCGGACATGCTCCTCAATGGTGCAGCCGATAATGGGATACAGGGGCCGGAACTTGGAAAGCTGGCGGGCAGTGCCGCCGGACTTCGTCACTGTAATGATGGCCTTGGCTCCCAGGTCGTGGGCCGTGGTGCAGGTGGCGTGGGAAATGGCGTTGGTCACGTCAAAGGCCACATCCGTATTGTCCCGGACGTTAAATCGGTGGATGTAATCAATATTCTGCTCGGCCTTTTCGGCAATGCGCACCATGGTTTCCAAGGCCTCCACAGGGTAAGCGCCCGCGGCGGTCTCGCCGGAAAGCATAATGCAGCTGGTGCCATCGTAGATGGCGTTGGCAACGTCGGTGGCCTCCGCCCGGGTGGGCCGAGGATTTTTCATCATGGAGTCCAGCATCTGGGTGGCGGTAACCACCTCCTTGCCGGCGTGGACGGATTTCTGGATCAGCTGCTTCTGAATGACGGGCACGTCCTCAAAGGGGATCTCCACGCCCATGTCGCCCCGGGCGACCATAATGCCGTCGGCGACCCGCAGGATCTCGTCAATATTTTCCACGCCTTCCATATTCTCGATCTTGGCGATGATACGGATGGTGTGGCAGCCGTATTCCTCCAGGATCTTCCGGATCTCCAGAATATCCCTGGCGGAGCGGGCAAAGGAGGCGGCAATGAAATCAAATCCGTTTTCGATGCCGAAAACAATGTCGGACCGATCCCTCTCGCTGATAAAGGGCATGGTCAGCTTAGTGCCGGGGACGTTGATCCCCTTGTTGTTGGACACCCTGCCTCCGTTGACTACCTCACAGACGATGTCGGTTTCCGACACATGCTGTGCCCGCATTTCCACCAGGCCGTCGTCGATCAGCACTCTGGCGCCGGGCTGCAGGTCGCCGGGCAGGTTCTCATAGGTGATGGAAACCACCTTTTCATCGCCGGGGACCTCCCGTGTGGTGAGGGTAAAAATATCTCCGGCCTTCAGCTCAATGGGACCGTTTGCAAAGGATTTCACGCGAATTTCTGGGCCTTTGGTATCCAAAACCGTGGCGATGGGCAGGCCCAGCTCCTCCCGGAGGCGGCAGACCATCTCCAGCTTGTGGGCCGCGTCCTCATGGGTGCAGTGGGAAAAATTGAAGCGGGCGGCATTCATGCCTCCCAGCATCAGGCGGCGCAGAACGCCCTCGTCCTCTGTAGCGGGGCCCAGCGTACAAATGATTTTTGTCTTTCGGATCACGACAAACTCCCCTTTCCCGGCGGTTCTATTCTTTCTGCTTTCAGGATACCATAAAAGTCCTGCGGTGTCACGAATTTTTCGGGGCTTTTTGCGCCCTATTCCTTCTCCACGATCAGGCGGTAGATCTCTCCCTTGCGCACTCCGGTGACCCGGGCCGCCTCCCGGGCGGCGTCGCTGGCGGAAAGGCCCTGTTCCATCTGCTCCCGGGCAAGCTCCGCGGCATCCTCCAGAGTGTATTCTTCCTGGGGGTTGGTAGGCGTTTCCGCTCCGGCCACCACCAGCACATATTCCCCCTTCGGCTCCTGCTCCCGGTAATGGGCGGCAGCCTCCCGGAGGGTGGTACGCCACACCTCCTCGTGCACCTTCGTCAGCTCCCGGACAACCGCGATCCTCCGGTCGCCGCCGAAGGTCTTCTCAAAATCCTCCAAGGTGCGGCTGAGCTTATGGGGCGCCTCGTAAAAAACCATGGTGCGGGTCTCCTGCCCCACAGAAAGCAGATGTTCCCGGCGGCTGCGCTTGTTCACGCTCAAAAAGCCCTCAAAGCTGAAGCGGCCTGTGGGCAGTCCGCTGACCGCCAGGGCGGAGGTCACCGCCGTGGGGCCGGGCACCACATACACGGGAATATTTTCGGCGGCACACCGGGCAATGAGCATTTCGCCGGGATCGGATATGGCAGGCATTCCGGCGTCGGACACCAGGGCACAGGTCTCCCCCGCCCGGAGCCGCTGAAGGATCATCTCCCCATGCTGGATCTTGTTGTGCTCGAAGTAGCTCACCAGCGGTTTTTTGATCTCGAATCTGTTTAAGAGCTTCATGGTCACCCGGGTATCCTCCGCGGCAATAAAGTCCGCCTGGCGCAGGGTTTCCACCCCCCGGGGGGAGAAATCCCCCAGATTGCCGATGGGCGTGCCCACCACGTATAAGGCTCCTTGTTCCATGACATATCCACCTTTCTGCCCTGAAAATCCACCCTCAGGCCGGGGAGCCTCCGGATTTTCTGTATTCTCCGTACACCTCCAGCGCCTGGGGCGTCATGCTCCCCCTCCCGTCCAGCAGGACCAGTGTGGGCTCCGCCGTCAGGCCCGGTCTCCCGCCGTGCCGGTACTCCAGCAGGAACAGGTAGGGAGCCTTTTCCGGGCCGGACTGCACCAGCTGCAGGCGCTTTGGCTCCATGCGCCCCCGGCGGAAGACCGTCATCGCCTCCGCCAGCCGTTCCATTCGCAGACACACGCACAGCCTGCCACCCCAGCGCAGGGCGTATCTCGCCGCCGCAGTCAGATCTTCCAGGGTCAGGCTTTCCTCATGCCGGGCGGTCCTTCTGGCCCCATCTCCTACCCCTCCCCTTCCCATGGGATAATAGGGCGGGTTACAGGCGATCAAATCCAGCCTTTGGGGCGGCAGGAGTTTTCCACATTCCCGCAAATCGCCCTGAAGCACATTGATCTTTTCGGAAAAGCCATTCTTCTCCACGGACCGGGCAGCCAGCGCCGCCGCTTCCTCCTGGAGCTCCACAGCCTGCACGGAGCCCGGCTGCCACCGGGAGCGCCACAGCATGGGGATCACCCCGCAGCCCGTTCCGAAATCGGCACAGGCCTCTCCCGCTTTCGGCCGGGCAAACCATGCCAGCAGCAGTGTGTCTGTGGTGAATCCGTACTCTTTGGTGATCCACACCCCCGCGCCGCCCCCAAGGGCTTCCCAGCGCAGATTTTCCATAGGGCCCTCCCCTCTTTCTGACTTCAAATACCAAAAAGAAAAAGAAGAGCCCGGCAGGAAAAACCTTCCGAGCTCCGCTTTTCTGAGTTTTCAGACCCGATCAGCCAAGTGAAATTCACTCAGCCCTCCTGGGGAGCTCCAACCGGGCAAACCCCGGCGCAGGCGCCGCAGGAAATGCAGGTATCGGGATCGATCACAAACTTGCCGTCGCCCTCAGAAATGGCCTCCACGGGACATTCGCTGGCGCAAGCGCCGCAGGCGATGCATTCGTCGCTGATGACATAAGGCATAGGGAACACCTCCACTGATTATTCTGCATAAATCTCTTATGCAGGATTCATTGTAACACATTTTGGCGAAATTGCAATACTTCTTTTTGAAGAAACCCGGGCTTTGGTGGAAACTTCAGCCGGATCACTCCTCCAGCTCTTTCAGCTCCTCGGCTTCCTTCTTGTCCACCTTAATGCGGCCGTCCCGGAGCAGCTTCACCTCGGAAACCTGATAGACCTTTGGGGCGCTGTCAGGGTCCTTGTCCAGCCGGACGGTGAGCTTGCGGGTCAGGAGATTCTGGTCCACCACCACGCCCTTTCCATCGGGCGTAGACACCACCGCGTTGACCTTTGGCGTAGTGCGCAAAAGGTCCTGATAGGCCTCCTGCTCGTATTTCAGGCAGCACATCAGCCGCCCGCAGGCCCCGGAAATCTTCACGGGGTTCAGGGAAAGGCCCTGTTCTTTGGCCATCTTGATGGACACCGGCTGAAAGCCCCCCAGGAAGGAGCCGCAGCAGAAGGGCCTGCCGCAGATGCCGATGCC
>CAZRLJ010000106.1:3819-4027 GCA_964600905.1 uncultured Acutalibacter sp. | reverse complement strand
TGCTTACGAGATCCTCTCGGTGGCGCTGATGGTGGACGGAATCCTCGTCACGCTGCTGATTGCTCTGATCCACAGTACAAAAAAGTAACCGCCCCGGCCCCGGAGCGATTACTGCACACAAAGTAATTTAACCTAGGCCAACCGTCTATCGGCAGGCTCTACCTTTTCTTAATATTCATTATACCAGTTCCTTTCCCTTTTGTCAACG
>CAZRLJ010000106.1:0-3809 GCA_964600905.1 uncultured Acutalibacter sp. | reverse complement strand
TTTGGCCCGTTTTCGAGTATTATAAGCGGGGGTGTTTCCATGGAAAAACTAGCCGGAAAGGTCCGGGCGGCAGTGGACAAGTACCAGATGATCGACGAGGGCGACGTGGTGGCTGTGGGCGTCTCCGGCGGCAAGGATTCGCTCTTTCTTTTGTGCGCGCTGGCGGCTTTGGCCCGCTATTACCCCAAGCGCTTCTCTCTGATGGCCATTACTGCCGACCCTTGCTTTCACGGCCGGGAAATGGACCTGGGGCCCATCTCTCACCTGTGCGGCAAGCTGGGTGTGCCCTACATCATCGAAAAGACGGAACTGGGCCGGATCATTTTCGAGGACCGCAAAGAATCGAACCCCTGCGGCTTGTGCTCCCGTATGCGGCGGGGCATCCTGCACAACCTGTGCCTGCGGGAGGGCGCCAACAAGCTGGCCCTGGGCCATCATCAGGACGACGCGGTGCAGACCCTGCTGATGAACCTGTTTTATGGGGGCAAGCTGGGGTGCTTCTCGCCGAAAAGCTACCTGAGCCGGAAAAAAATTACCCTTCTGCGGCCCCTGATCTTTTGTGAGGAACGGGAAATCCGCAACGCCTGCGCCCGCATGGGGCTGCCGGTTGTTAAGAGCGGCTGCCCGGCCGACGGCCGCACCGCCCGCAAGGACACGGAAGAGCTCATCCGCACCCTGGAGGGCACCTTTCCGGACGTAAAAGCGAAGCTTCTGGGGGCCATGCAGAGGGCGGGTCTGGACGGCTGGTAAATTTTTTTGAAAAAATTTCAAAAAAGGGGTTGCATTTTCTTTTCCGATGTGGTATCATAATGAAGCCGTCGAGAGAGGCGGTAAAGAGTTGGTGTTGATTACGGCGGGGGTCCACCCGTTCCCATCCCGAACACGGAAGTTAAGCCCGCTCGTGCCGAAAATACTTGGCTGGTGACGGCCCGGAAAGATAGGTTTTCGCCAACACTGAAACGGTTGCCCAGCAGGGCAGCCGTTTTATTTTTTTATACCGATGGCGTGTTCCCTATCAAACTTCCCAAAAAATTTCCAGCAAAAAATTTTGAAAAAATGCTTGCATTTTTTGCAGGAGTGTGTTATCATAGTTAAGCTGTCTGATAGACAGTGAATAGTTGGTGTTGATTACGGCGGGGGTCCACCCGTTCCCATTCCGAACACGGAAGTTAAGCCCGCTCGTGCCGAAGATACTTGGCTGGTGACGGCCCGGGAAAATAGGTTTTCGCCAACACTGGAACAACCGCTTGCGAGCGGTTGTTTTTCTTTTGCAAAGCAAATCCCGGCAAGCCTTCCAGGGCTGCCGGGTTTTTCACTTTTACATATTCAAAAAGCTGTGCGCACCGCCGAACATAGAAGCCTTCAAAAAATTTTCGTCTGCTCCGCAGCTTTTTGGAATTCCGCCCCGCCGCCATTCCTTTGCAAAAGCCTTTCCTTCTCTCCCGTAAACAGGTCGTGGCTCACGATCTCCCGGCAGGCTTCCCCCTTGAAACCATCCTCAAAGCGGAACTCTACGATCCAGGGCATCTTGCCCAAACGGTAGAACTCCTCACAGCCAAAGTCCGGCTGATAGTAATTGATGATCGTGCTCAGGGCGGTGCCATGGCTGCCTACCACCAGGGCTCCCCCTACCCGGAGCGGCCGGAGGATCCCCCGGAGGGCCTCAATATTGCGCTCCTGTACCTCCCGGATGCACTCGCCCCCCGGCAGCTTATAGGAAAAATCGGCCCACTGGCGCAGGGAGTATTCGTGAAAATCTTCGATCCACCCTTCCCCCACCTTCCGCTCCCGGAAGTCGTCCACCACCTGTATGGGCAGGCCTGCGGACGCCGCAAAAGGCTCTATCGTATCCATGGCCCGGCGATAGGGACTGGAATAGACCCCATCCACAGGACGGCTCTGGAAAAAGGCGGTGACCAGCCTGCGGTCCTCCAAGCCCTTTTCGGTCAGCTCCCGTTCCAGATCCACATGGTTTTCGAGATTGGGTTGAGCGTGGCGGACAAAATACACTGTTTTCACCGCGTTCTCTCCTTGCTCTTCTTTTTTTCTAAGGCTGTCCGGCTCCTTTGCTCCAGCTCCCCGGTTTTCAGCCACTCCCGAAGCGTGGTAAGCCCCTGCTGATTTTTCGTGCAGGGGAGCCACAGATGAAGATACCCGTCCTCCCCGTATTTTTCCCGGACGTGTTCGATAACGCGGGCGATCTGCTCCTCATCAGACAGATTCGGGCAATTTGCCAGCCCATATTCCACACAGCGCCGGACGATCCGTTCCGGATCCAGATCCCGGTCTGCTTCGCTGACGATGCACCCGTAAATATTTCTGGGAGGCTCCTGCCGGGACGCCCGGTGATCCTCCACCGCCTCCCTCATGATTTGGCGCTCTTCCTCGGAAAACCACCGTTTCAGGGCATCGTCCTCCATGAGCCACTTCCCGGAGTTGCCCTCATGGTCCTTCCGTCCATAGCGAATCCCTACATCATGGTACACCGCCACGGTATACACCATATCAAGGCTGATCTCCTGTCCCTCTGCCAGCAGGCCTTCCGCCAGCTCCAGGCTGTTTTTGATCACCGTCCGGATATGTGACTGCCCATGAGCAGGATCCACATCGTCATACAGGGAAAAAATGTCCTCCTCGCAGTAGCAGCGCAGCGATTCCGTAATGTTCTGCATAGTTCCCTCCCTAATAATGCCCTATCAGTTTTTCTACGGCTTTTTCGCAACCGCCAGAAAATGAGGACTTAAGCCCAGCAAAGAGGGTTCCTCCTCCGTGAGACGCACCAAGGTCAATAGATTTTCCCGACAGGTCTTGTCCTGCCATTTTTCCGCCAAAGCCGGGGTAAGCCAGGCGCAGCCCTCCACGGCAAACAGGGAATCGACCTGAAACCCTGCCTCGCCCAGTTCCTGCCGGAAGTTTTCAGGCGTGTGAAAATAGGCGTCACAAAGACAGTTGTACTGTGCCGGCTTACGATGTATGCCGGCGGTCAGCTCCTCACGAAGCATTTCCATATAAATGGGATCGTCGATATAGTCGTTTGTCTGCCCATACACAGAAAGCGCCCATGTGGCAGAGCTATACTTGGAGATCCCCGCCGTAAACAGGATCCCGCCCGGACGCAAGATGCGAAATGCCTCTGTCAGGACCTGAAGACGGTCTGTTTCCTGCTGTAAATGGTAGAGGGGACCAAGCAGCAACGCAGCGTCAAAGGAAGCGTCCGTCCAAGGGAGCTGCCGGGCGTCGCCAGCCACCGCCTCATAGGGAACGGTTTGCCGGGATTTTGCCACCTCCACGGCAGAAGGCGCCAGCTCCAGCACGGAAACGCTGTGCCCCTGCAAAGCCAGCCAATCGGAATAGTAGCCGGTTCCGCCGCCGATGTCGCAAATGCGCCAACCGGAAGCCGGAAGAAAGCGCTTCAACAGCTCCTTTGTCCGAAAGCCTTCCACAACACCCAGTCCACGTTCCAGCCTGCCGTCTTCACTGACAGTTTCGTAAAATTCCCGAACCGATTCCAATCCTTCCATGCATTCCCGCCTCCCATTTGAAAGAATGGAGATAGTATAACATGGGAAAGGAAAAACCGTCAAGATAAAGGAAAAAGCCTGTCCGATTGGACAGGCTTTCTCAAGGGCAAGTACCCTAAAAACTGAATAAAGGGAAGAAGCGGTAGGAAGGGAGTGGGGGTGGGAGCGAGACCAAACAAAAGGATGAATGGTCAAGCCCTCGGCCTATTAGTACTGCCAAGCTGAACATGTTACCATGCTTACACACGCAGCCTATCAACCTTGTAGTCTACAAGGGGCCTTACTGGC
>CAZRLJ010000105.1:0-4354 GCA_964600905.1 uncultured Acutalibacter sp. | reverse complement strand
TGGTATAATAGCCTTATCAATTAGGATAACAGAGAGCGAAATTCGCTCTTTCCAAAGTCAGGAGGGGATTTTTTGAACAAAAAGAGTGCCGCCCATACCGCGGCAGTGATCGAAATCGGCACACATAACGTGCGGATGCGGGTTTCGCAGATGTCCAAGGGCCGGATCGTCCCGTTAGACAATCTGGAGTATCCGCTGAGATTGGATCACGATGTGTTTGAACAGGGAGCCATCAGCTTCGAAAGCCTCCGGGAGCTTTCTGCCATTTTGGAGAAGTTCTCCTCTGCCCTGCTCTCTTATAATGTCCAAAAGCCCTGGGTGATCTCCTGCACGGCGCTGCGGGAAGCGGAGAACCGCTCCCTGGTGGTCGATCAGCTTCGGGTACGCAACGGGATGGAGATCACCGTGCTGGACGACAGCCAGGAAAAGGCCTACATCTATACGGAGGTTCTCAAAAAGCTGGAGGACGCGGAGATCACGCTGAAGGGCAATACGGTGCTGGCCTATGTGGGCTCCGGCAGCATCGGTCTGGCAGTCTATGACGGCAAAAAAATCGTCTATTCCCAGAACATTTCCATGGGGGCGCTGAAGCTCAGCGACGTTCTTCGCGGCGTCCAAAGCGCATCCGAGGACTTTCACACCCTGATTGAGGAATATCTGGACACGATCCTGGGCCGAATCTCCATTTCCGAATTTCCCGTCAGCAACCTGGTCCTCACCGGTTCCCAGATCGGGCTGATCGCCGGTCTGTGCGGCGCGGGAGCGGAAAAAGGCGTTTACCGTATCAACAGTGAAAGCATGACAGAGATGCACCGCGCCATCCGCAGCCTGAATCCGGAAAGCATCGCCCTCCACTATAACGTCAGCGAGCGACAGGCGGAAATCCTTTACACAGCGCTTGCCATCTACGAAAAGCTGCTTTGGTTCTGCCCCAAGGCAAAAGCTGTTTACTCTCCTGAGGCGGATATTTCGGAAGCCTTCATGCGCTGCGTGCTTTCCCCCAAGGCGGAATCGGAACGGGCTGCCAACACCCGGGAGTTTACCCTGGCCTGCGCAGAGACCACCGCCCGGCGGTTTGGCTGCAATCTGGAGCATTCCCAATGTATTTCCGGCTATGCTGTCCGTCTTTTTGACAAGCTCAAGCGGATTCACGGCCTGGATCCCGGAAAAAGGCTGATCCTGGAGCTGGCCTCCATCCTTCACAGCTGCGGCAGCTTTGTCAGCGTCCGCCAGCATAACCAATGCACCTTTGACCTGATCAAGGGGATGGACCTCTTTGGGCTGAGCCGGGCAGAGGTGCTGGAGGTTGCTTTCGTTGCCGGAAGCATCTCCACAGACCTGACCATGGAGAAAAACCTGACCTTTATCGAGCTGAGTACCAGGGAAAGGCTGGTGATCTCCAAGCTGGCGGCCATCTTCCAAATGGCAAACGCCCTGGATAAATCCCATCGGGGAAGGCTGCGGGATCTGAAGGTGTCCATCGAGGACGACCGGGTCCTCTTTAAGGCGGCAGCCTCCGGGAATACGCTCCTGGAGCAGTGGGCCTTTGCAGAAGCCGCTCAGTATTTTAAGGATGTGTTTGGACTTTCTCCGGAGCTATCCGTCAAATTTGAATTACTTTAAGAGGTGATCCCTATGGCAGATAAAAAAATACCCTATTACAACCGGGAACTAAGCTGGATGGACTTTAACGCCAGAGTTCTGGAGGAGGCCCTGAAAAAGGAGAATCCGCTGATGGAACGTCTGCGTTTTCTGGCCATCACCGGCTCCAATCTGGACGAGTTTTTTATGGTTCGTGTGGCCGGTGTGAAAGCGCAGGTAAATTCCGGGTACAAGCCCAAGGATAATTTGGATCTGACGCCGGAGGAGCTTCTCCGGGAGCTGGAGGAAAAGACCCATAAATTCATGGAGCGGCAGTATTCCTGCCTCCACCGTTCCATTGTTCCCGCCCTGGACCAGCAGGGAATCCGGTTTCTCTCCCCTGATGAGATGGACCGGGAACAGCTGGCATATCTTTCTGAGTATTTCCGGCGGGTGCTGTTCCCCGTGCTGACCCCTCTGGCGGTGGACGGCAGCCGTCCCTTCCCTCAGCTTGCCAACAAATCCCTGAATCTTGCCGTATGCCTGAAAAGCAAGGAAAAGAAGGAAGACGGGAAATGCTACGCCATCATTCAGGTGCCGGGCATCCTTCCCCGTTTTCTGGAGCTTCCTTCCAAGGAGGGCCGTTGTTTTACCCTGCTGGAGGATGTGATCATTCACAATCTGAAGGAGCTTTTCGAGCTTCATGACATCAAGGCGGCCTGTCCCTTCCGCATTACCCGGGACTCCGATCTGGAAATCGACGAGGAAGCCGAAGACTTCATGAGCGAGGTGAAGAAGTCCATCAAGCGCCGGAAGCGCGGTCGTCCTGTCCGCCTGGAGCTTTTGCAGAAATGCGACAAAAATATCCGGGCGTTCCTGATCGATATGCTCAAGATCAAGAAAAATGAGATTTACGAGGTGCCCGGCCCCCTGGATCTCACCTTCTTCTCCAAATTTGCCGGTGTAAAGGGCTTTGAAGAGCTCTGCTTCCGTCCCATCCGGCCTGTGGTTCCCGCGGATTTCTGGGGCTATGACGACATCTTCCAGGCCATTCGGGAAAAGGATCGCATGGTACATCACCCCTATGAGAGCTTCGACTGCGTGGTCAAGTTTATCGAGGAGGCCGCCAAGGACGAAAACGTACTGGCCATTAAACAGACCCTTTACCGCGTCAGCGGCAACTCCCCCATTATTGCGGCTTTGATCAAGGCCGCGGAGAACGGGAAGCAGGTCACCGTGCTTGTGGAACTGAAAGCCCGTTTTGATGAAGAAAACAACATCAACTGGGCCAACAAGCTGGAAAAGGCTGGCTGCCACGTGATTTATGGCCTTCACGGCCTGAAAACCCACTGTAAGATCGCGCTGGTGGTCCGCCAGGAGGAGGACGGCATCCGCCGCTATCTTCATCTGGGCACTGGCAACTACAACGATTCCACCGCGAAGATCTACACCGACATGGGCCTGTTCACCTGCAACAGCCAGTACGGCGCAGACGCTTCCTCCCTGTTCAATGTGATCACCGGCTATTCCCGCCCTCCGGAGTACCGCCGTTTTGTGGTGGCGCCCCACACCATGCGGAACTTCGTTGTCCGCATGATCAAGGCCGAAACCGAAAACGCCAAAAAGGGTCTGCCCAGTGGGATCACTGCCAAGGTCAACTCTCTGGTGGACCCGGAGATCATCCGTCTGCTTTATGAGGCCTCTCAGGCAGGCGTTCCCATCCGGCTCATTGTTCGCGGCATCTGCTGCCTGATCCCCGGACTGGAGGGGGTCAGCGAGAATATCACCGTCATCAGCATTGTGGGCCAGCTGCTGGAACACAGCCGCATCTTCCGTTTTGAGAACGGAGGCGATCCCAAAATCTACATGGGCAGCGCCGACTGGATGCCCCGGAACCTGGACCGCCGGATCGAACTGGTGTTCCCCATTGATGATCCCGACCTGAAGCAGCGTGCCTTCAGCGCTCTGGACACATTCCTGAGCGACAATACCAATGCCAGGATCATGATGCCGGACACCACCTACCAGCACGTGAACCGCCGGGGCAAGCGGGCCTTCAGCAGCCAGCTTACCTTCTACCGGCAGGCCCAGGACCGGCTGAAGGCACTGCAGCAGATGGCCGAGGACAGCCCCCTGATTCCCATCCATTCTGCGGAAGAATCGGAAAGACTTTAATGCTCTCATAAAAAACAATATTCAGAAAGGAGTTATGCACAATGAAACGTGTAGGAATTCTGACAAGCGGAGGAGACTGCCAGGGCTTAAATGCCGCCATTCGCGGCGTTGCCAAGGGCCTCTATGAGGAATTCGGCAGCGAGGTGGAAATTTACGGCATTAAGGACGGCTACAAGGGTCTGATTTTCGGCGAGTACAAGCTGATGGAGCCCTCTGACTTCTCCGGTATCCTCACCCTGGGCGGCACCCTGCTGGGCACCTCCCGCCAGCCCTTCAAGACCATCCGCATCATCGACGAAAACAGCGTGGACAAGGTCAAATCCATGAAGGACAACTACAAGAAGATGAAGCTGGACTGTCTGGTGATCCTGGGCGGCAATGGCACACAAAAAACCGCCAATCTGCTACGGGAGGAAGGCCTGAACGTCATTCACCTTCCCAAGACCATCGACAACGACATCGAGGGGACCGACGTGACCTTCGGCTATCACAGCGCTGTGGAGATCGCCACCAATGTCATTGACTGCATCCATACCACCGCCACCTCCCACGGCCGCATTTTCATTGTGGAGGTCATGGGCCACAAGGTGGGCTGGCT
>CAZRLJ010000104.1:1422-4449 GCA_964600905.1 uncultured Acutalibacter sp. | reverse complement strand
CCCCCTACGGAGGCGTCCGCCGCCGCCAGCAGGGTGGTGGCATAATTCACAAAGGGCACGCCCCGGGCAAAGGTCCCGGCCAAAAAGCCCGCAAGGTCCGTGACCACGCCGCCGCCTACAGCGATCACGGCGCAGTCCCGGCGGTAATCCCGGTCCAGCATGGCGTCCTCCAGCCGGGCCTTGGTCTCCCGGGTCTTGGAGGCCTCCCCGGCGGGAAAGCTGAAAAGCTCCGCCTGAAAGCCCGCCGCCGTCAGCAGAGACAGCAGCCTGTCGGCGTACAGCTCCTTCACGTTGCTGTCCGTGATCAGGGCCAGCCGCCTGATCCCGCCCAGCAGGCCCTTTTGCAGGTCCGCCGCCAGCTTTTCCTCCAGGCCAAAGCCGATCTCAATGGGGTAGCTGTCGTCCACCACCCGCTTCAGTTCCACTTGAAAAACACTCATAGGCTCTCCTCTACTCCAGCGGCATCTCCACAGGGCTGCGCTTTTCATAGACCACAAAGGAGGAAAAGCCCGCCTGCTTCAAAAGCTCCATGCCCAGATCGATGCCCTGGGCCAGGTCCTCCGTCCGGTGGGCGTCGGAGCCCAGGGTCACCAGCCTTCCGCCCAGCCGGCGGTACAGGGTAAAGACCTCCAGGTCCGGCAGGGACACGCCCGGCCGCACCAAGCGGGAGGTGTTCATCTCCAGGGCCTTGTCTCCCCGGATCAGCGCGGTCAGCGCCTCCTCCAGCTCCTCTTGGTGATTTTGGAAGCTGGGCCCGTTCTCTGTCTGGGGGATATACCGCAGGGGGTAGGTGATATGGGCCAGGGAATCGAAGCCGCCCCACCGGGCCATGTCGATGATTTCCCGGAAATACCGGGAAAAGAGATCATCCCACTGCTCCGGGGTCCGGCCCTGCTGTCCCAGATAGTAAAAATCCCGCTCCCCGGCCACGTTGTGAACAGAGCCCAGAACGAAATCGTAATCCCGGCCGCTGAGGGCGTCCTCTGCGGCAGCAAGGTTTTGCAGGGGCTGGCCCAGCTCCACGCCTTTTTTCATGGGGCAGTCTTCCCCCAGCCCTTCCATCTCCTCCCAGGCCTTCCGCACCACCTGGCGGTAGCCGCAGTCATGGCCATCAGCCCCCTCATATTTGTTGCATTCGCAGTGATCCGTCAGGGTGTAGGCCGCAAGGCCCAGCTCCTTCGCCCGGGCCCACATGGCGGCCGGAGAATCTTTCCCGTCAAAGGAACACCGGGAATGGGTATGGCAATCGCTTGCAAAACGGTGTTTCATTTTGTCTCCCTCTTTTCATAACCCGGGTGGCAGCACCCGGCTTGCCAGATGGCGCAAATTTGAACCACAGTTTGGCAGGGCAGCTTTGGCTTTATGCGGCGGCATTTCCCGCCGTTTGCGGTGCGGTTCAAGTCTGCGCCATCTGGCTTGCTCTATCTTAGCACAAACCCGTAAAAAAGAAAAGCCAAACTTGACAGGCCGCGCCCCCGTGCCGCATAATAGAGATCAGTACAGAAAGGAAAAGGATGGTGCGGTATGGAAAAGATGGAAAAAGCTGTCGTCACTGTGGTCGGCAGGGATATGGTGGGCATTCTGGCAAAGGTCTCCGCCGCCTGTGCGGAGCAGGGCGTAAACGTCCTGGAGGTGACCCAGTCTATTTTGCAGGACATGTTTGTCATGGTGATGCTGGTGAACCTGGGGACCTCCTCGGTCAGCGTGGCAGACCTGGCGGACGCTCTGGACCGCCTGGGCCGGGCCCACAACTTAAAGATCCATGTGATGCATGAGGACATCTTCAACTCGATGCACAAAATCTGAGCTCGTCTTTCCCAGGCAAGGTCAAAGGACCAGCCGGAAGCTCATCTGTTATCAGAAAGGATCACTTGGAATGAATATCAACGAAATTCTGGAAACCATCGAGATGATCGACAACGAGGATCTGGATGTGCGCACCATCACCATGGGCATTTCCCTGTTGGACTGCATCGATCCCGACGCGGAAAAGGCCGCCCAAAAAATTTACGACAAGATCTGCCGCTATGCGGAGAAGCTGGTCAGGACCGGCGAGGACATCTCCCGGCAGTACGGCATTCCCATCATCAACAAGCGTATTTCCGTAACCCCCATCGCCATGGTCTCCGGAGCAAGCTCCGGAACCTCTCCCGTCCGCTTTGCAAAAGCCCTGGACCGGGCGGCAAAGGCTGTGGGCGTGAATTTCATCGGCGGCTACTCCGCCTTAGTCCAGAAGGGCTTTGGCCCGGGGGACTACGCCCTGATCGAGAGCATTCCCGAGGCTCTCAGCGAAACGGACTTTGTCTGCTCCTCGGTGAACGTGGGCTCTACCAAGGCGGGCATCAATATGGACGCCGTGGAAAAGATGGGCCGCGTGATCAAGGAGGCCGCCGAGCGCACTGCCGACCGGGAATGCATCGGCGCCGCAAAGCTGGTGGTGTTCTGCAACGCCCCGGAGGACAATCCCTTTATGGCGGGAGCCTTCCACGGCCCCGGAGAACCGGACTGTGTGATCAACGTGGGGGTTTCCGGCCCCGGCGTGGTCCGGGCGGCGATTCAAAAGTCCGGCGGCGGAAAGGACCTGACCGAGCTGGCCGAGCTCATTAAGCGCACGGCCTTTAAGATCACCCGCATGGGCCAGCTGGTGGCCCAAGAGGCCTCTCGGCGGCTTTGCGTCCCCTTCGGCATTGTGGACCTCTCCCTTGCCCCCACCCCCGCCATCGGCGACAGTGTGGCCTATATTCTGGAGGGCATGGGCCTGGAGCAATGCGGCGCCCACGGCACCACAGCGGCGCTGGCTTTGCTCAACGACGCGGTGAAAAAGGGCGGCGTCATGGCCTCTTCCAGCGTGGGAGGCCTGTCCGGCGCCTTTATCCCCGTTACCGAGGACGCGGGGATGATCGCCGCAGCCCGCAGCGGCTGCCTGACCCTGACAAAGCTGGAAGCCATGACCGCCGTGTGCTCCGTAGGCCTGGACATGATCGCCATTCCCGGGAATACCAGCCCCGAAATTATTTCCGGCATTAT
>CAZRLJ010000104.1:0-1322 GCA_964600905.1 uncultured Acutalibacter sp. | reverse complement strand
ATGCCGGAAATCAAATGCCCCAACTGCGGAGAGGTCTTTCAGATCGACGAATCCGGATATGCCCAGATCGTGCAGCAGGTCCGGGACAGCGAGCTGGAAAAGGAGATCGCCCGGAGGGAACGGGAGATCGAGGAGCGGTTCAAAAATGCAAGCCGGGTCTCCCAAATGCAGCAGGAAAAGGAAGCCGCCGACCGTATGGCGGATAAGGAGCGGCTGATCCAGCAGCTCAACGCCCAGCTGGCCGAGGGCGAGACGAAACAGAAGCTGGCCGTCAGCGAGGCCGTGCAGGACAAGGACCGGGAGCTGGCCGAAAGGGCCACAGAGATCACGGAGCTCCGGGCCCAGCTGGCCCATTGGGAAACGGAAAAGAAGCTGGCTGTCAGCGAGGCTGTGCAGGGCAAGGACCGGGAGCTTTCGGAAAAGGAAACAAAAATTCTGGAGCTGGAGGGACAGCTCACCAGCAAGGAAGCCCAGTATCAGCTCCATGAGCAGTCCCTGAAGGAGCAGCACGCCATTGCCCTGCGGCTGAAGGACGAGCAGATCGAGCAGTACAAGGACTTCAAGGCCCGCCAGTCCACCAAAATGGTGGGGGAAAGCCTGGAGCAGCACTGCTTAAACCAGTTCAACACCTATCGGATGGGCGCGTTCCCCAGGGCCTATTTTGAAAAGGACAACGACGCAAGCTCCGGCAGCAAGGGAGATTTCATCTTCCGGGAAGCATCCGTGGAGGGCGTGGAATTCATTTCCATCATGTTCGAGATGAAAAACGAGATGGACACCACCGCCACCAAGCACAAAAACGAGGACTTCTTCAAGGAGCTGGATCGGGACCGCAGGGAAAAGAACTGTGAATACGCCGTTCTTGTCTCCCTGCTGGAAAGCGACAACGAGCTGTACAATACCGGCATTGTGGATGTGTCCTACCGGTATCCCAAGATGTACGTGGTGCGGCCCCAGTTTTTCATTCCCATTATCACGCTGCTGCGCAACGCCGCCCTGAATTCCCTGGAATACCGGCAGGAGCTCCAGGTGATCCGGGATCAGCAGATCGACGTCGTCCACTTTGAGGAGAACATGACCGCTTTCAAGGACGCCTTTGGCAGAAATTACCGGCTGGCCAGCGAAAAATTCCAGACGGCCATCGAGGAGATCGACAAATCCATCGATCACCTGGAAAAGATCAAGAAGGCCCTGCTGTCCTCGGAGAACAACCTGCGCCTGGCCAACGACAAGGCGGAGGATCTGACCATCAAAAAGCTGACGAAAAATGCCCCCTCGGTACGGGAAATGTTTGACCGGCTGGAGGATGAGGGCAAATAAAA
>CAZRLJ010000103.1:3018-4496 GCA_964600905.1 uncultured Acutalibacter sp. | reverse complement strand
TCTCTCCCTCAGTCAGCTGCGCTGACAGCTCCCTCATCAGAGGGAGCCAAGGACGGCTACAAGAACTTTTTCGACACGCTCATAGTCCGCTGATGCGGACTATTTTTTTTATTATCCATTTCTAATTTCTAATTGCTAATTACTAGTTGCTAGTTTCACCACAGCTTTAGCCGGGTCTCCGTCTCTGCGGGGAGGAAGCCTGCCCGGCGAAGGGCGGGCAGCAGAGCGGCGAACAGCACGCACAGCATGAGAGTCTGGATGGGGAGCATGACAAGGTTTTTGATGAGGCTGGTACCGGCGACCACCAGATAGGCCTTTTGGTAGAGGATCGCGCTCCACAGGGCGCCCAGGGTCACGTTCATGGCGTTAGTCAGCAGCTTTGCCAGAAAAATACGCACCACCGTCACCTTTGGCACTCTGTACAGGAACAGGGCATAGATCAGGTTCCCCAGCATGGTGGTGAGGGCGTAGCCGGGGAAATAAGGGCCGGTGGGATGCATCAGGTAGGAGATGGTGTCCTCCGCCAGGCCAAAAACCAGGCCGTTTACTGGGCCGCCCACCAGGCTGCAGGTGGCCCGGGCCAGAAAGCCCCAGGTCACTCTGGTCAGGTCCCCTACGGGAATGGAGGGCACGTAGGAAAGGACGATGCACACGGCGATCATGATGGCCGAAAACACCAGGACCCGTAGGTTTTTGAAGTCCTTTAACGCGGTCTGCCAGTAAGACTTGGAAAAGGGATGCTTGTATTGCATAAAAATACCTCCTGTTTGGGACGGGAACAAACCGCCCCAATAAAAATATGCGGCAGTAATTGCCGCATAACAGGAGACTGGGAAATTTCCGGTTGTGCGGCAGCGGGATGCGGATGGCAAGCTGCACCACAGAAACCGAAGCTCTGTCATTTCGTCCGGCGGACAACTCCCCGTTCCGCCGGCACTTTACACATGCCGTCCTACTCTGCCTGTAATAACGGCATTATACTATGGACGAAAAAGAAAAGCAAGGCCCTGCCGCCCTGCTTGTTTATTTTTTCGTGGGCCGGTATTCCATCAGCCAGCAGTCAACCATTTTACCGTCGTGAAGCTCATGGGCGGGAAGAAATTTGATTTTTCGAAAACCGCAGGCTTCATAGCAGCGTATGGCCCGGATATTGTCGGTATGGGGGTCCAAAACAAGGGCCTGGGCGGCCTCCTGTTCTGTTAAATGCGCTGTCAGCAGGCGGATAAAGCGCCGTCCAATCCCCCGGTTCCGGTATTCCGGTTCGCCGATAAACTGGTCAATGCCAAAGCAGGAGAGTTCCGGGTGGGGATAGTGATATTCGGCGCAAAGCTCTTGATCCAGTTTTTCCACCTGTAAGTAACCGATGGTTTTTTCTTCATAGCCAATTAAGCAGCGGCGCAGAAAAGGTTCTTCCGTGTAGAAATCCTCCTGAATACGCTCCGGGGTGAAAACGGCGCTTTTCCCCTCCCACCATTCCA
>CAZRLJ010000103.1:0-2918 GCA_964600905.1 uncultured Acutalibacter sp. | reverse complement strand
TGCCTTAAAGCTCCGTAAACTGCATGAGGAACCCATGGGGCAGGACCTTGCCCAGCACGTGATAGAGCTTGTAGAGAAAACTTCTGGTATACATGATCTTTCCGCGCTTGGCCGCTCGGAGGGAAGCCACTGCCACGGCCTGGGGGGACACCCTGGGCAGCCGGTCCATCAGGCGGGACTTGCCCTCCTGCACGCCGGCAACGTCCATAAATTCCGTGTCCATAGGGCCGGGGCATACCGCGGTGACCTTGATGCCCCTGGGCTGAAGCTCATCGTGAAGGGCTTTGGAGAGGGCCAGCACATAGGCCTTGGTAGCGCTGTAGACGGACATGCGGGGCGTGGGGACAAAGGCGGCGATGGAGGAGATATTCAGTACCAGGCTGTCGTCCAGCATATAGGGCAGGCACAGGCGGGTGATCCCGGTCAGGGCCCGGCAGTTGACGTTCACCATGTCGGTCTGCTGAATGCGCTCCGAGGAAAAGAAATCGCTGCACTTTCCGTATCCGGCGCTGTTTACCAGTACCTTGATCTCCGGATTGTTTTCCTTTAAGAGCTGTTCAAACATGGTCAGGCTCTCCTCCTTGGAGAGGTCTAAGGAGATGGCGGCGATGGTTTTGTCCGGATGCTCTTTGGCGATTTCCCGCAGCACATCCTTCCGGCGGGCCACCAGCCAGAAAGCGTCCACGGTGGGATACTGGGCGATGATGGCGTTGATGTATTCTTTTCCCAGTCCGCTGGAAGCGCCGGTAATAACAGCAGTGATCATATCTCTGGACCGTCCTTTCCTGGCAGAATCTAGTCTGTTTGGTTCATTTTACGTCAAACCGGGCCATTCGTCAATGATTTTTGATTCCCGGGCCTTTTCTGTTGTGAAAAAATGTGTTACAATATAACATAATACCACCAACAATTTGTGTTTCCCGAAAGAAGGATGAGCTTGTGAACGGAAAAAAGTATGCGGCGCTTCTGGCAGCGGCTTTGCTTTTTGTTTTTCTGTGTCCTGCTGCCCAAGCAAAGTCATGGACAGAAAGCGATTTCACCTTTGACGTGCCGGAAGAATTTGTCTATATCATAGACAGGAATACGGAGCTGGACGATCCCGCGTGGACTCTGGCCGGGGTCGCCGACCCCATGTCCCGCTTTCAGGAGTTTGCCGAGCTGGGAATTATCGGCGATCTCTATACCGAAGAGGGAAAGACCAATGTGATGGTCATCGAGAAGGAGAACGACACCATCCAGTCCATCTATAATTTGAAGGATATGACCCAGCAGGAAAGGGACGCCTTTCTGGAGCAGCTGATCCAGTCCCAGTCCGACCAGCTCTCTCTGGAGAAAAGCTACGTGGACGTTCACGGCCAGCCCTTCTATCGGGTGAAAATGGACCTCTATGCCGAGGGGCAGGAGGTTCACGAAATGCTGTACGGCACCATTTTCAACGGCCATACCCTGACCTTCCAGATGTACCGCAGCGGGCGGCCCCTGGAAGAGGAGGAGATGGCTCTGCTGGAACAGCTGGCCGCTTCCGTGCAGGTGACCCAGGTGCTGCCCAAGCCCGAAGCGCAGCCTGTGGATGTGCTGCCTACCGCTATTGTGCTGCTCCTGATCGTCCTGGTGGTGCTGGCGCCCATTGTGGTCCTTCCGGTCCAGCGGAGGCGGGAAAAGCGCCAGAAGGCCCAGATGGCCACCCTGCTCAGCGAATACCACAAGACCCATGGAAATGCGGCGGCAGGCCCCGTCCTGTTTGAAAACGAGACCGAGTGCGGCAAAGAGGCCATCCACGCCTTCAGCATCTATCACGCCTATCTGAAAAACCTGGTCCCGCTGATTCTGGAGGCTCTGCTCTGCCTGCTGGTGCTGGTCGCCGTGTTTCTGCTGGATCTTACCTGGTGGCTGAAGGTCCTGGCGGGACTCGTGACGGTCTATTATATTTACCAGGCCGTTTCGACCCCCGGCAATGTGGAAAGAGTGCAGACAAAGGTGCTGGGCCGGGGCCTGTCCTCTACGGCTCACTACAGCTTTTTCGAGGACGCTTTCCGGGTATCCGGCATTCAGTCCGCCAGCATGATCCCCTATTTCCAGATTACCGACGTCCGGAAACACGGCCATTATCTTTACCTGTACTACAGCACGGACAACATGTATCCGGTGGATCAGAATGGCTTTAAGAGTGGGGAATACGAGGAATTTGTAAAATTTATCCGGGAGAAAACCGGGAAGAAATAAGGGGAGGACGCGGCTATGGAAACAAGGCCTATTGGTATTATCGGCGCCATGGATATTGAGATCGACGCCATTCTGGAGGCGGCGGAGATCGATTCTACCGAGCTTCACGCGGGCATGACCTTTTACCGGGGGAGCCTTTCCGGCGTGCCGGTGGTGGTGGCCCGGTGCGGCGAGGGAAAGGTCAACTCTGCCATGTGCGCCCAGGCTATGGCGGACTGCTGCGATCCCCGGCTGCTTTTGAATATCGGCGTGGCTGGGGGCGTGGGGCCGGACGTCCACATCGGCGATGTGGTGATCGCCACCGCCTGTGTGCAGTACGATTTTGACGGTACAGCCTTGGGGACGCCCTTGGCGGAGATCAACGTGCCTGTGGGCGGGGGGGCCGTGGATACGGTTGAATTTCCCTGCGATCAGGCTCTTTCGGCCAAGCTGGCGGAAAAGTCCCAGAGTCTTTACAGCGGCACAGTGCATCGGGGCGTGGTAGCCACCGGCGACCGCTTTGTGGCAGACCCGAAGCTGGGGAACTGGCTCCACGATACCTTTAGCGCCCTGGCCTGCGAGATGGAGGGCGCTTCCATCGCCCATGTGTGCATGGCCAACGGAATCCCCTGTGTGGTGCTGCGCTCCATTTCCGACAACGCCAACGACAGCGACACCATGGACTTCCGCACCTTTGCCCAGGATTCCGCCTGCAA
>CAZRLJ010000102.1:0-4547 GCA_964600905.1 uncultured Acutalibacter sp. | reverse complement strand
TGCCGCCGCCGGAAACCTCTGCGCGGGTCAGAGCGGACTGAGTGCCCTGGCGCTGATTGGCAAGATAATTTTTTACCATATCGTTCATCACAGGGACATTGGGCTCAATGCCGAATACGGCCTCGGAAAGCTCCTGCTTTCCAACCTCTTTGCCCTGCATGTTCAAAACTGCGATCGTAGGCATTCTGATTCCTCCTTCCCTTACGCTTTCACGCTGTCGCGGATGACCACGATGCCGCCGTTGGGGCCGGGGATGGCTCCCTTGATGGCGATCAGGTTGTTTTCCGCGTCAACCTTGGCTACTGTGAGATTCTGAACAGTGACGGTCTCCGCGCCCAGATGTCCTGCGGCCTTGTGGCCGGGGAACACACGGGAGGGGTCGGAGATGGCGCCCAGGGAGCCAGCGTGGCGGGCCACAGGGCCGGTGCCGTGGGACTCCTTCAGGCGGTGGAAATTCCAGCGCTTGATGACGCCTGCATAACCCTTGCCCTTGCTGGTGCCGGTGACGTCCACCTTCTCGCCTGCCTCAAATGTGTCGGCCTTGATCAGGTCCCCCACATTCAGGGCGCTGACGTCGTCCAGGCGAAGCTCCTTCAGGGTCTTCTTGGGGGCTACGTCGCCCTTCTTGAAGTGGCCTGCCAGGGGCTTGGTGACCCGCTGGGGCTTCTGATCGCCGAAGCCGACCTGCACAGCCTCATAACCGTCGTTCTCGACGGTCTTCTTCTGCGTTACCACGCAAGGGCCGGCCTCGACCACGGTGACAGGGATCACTTTCCCTTGCTCGTCGAAGATCTGCGTCATGCCGACCTTCTTGCCGATGATACCTTTTTTCATTGCTTCATTTCCTTTCTCCACGGGGCTTTGCCCCGCTTAGGTTATTGGTTGGGTTGCCCCAACTTGACCCTCTGTCTCGGTTGGTTGACGTTCCGATCAGGCCTTACAGCTTGATCTCAACTTCAACGCCGGCAGGGAGTTCCAGACTCATCAAGGCCTCTACGGTCTTATTGGACGGTCTGAGAATGTCGATCAATCTCTTATGGGTGCGCAGCTCGAACTGCTCACGGCTGTCCTTGTACTTGTGAACAGCGCGGAGAATGGTGACGATCTGCTTCTCGGTGGGCAGCGGCACGGGGCCGGAGACCCGGGCGCCGGTGCGCTTTGCGGTAGCGACGATCTTCTCGGCGGACTGATCCACCAGACGACTGTCGTATCCCTTGATCCTGATCCTGATTTTTTCCTTGACTGCCATTTTTGTCGCCTCCTGATAAATAATGGTTGGCGGGCTGAGCTCTCCCTTATGCCTGTGCGCGTTATTATTGTCGCTTTCTTTTTGCACACTGTTCCGGGTGTTTCCACCCTGGGCATCAAAAAACCGAAATCCACACACGGATTCCGGAGCCGGGGAGACCCATAACATCCTTTGGAGAGCACAAATTCGGCCTTCCGGGAGGACCCGGTGGTTCCAGCTCTTCAAATTCTTCGCCCGGTTTGAAATCGGACATACTCCACGGAAAAACCGACCGCTGGGGCCGCAACCTCCCGCTTCATCGCATATCGTGCAGTCACGCTCGATTATAATACCATGCCCGTCCCCTTTTTGCAAGGGGTTCTTCAAAAAAATTTTACAATTTTTCCAATGCACAAAATGTTGGGGGATAACACGGCTCCTGCCCTCTATTTGTGGCGGAGAACCCAGCTTCTCAATACTCCCAGTCCCCGGGATCGGTGACAATTTCCTCGGCTTCGTCCGTGTCCGTGTACCAGCCCTGGTCCTCACTGTACTGCATGGTGCTGTCACAGAGGATCCGCTCCCGCCCGGCCGTATCGGTAACAACTGCGGCAAGGCAGTACCGGTGGCCCTGCTCCGGCGCGTATTCTCCCTCCGGCTGGGTATACCGGATGGTCTGATCCTCCGCATCGGGAAACAGCTGATCCTCCTGCCGGCACCAGTACACCAGCTTCCGATCCCGGAACAGGCCTAGCCGAATCTCCTTTGGCGCCGCGTAAAGCGGGCCCTGGTTATTTATGAGGACCTGGACCTCTCCATTGCATTGGCTGAGCATACCGTCGCTGCCGACCCACAGCCAGCTAAACAGGTTGACATAGGGGAAGCTGTCGGTATACAGATAATTATACCGCTCCAGCAGCTGGGTCTCCCGGCGCTCGCCCTCCAGAAAGGCGACAGAAACGGAAATACTGTCCGAAAGTGGGCAGGACAGCTCTGCGGAAAAGAGACCACCCTCTTCCCGCACAGCGGGGATCTCCCGGGACATCCCCTCGCTCTCCACCAGAAACACCGCCGTCATGCCCTCTACATATGTTTTTGGCACGGCCTGGGCCTTAAAATACACGGTATTCTCCAACAGGTCCGCACGGTCCACGCGCACATCCCAGCTGGCGGTCAGCTGGTTCTGCCGGTTCAGAATATCCTCCACCTGCCCGGCCACCGAGCCGATCTGGGTATTGATGTTCCCGTTGAGCTCACCGACTGCCTGCCGCAGGGTATTGTAGTCCCCGGTCACCCGGTCCAGCCGGATGGACAGGCTGGAAAAGGCCGCCGCGATCCCCAGGGTCACAACGCACCCTGTCAGAACGACCGGCCAGCGGCGGCGCTTCTTTGGGCGCTCCGGTTCCGGGCGGGAAGCCAGGTACTGGTCCACGATCTCCCGCACCATGCGCAGCTGCTCCTCGCTGAGCTCCCCCTCCGGCCTTTCCGCCTGCTCCTCCACACCCAAAAGCCACCCCACCGATACGGAAAAGATCCGGCTGAGGTTGATGAGCTTTTCGATCTCCGGCAGGGCGGCGTCTGCCTCCCATTTATAGATGGCCTGCCGGGATACTCCCAGCTGCTCTCCCAAGGCCTCCTGAGACAGGCCCAGGCTTTTTCTCCTTTGCGCAATGCGCTGTCCGACTGTCATGGCGTTCCGCCTCCTTTGCCCTCTATGCTACCGCAAAAATCGTCCCGTACGCCACCAACCGGAGGATGGTTTTTTGACAACCGCAGGGTTACATCTCGCCTTTTCCGGGAGCAATGGTCCACAGCCAGAGGGCAAAGCATCCCAGCAGAACAGCGGCAGGCACGATCCAGCCAATCATGATAATTTTCTTTCCTATGGCAACACCGCACAATTCACGGCTAACGCCTGAAGCTCCATCTTGCTTTTTCCCAGCCCAGCAGTTACAATATATTTTAATCTGTATAACGACAGCCCCGCTGCCATTATACTATATCACCAGCACCAGGAGGAATCAACGTGAAATTTACAAAGGGATATTGGATGAACCTGCCCGGGGTGGAAAACGCCGACTGCGTTCAGATCAGAGAAGTGAAAAACCTAGGGGACAGGGTGTACCTGTACGCCGTACCTTATTTCCAGGACGACCGGGCTATGGGCGGCCCGGTGCTGGAGATGTACATCTCCTCTCCCCGGACCGATATTCTTCGCACGGAAGCCTTCCACTTTATGGGCAGCGCCAAAAAGGAGCCCCCATTTGAGCTGGAGACGGAACCCGTAAGCCTGGAGGTGACGGACTCCGGGAACGAGCTTTCCATCCAAAGTGGAAAGACCCAGCTGCGGATCACCAAACGCCCGGCGTCCTTTACCTATTATTATGACGGCAGGAAGCTGACCAGCATCGGCGACCGGTTCGGCCACGCCATGATCAGCACCATGAAGACCCTCGACGGCCCTTACATGCGGGTACAGATGGACCTGGACATCGGCGAGAAGGTCTACGGCCTGGGGGAGCGCTTTACTCCCTTCGTCAAAAACGGCCAGACGGTGGAAATGTGGAACGAGGACGGCGGCACCTGCTCGGAAATTTCCTACAAAAACATCCCCTTCTACATGACCAACAGGGGCTACGGCGTGCTGGTGAACAGCAGCGGCAAGGTCTCCTATGAAATCTGCTCCGAGGCCGTGACCCGGGTGCAGTTCTCCCTGCCGGGAGAGAAGATCGACTTTATGGTGGTGGGCGGCGGCGACGGCAAAACCGTTCTCCAAAACTATACCGCCCTCACCGGCAGACCCGCCCTGCCTCCGGCCTGGTCCTTCGGCCTGTGGCTGACCACCTCCTTCACCACCTCCTACGATGAAAAAACCGTGTCCAGCTTTGTGGACGGCATGGCCCAGCGGCATATTCCCCTCCATGTATTCCACTTTGACTGCTACTGGATGAAGGAAAATGAATGGTGCAATTTCGCCTGGGACGAGGCTATGTTCGACGATCCCGCGGGAATGCTCCGCCGGCTGAAGAACGACAAAGGACTTAAAATCTGCGTGTGGATCAACCCCTATATCGGCCAAAAATCCCCCTTGTTCCGGGAAGCCATGGAGCGGGGCTATCTTCTGAAAAGGCCAAACGGCGACGTGTGGCAGTGGGACCTGTGGCAGGCCGGCATGGGCCTGGTAGACTTCACCAACCCCGCCGCATGGGACTGGTATCAGGGCAAGCTCCGCGCCCTGCTGGACATGGGTGTGGACTGCTTCAAGACCGACTTCGGCGAGCGCATCCCCACAGACGTTTCCTACTATGACGGCAGCGAC
>CAZRLJ010000101.1:0-4552 GCA_964600905.1 uncultured Acutalibacter sp. | reverse complement strand
GCAGGTGTCGTTGGGGCTAAAGGTTGTGTCGGATGTTCCTGCCGTGACACGGTTTTCCACCGCCCACTGGACGGCCTTTTCGTAGTAGGCCCCCGCTTCCACGTCCTTAAAGCTGGTGGAAGTGTTTGTGGGCTCCGGCCTGCCTGCCGCCCGCCACAGGAAGGTTACCGCCTGGGCACGGGTGCAGCTATCATTGGGGCCGAATTCCGTGTCGCTGGTTCCCGCCGTAATGCGGTTTTCCATGGCCCAGACCACCGCGTTTGCGTAATAATCGTCCTGAAAGACGTCTCGGAAACCGGATACAGTGCCATCATCCAGCGCAATCAGGCCATACATTTCGTTCTTTCCCACCACCGCATATCCCTCGTGGAAGGAGGACACATAGTCATATTTGTCGAGAGTGATGACCGTCTTTCCCGTTTTGTCCATGTAGCCGCAGATACCGTCCTCAGACTTCATCGCTGCAAGACCGTTGTGAAAGTTGTCCACATAGTCATACTCGCCGAGAGGAATGACCTCCTTGCCTGTTTTGTCGATGAATCCCAGCTTACAGTCCACATACACCAGCGCAAGGCCTTCGGAGAATGTATACACATTATCATATTTTCCGAGGGGGACGACTTCTTGGCCTGTTTTGTCAATGAAACCCCGCTTATCGTCCAATTCCACCACCGCAAGCCCGTTGGAGAAGTTGCCCGTATGGTCATACTGGCGGGAAATCACCTCTTTGCCGGTTTTGTCGATAAACCCTCGCTTACCGTCCAATTCTACCCAGGCAAGACCCTCAGAGAAGTCTCCCACTTGGGAATATTGACAGGGAACGACCTCCCGGCCTGTCTTGTCGATAAAGCCATACTTGAAATTTGGGAATGTACCAACACCCACCATTGCAAAGCCCTCGGAGAAGGAGTAGGCGGTGTCATACTTGCAGGGGATGACCTCCTTGCCTGTTTTATCGATAAAGCCACACTTGCCGCTCAATTTTACGAGCGCAAGTCCCTCGCAGAAGGATACCGCATTGTCATACCGGAGGGGAATGACCACCTTGCCTGTTTTGTCAATGAAGCCGACCTTATCGTCCACCCCTGCCACAGCAAGACCTTCGGAGAAGTCATCTGCCCAAAGATATTTGATGGGGATTACCTCCCTGCCGGTTTTGTCGATGAAGCCAAACGTATTGTCCATTATCACGCACATTAGGCCCTCGGAGAAGTAACCCATCCCCTCATAGGTACAGGGAATGACCTCTTTGACGGTGACCTCCGCCGCACTGGCCGCCAGGGGCAAAGTACCCACCAGCAGCAAAACCGCCAGAAGCATACTCAAAAACCGCTTTTTCATTGTTTCCCTCTCCTTTTTCGGAACAGAATGGTCGATATGGCATTATCCGATATTTTTTCTTTCTTATTATACATAAAAATTGTTAAATTTGTCAACGCCAAAAAATTATTTAGGAAAAATTCTAAATAGATATTGACAGCGGGGAAATCTGTGATAGAATCTATTTAGAGAATTCTCTAAATAATAAGAGCGTGGCGGGCTCTGCCGGAGCGTGCTGCGGGAAAAGGAGGAAAACTGTGGGATTCGGAGACACCTTTAAGGCGCTGTCTGACCCGGTGCGGCGGGAGATTTTGCTTCTGCTGCGCTCCGGATCCATGACGGCGGGGGAAATCGGCTCCCATTTTGACATGACGGGAGCCACCGTCTCTTATCACCTGTCTCAGCTGAAAAAGGCGGAGCTGGTCTACGAGACGAAGTACAAAAATTATGTAAACTACCAACTGAACATCTCTGTGTTTGAGGAAGCCATGCTGTGGCTGACCCAGTTCAGAGAGCCGAAAAAGGAGGAGTCCGATCATGAGTAAGAACGGTGCGGAAAAGAGAAAAATCGTAGATAAGCTGGCAGTGATCACCACCCTGGTGTGCCTGCTGCCCGTCATTTTTTCCATCCTTGTCTATCAGGACCTGCCGGAGAGGATGGCCATTCACTGGGGAGCCGACGACGCCCCCAACGGCTGGGCTCCCAGATGGGTGGCGGCATTTCTCCTGCCGCTGCTTCTGGCGGCGCTGAATCTGATCTGCCATATGGTCACCAACGCCGATCCCAGGCAGAAGGCCCAGTCGCGGACCCTGCTGACCTTTATGAAGTGGTTCCCGGCGGCGCTGTCTATGATCGTGACGCCCGTGACGCTGTTGATCGCCCTCGGCCAGGAGATCTCTGTGGCACGGGTGGCTTCTCTGGTCGTGGGTATGGTAGGCGTTTTCACCGGAAATTATATGCCCAAGTGCCGGCAGAACCGCACCCTGGGGATCCGGCTGCCCTGGACCCTGAAGGATGAGGACAACTGGAACCGGACGCACCGCCTGGCCGGCCCTCTCTATATGCTGGCCGGAGTGTTGTTCATCCTGTGCGGCTTTTTCCCGTCCATCCTTTGGCCCGGGACGATTGCGGCTTTCCTGTTATTGCTGGCGCCGGTTGTGTATTCCTTTGGGCTTTCCCGGAAAAGAAAGAATTGACGGCGTCCGGGCGGGGCCTTATAATAAGGGAAGAATGCAAAGAGGATGATTTGAAACGTGAGCAGGCTTTCTGACCCCAATTATATCCGGGAGGTGCTGGCCCGGCACGGCTTCCGGTTTTCCAAGGCCCTGGGCCAGAATTTCCTGGTCAATCCGGGGGTGTGTCCCCGGATGGCGGCGGAATGCGGCGCCGATCACAGCACCGGCGTGGTGGAGATCGGCCCTGGCATGGGCGTGCTGACCCGGGAGCTTTCCCAGGTGGCCAAAAAGGTGGTTGCCGTAGAGCTGGACCGCCGCCTGTTCCCGGTGCTGGAGGAGACTCTGTCGGACTGCGGCAATGTGGAGCTGGTGGAGGGCGACGTGCTGAAGCTGGATCTTCACGCCCTCATCGAAGAAAAATTCGGCGGGGAGGAGGTCTGCGTCTGCGCCAACCTGCCCTATTACATCACCTCTCCGGTGATCATGACGCTGCTGGAAAGCGGCCTGCCACTGAAAAGCGTGACGGTGATGGTGCAGAAGGAGGCGGCCAAGCGCATCTGCGCTCCTCCCGGCAGCCGGGAATGCGGAGCGGTCAGCGCCTCCGTGTGGTACCACGCAGAGCCCAGGCTGCTGTTCCAGGTGGGCCGGGGCAGCTTTCTGCCGCCGCCCAAGGTGGATTCCGCGGTGATCCGGCTGAATCTCCGCAAAGGGCCTCCGGTACAGGTGGGGGATGAGACCGCCTTTTTCGGCATGGTGCGTTCCGCCTTTGCCCAGCGGCGAAAGACTGCGGCCAATTCCATTTCCTCCGCCGGGAAATATCCCAAGGAGCAGGTGGAAAACGCCCTGGAGCAGATGGGCGTGGAAAGCAATGTCCGGGCCGAGCAGCTGACTTTGGAGCAGCTGGCGGAGCTTGCCAATCGATTAGAGAAACGATAAGGCAACACCACACAATTCTAATTGCCGGATTGCGTCGGCCGTGAATTGTGCGGTGTTGCCATAAAGGAAAGGGGCTGAAAAGCATGACCGACGTGGAAAAGAAGCTGTACGGCTTTCTGCTGTTTGCCGACGTGGTGGCGATCATTATCAGCATGGTGGCGGGCCCTCTGGCCCATACGGCGCTGTCTATCGGCGCTGCGGTCAGCGCGCTGCTGATTTCCCTGTGCCTGATCGGCTACGGCCTGTGGTTCTGGCGGCAGGACAGATAAGCACAGAAAAGGGCAATAAAAAACGGGAGCCAGTGACGGGTCACTTGTGCTCTCGTTTTTTGATGGAATACCGATAAAAACTACATGCTCTCCGGCGCGCTGACCTTAAAGAGGGACAGGGCGTTTTCCAGCACGGTCCTGGCGGCTACGCAGAGATACAGGCGGGCGGCGGAAAGAGATTCCTCCACGCCCTTGACCCGGCAGCTACCATAGAACTTGTGGAACAGGGTGGAAAGGGTGGTCACATACCGGGTGATCCGGGCCGGGTCCATGGTGCGGGCGGCAGAGACGATCTCATCTGTGTAACCGGCCAGGTGGCGGATCAGCTCCAGCTCCTCCGGAGCGGTCAGCAGGGCAAGCTCCTCCGGAGCGCATTCCCGCGGCTCTACGCCGTCGGCCTTCAAATTCTTCAAAATGCTGCAAATGCGGGCGTGGGCATACTGCACATAGTACACCGGATTCTGGGAATCCTGCTGGACGGCCAGATCCAGGTCGAAATCAATGCGGGTGTTGGGCTCGTAGGAGTTAAACAGGAAGCGGGCGGCGTCTACCGGCACCTCCTCCAGCAGGGTCACCAGGGTGATGGCCTTGCCGCTGCGCTTGCTGGCCTTGACGATCTCCCCGTCCCGGACCAGCCGCACCATCTGCATCAGCACCACCTGGAGCTTGTCCGCGTCCACGCCAAGAGCGGACAGGGCCCCCTTCAGCCGGGGCACGTAGCCGTGGTGGTCTGCGCCCAGCACATTGATGGCCACGTCAAAATTCCGGGTCACCAGCTTGTCATAGTGGTAGGCGATGTCCGGCACCACATAGGTGGGCACGCCGTTGGAGCGCACCAGCACAAAATCCTC
>CAZRLJ010000100.1:0-4645 GCA_964600905.1 uncultured Acutalibacter sp. | reverse complement strand
CCGAATCTCACAGTGTTTTTTTCACAAATTTTCACGATTTCATGGGATTTTCTGTTGACATGCATCAGAAAATATGCCAGAATAAAAAACGGATCAGATCTCCGTTTTGACCGGACCGATTTTGCCTTTTGACAAATGAGCCTTCGGAAGGAGGCTGATTTCTTTTGCTTATAGTTGATTTTTTTGGGTTTTTAGTGTATAATGCCCTGTGGCAATCTTATAAACCTGATTTTTGTTCATAAAATCGGGTGTTTTACACATAATTGGAGGAGATTTCATGAACTACAAAATGACAGTCTCACAAATCAAGGAGGCCGTGCGCGACAAGCTGGCGCACACCTTCGGTGTTTCCCCTGAAAACGCCACCAATGAAGAATACTACAAGGCGACGGTGCTGATCGTCCGGGAGCTGTTGGCGAAGGGGCGGGCCGAATTTGTCGCAAATGCGGAAAAAACAGATACCAAGCAGATCTATTATCTCTGTATGGAATTTCTGCTGGGCCGCTCCTTGCGGAATAACCTGGCCAATATCGGCCTGGAGGAAAATTTCCGGAAGGCCCTGGCCGATTTTGACATCAAGCTGGATTCCCTGTACGAGGAGGAGCCCGACGCGGGCCTGGGCAACGGCGGTCTGGGCCGTTTGGCAGCCTGCTTCCTGGATGGTCTGGCCACCCAGGGGTATCCTGCCATGGGGTATTCCCTGCGGTACGAGTACGGCATTTTCCGGCAGAAGCTGGTAGAGGGCTGGCAGACGGAGCTGCCCGATTTTTGGCTGCCCGGCGGCGGGATCTGGCTCCAGCAGGTGCCGGAGAACTCGGTAGAGGTCCGGTTTGACGGCCATATCGAGGAGCAGTGGCATGACCAGTACCACTCCATCCGCCACAGGGATTACACCTCCATCACCGCTGTGCCCTACGATATGTGCGTGGCCGGGCAGGACGGCAGGGGCGTCAGCCTTCTGCGGATCTGGAAAGCAGAAAACAACACCTTTGATATGAGCCTTTTCAACGGCGGCAACTACATGCGCGCTATGGAGCAGCAGGCGATGGCAGAGGCCATCACTGCGGTGCTCTATCCGGAGGACAGCCATACCGACGGCAAGCTGCTGCGCCTGTCTCAGCAATATTTCCTGGTGTCCGCTTCTGTGCAGGACATCATCCGCCGCCATCTGTATACCCATTCCAGCCTGGACGACCTGCCCAAGCTGGCGGCTATCCATCTGAACGATACCCACCCTGTGCTGGCCATCCCGGAGATGATGCGGGTGATGCTGGATGAGTGCGGCTACAGCTGGGAGGCGGCCTGGGACATCGTCAAGCGCACGGTGGCGTACACCAACCATACCGTGATGAGCGAGGCCCTGGAAACCTGGAGCTGTGACCTGTTCAAGATGCGTCTACCCCGGATTTATCAGATCGTTCAGGAGATCGACCGCCGATTCTGGCAGGAGATGCGGGCCCGGGGGCTGGAAGAAGCCAAGATCTACCGGATGGCCCCCATCAGCGACGGATTTGTCAAGATGGCCAATCTGGCGGTGATCGGTTCCCACAGTGTCAACGGCGTATCCGCCCTCCACAGCGACATTCTGAAGGACAGCCTGTTCCACGATTTCTACGAGGAGGAGCCTCAGAAATTCACCAATGTCACCAACGGCATTGCCCACCGCCGCTGGTTCAATCAGTCCAATCCCAAGCTGGCGGCCCTTACCACCGAGCTTATCGGGAAGGACTATATCTACGACGCCGACAAGCTGTCCGGCCTGCTCAAGTACAAGGACGACCCGGCGGTGCTGGAGCAGTGGCAGAAGATCAAGCGCGACAACAAGGAGCGCCTGGCCCACTACCTGAAAAAGGTGCAGGGCGAGTCCGTAGATCCCGATTCCATCTTTGACGTGCAGGTCAAGCGCCTGCATGAGTACAAGCGCCAGCACATGAACGCCCTAAACATCCTGGCCACCTATCAGTGGCTTCGGGAAAACCCCAATGCGGATTTTACGCCCCATACCTACTTCTTCGGCGCCAAGGCCGCACCGGGCTACTACTTTGCCAAGCAGATCATCCAGTTTATCGCTTCCCTGGCCAAGACCATCAATGCGGACGAGCGGGTGAACAAGAAGCTGAAGGTGGTGTTCGTGGAGAATTACTGCGTCACCTGGGCAGAGCTGCTGACCCCTGCCGCCGAGATCAGCGAACAGATTTCTCTGGCAGGCACCGAGGCCTCCGGCACCAGCAATATGAAATTCATGATCAACGGCGCCATCACCCTGGGTACGCTGGACGGCGCAAATGTGGAGATCCACGAGGCCGTGGGCGATGAGAACATCCTGCTCTTCGGCATGACCGCACCCCAGGTGGAGGAGCTCAAGCGCGTGGGCTACAATCCCCAGATGCAGTACCAGAACGATCCCATTATCCACCGTGCCATGGATGAGCTTCTGACCGGCTTTGACGGCCACCAGTTCAAGGACATTTACAATGCTCTGCTCACCCAGGACCGCTATATGGCTCTGGCGGACTTCCAGTCCTACCGGGCGGCCCAGGCAAAGGCACAGGAGCTTTACGGCGACCGGAAGGTGTGGAACCGGATGTCCCTGGTGAATACCGCCTGTGCCGGGCGTTTTGCCGCGGACCGGGCCATCCGGGATTACGCCGGAAACATCTGGCACGCCAACCCCGTGCCTGTGGCCAAGATCACAAAGAAATAATTGCGAAACACATACTCTGGAGGGCGGCCGCCCATTGGCCGCCTTTCTTTCTGAAAACAAGGTGGTATCAGCATGTTTGATTCCAGAGATCCCATATACCGTGACCCCATAGGGGCCGTAGCCGAAGGGGTTGCCGTCCATTTTCGCATCACCCTGCCCCGGGAGCTCAGCTGCTCTGCGGCGCGGATGATCGTGGACCAGGAGGGCGTGGGCACCCAGGTGCTGGATATGTTCTGGTGCGGGATGAACGGGGAGGACCATGAGTGGTGGGAGTGTCATTTTACCCCCCCTGCGCCGGGGCTGTACTTCTACTATTTTGAGACCCGGACCTGCCGGGGCGGCCTGCGGCTTTCCCGGGGCTTTGCCGGAAAGGCCAAATTCGGCGGGATGCACTCCTGGCAGATGACCGTCTATTCCCGCCAGGCCACCACCCCGGACTGGCTGGAGGGCGGCATTATGTACCAAATCATGCCGGACCGCTTTGCCTGGTCCGGGGAGGAGAAGAAAAATGTGCCGAAGGACAGGACCTTCCATGAAAACTGGTACGATCAGCCGGATTGGCGCCCCGATGACCAGGGAAGGGTGACAAATTCCGACTATTTCCGGGGGGACCTGAAGGGCGTGCGGGAAAAGCTGCCCTATCTGAAAAGCCTGGGCGTTACCTGCATTTACTTCAATCCCCTGTTTGAGGCCCATTCCAACCACCGGTACAATACGGCGGATTATTCCAAAATAGACCCCCTGCTGGGAACGGAGCAGGACTTTACGGAGCTGTGCAGGGTGGCCGGGGAAATGGGCATCCACATTCTCATTGACGGGGTGTTCAATCATACCGGCAGCGACAGCCTTTACTTCAACCGGGAGGGACGCTATCCCACGGTGGGGGCCTACAATTCCCAGGAGTCTCCCTACCGGGACTGGTACAATTTTCGGGAATGGCCAGATTCCTACGAGAGCTGGTGGGGCTTTGATACCCTGCCCAATGTGAACGAGAACGATCCTGCCTACCGGGAATACATCAACGGAGAGGCGGGTATTGTACGCAAATGGCTACGGGCTGGAGCCTCCGGCTGGCGTCTTGACGTGGTGGATGAGCTGCCCGATGACTTTCTGGATGAGCTTTGCGCCGCGGTCAAAGAGACGGACCCCGACGCCCTGGTGCTGGGAGAGGTCTGGGAGGACGCCTCCAACAAGGCGGCATACGGCGTGCGCCGCCGGTATCTGCTGGGCGGCCAGCTGGATTCCGTGATGAATTATCCCTTCCGGGACGCTATTTTCGGTTTCCTCCTGGGGGGCGACCCCAGAGAGTTTCAGGACGCCGTGGGAAACATTGCGGAGAACTATCCTCCCCAGTGCCTGCGGCTGCTGATGAACCATATCGGCACCCATGACACCGAGCGGGCCCTGACCGTGCTGGGCGGGGAGTCCTCCGGCAGCCGGGGCAGGGAATGGCAAAGCGCCCAGAAACTCACCCCGGAGCAGCGGGAGACCGGCAAGAAACGGCTGAAGCTGGCCTCGCTGATGCAGTATCTCCTGCCGGGTGTCCCCTGCCTGTACTACGGGGATGAGGCGGGCCTGGAGGGGTATCGTGACCCCTTTAACCGGGCCTGTTATCCCTGGGGCCGGGAGGATCAGGAGCTGGTGGACTGGTACCGGGGGCTGGGCAGGCTCCGTGGGGAGCAGAAGGCGATTTTGGGTCACGGCAATTACCGGACGCTGCTGGCGGATGGCGGCGTGCTGGCCTTTCAGCGGTATATCAAAGAAGCCGATGGCAGCGAAACCGGGCTGATCCTGGCGGTGAACCGGGACGATGCTCCCCAGAGCGTGACAGGGCTGGAGCTGAACGGCGCGGAGGCCATTCTGGGGGAGCCCCTGGAAAAATCCGGGACCCTGCCCGCCTACGGCTTTTCCCTGCTGAAATACACAAAAGCGGAATAAGCG
>CAZRLJ010000099.1:0-4743 GCA_964600905.1 uncultured Acutalibacter sp. | reverse complement strand
TGAAAGTCCACGTCTTTGGAAACCAGGCGGTGGGTGCCCACCACAATGTCCACGCTGCCCCGCTTGACCTTTTTCAAAATTTCATTTTGCTGCTTTGTGGTGCGGAACCGGGACAGCAGTTCCACGTCCACGGGGAAGCCCTCCACCCGCTTGAGGATGGTCTGGTAATGCTGCCAGGCCAGAATGGTGGTGGGGACCAGAAAGGCGCACTGCTTCCCGGCGGTGACGCATTTGAAGGCCGCACGGAGAGCCACCTCTGTCTTGCCGAAGCCCACGTCGCCGCAGAGCAGCCGGTCCATGGGCACGTCCCGCTCCATGTCGTCCTTGATCTCGCCGATGCACCGGAGCTGGTCCTCCGTCTCCTCGTATTCAAAGTGAGATTCAAAATCGTGCTGCCATTCCGTATCGGCAGGGAAGGGGAACCCCTTCTGCTGCATCCGCTGGGCGTAAAGCCGGATCAGGTCCTTGGCAATGTCCTTCACAGCCGTGCGGACCCTGGCCTTCTGCCGCTGCCAGTCCGTGCCCCCCAGACGGCTCAGCTTCACGCTGGTATCCTCTCTGGGGCCAATATATTTGGAAACCATGTCCAGCTGGGTCACCGGCACATAGAGAATGTCGCTTTTGGCGTACCGGACCTTGATGTAGTCCTTGGTGATGCCGTTCATCTCCAGCTTGTGGACGCCGTCGAACACACCGATGCCGTGGGCAGCGTGGACCACGTAATCCCCCGGGGAGAGTTCCGACAGGGAGGAGTTCTCCTTGCTGTTTTTGTCCCGCTTGTGCTTCTTTGCCCTGGCTGCCATGAGCCTGCCGTGGGTGATGAGGGCGAAAGCGGCGCCGGGCAGGTCAAAGCCGGCGGACAGGGTCCCGGAGGTGACCGTCACCGTTCCCCGGGCCGCCGTGGCCGGGTCCTCCAGATAGGAGGCGGGCAGGCCGCCCTGGCGCAGGTCCTCGGCCAGGGCTTTCCCGGCCTTTTCCGTTCCGGCCAACACCACGCAGGCCCGTCCCTGGGAGAGCAGGGCGGAAAGGTCCTCCGCCAGCAGCTGCACGCCGCCGCCCCACACGGAAAGCTGCCGCACCGTCAGGTTGTAAAGGCTCTTTGTGGGGATTTCATAGCTGCCCCGGGCAAATACGTCCAGAAACAGGGTGGGAACGGTCTCCGCCCGGCCCAGGGCGTACTCCCAGGTCTCGCTGTAATTGTCCAGCCCCTTGCAGAGAACCCCCTCCGCCAGGTAGCTTTTCAGGTCTTCGCTCCATTGGGCCAGCGTGGTGCGGACCCGTTCCTTGAGCTTGTTTCCCTCAGAGAAGAACAGCAGGCTGTCCTCTTTGGAAAAATAATCGAACAGGGTGGCGGTCTCAGGGTATACCAGGGTGATGAATTTGTCCAGAGAGCCCAGATGCAGGCCGCTTTTCAGCTTTTCCGCCTCGCCGGCAAGAATTTCCTTCGCCTTGGCGGCCGCCTTTCCCCGCAGGGTGGGGGCCAGCTTCTCGATTTTTCTTGCCAGGGCCGCCCTGTCTGCGGGAATGACCTCCACGCAGGGAGCCAGGGTCACGGAATCCACCGGGTCCATGCGCCGCTGGGTGGCGGGATCGAACCAGGAAACGGAGTCGATCTCGTCTCCCCAGAACTCCACCCGCACCGGGTAGGAACTGCCGGGAGAGAAGAAATCCACAATGCCCCCCCGGCGGCTGTACTGTCCGGGGCCCTCGATCTGGTCCTCCTGCACGTATCCGCACTTCACCAGGGAGGCCAGCAGGTCGTCGATCTTCAGCTCAATGCCGGGCTCCAGCCGGAACAGGCGCTCCGCCAGCTGCTCCGGCCCCATGGTGTATTGCAGGGCCGCGTCCATGCAGGCCACCACGCAGTCGCAGGAGCCGTCCAGCAGCCGGGAAAGGGCCTCCAGCCGCTGACGCTCGTACTCGTGGGAGTTTCCGGCGACGTCCCGGAAGCTGAAATCCCGGAGGGGATACAGCACCGGACGCCGGCCCATGGCGTTCAGGTCCTCGCAGAAGCGCTGGGCCTCGGCCTCGTCCGCCGCCAGCACCAGCGCCCGTCTGCCGGTCTCCTGGCAGAGAGCGGCAATGACGCAGCATTTGTGTACGCCGGAAACCCCCGTCACCGCGCCGGGCGTCATGCCCTTCTGCACGGCCCGGGAAATTTCAGCATATTCCGGCCACTTTTTCAGCGTATTGAAAAGAAATTTCATAATTACCTCTACATGTGTCTGTCCACACCTTGCCTCCCTCTGATGAGGGAGGTGGCAAAAATCTTTGATTTTTGACGGAGGGAGAGAAAGCAATGGCCTATATTTTTGGCGGTATATGCGGGCTTATTAAGGGCTCTATCCCGCCCTCACATCAGAGGAATCCAAGGTCAAGGGCGCAGCAGCTTGTTCGAGAGCTTGATTTTCAGTTGTATAAATTCATGGCCCTGTCGATCTCGCCCTTTAGAATCAGCTCTGCCGCCGCGGCAGCGTTGTCCAGGGCGGGGGAGAGCTCCTGCATTTCCCGCTGGCTGAACCGGGAAAGGACCCAGTCCTTCAGATCGTACTCCGGACGGGGCTTTTTCCCCACGCCGATCTTGATGCGGGGAAACTGATCCGACCCGGAAAGGTAGATGATGTTTTTCAGGCCGTTGTGGCCGCCGTCGCTGCCCTTGCGCCGGATCCGCAGCTTTCCGGGCTCCAGGTTGACGTCGTCAAAGAGCACCAGCACCTGCTGGGGCTGGAGCTTATAAAAGCTCATGGCCTCCACCACCGACTGGCCGCTGAGATTCATAAAGGTGGAGGGCTTCAGGAGCAGCACCTTTTTCCCTGCGATCCGGCATTCGCCCGCAAGCCCCTTGAATTTGACCCGCTTTACCTCTGCGTGGTTCTTTTCCGCAATGGCGTCCAGGGCCATGAATCCGGCATTGTGCCGGGTGCTTTCATACTCTTTGCCGGGATTTCCCAGCCCTACGATCATAAATTCCACCGCTCCGCCCATCAGGGAGCTTTTCTTTTTGAAAAAGGGAAGCATGGCTGATTCCTCCAAAATGTATAAAACGCACACAAGGGCGGGAAGGCTGCAGCCCCCCGCCTGAAAGCATTTCTTTAGGAAGTATTATGCCAGCTTTCCGCGAGTTTTTCAAGCCCTGATTTTGAAAAGCCAAAAGGGCCGCATGGTCTGCGGCCCCTTATGTCCTCTATATGATTTTCTCAGGTCTCCGGCGTATGGGAGGTCTCCGGCGTATAAGGGTGTCCATTTTCTCGATATATTTCCAGAAGGTCTTCGGGGTAATCCAGCAGATAGCTGAATTCCTCCCGATCAAGAATTTCCTGAAAATTGTGGGCGTAGACAATGGTGTACGCTTCAAAGGGCCTTTCAATAATGATTCCATTGGAAAGCTTCATCACCTCGTCACTGTATTCCACCACCCGGCTTTCGTCTACCGTTACGGGGACTTGCATCGAGTATGCTTTTCCGGAGTGCACGTCAATTCTGGCTCCATCGCTGAAAATGGTCCAGTCTTCATCGGTGTAAACAATATCTTCTTCCGTATAACGCTTTTCCCCTAAAATCACATGGGGTTCCGACTGGTCGTCCCCGTGAGAAGGCGTCAGATAGGGGTGATTTCCGGAAAGGAATTCTCCAAAGCCAAAAAAGGTGTCTTTCCGTGGGAGCGACCAGACCAGAACCTCCCCGTCTTCTTGGTCGGATGCTAATGAGTCAAGGAAAAGCTTCTCATCATAACTTCCAGGCGCTACAGCAGGATACGCCAACGATTCAAGGTGAGAAAATACTTTTTCAGCGAGTCCTGGGTCTACCTCCATTAATTCGTTGTAGGTTTGTTCCAGAGAAAGGTCTTTGGGCAATTCGCCATTTTTTTCAATCGAGAGAAGGTAGTCGGCTTTTGCAAGAATGCGCTGTTTTTCAACTTCGTCACGATCAGTTTCCAATGCGAAAGCCGAACCAGGAAGGGTCAATAGCAAGGAAATGGCAAGAAGCAAGCTCATGTATCTAAACAATTTCATCATCAAACACTCCTCATTATTATTGATATTTGTCACAATCAGAATAGCAGGCTTACAGCCTAAGAGGAAGGCGTCTCCTCCTTCGTGCAGCCCCACCCGCAGAGCAGAAAAGAAGTACTCCTACCTTATAAGACCGGAAATGGGAGAAAATCTTACAACACTTTCAAAAAGTTTTTTTCGCGGCTTTTCCGCAGACGCTTCCCCTTCGTTTCGGAGCAAAATTCCAGGGAGATTTGGGGTCAAAATGGGGCGGAGGAAAAAAGACGGAAAAAAACTTACAAAACTTTCAATTTAGGTATGGTATTTTCCGGAAAAGTTTGGTATAATCACAGCAGAGAACCGTCGGACGAGCCTTTTTGGGCCATGCGCACGGTTTAGTCTGCTGTCACCCGGAGCCCGGAAGGTGTGAGGAGTTCTCCGGTTGAACAATCTATTTGGAGGTAGAGACCAATGAGCCACAAGTATGTTTACCTGTTCAGCGAAGGCGACGCCAACATGCGTGAGCTGCTGGGCGGCAAGGGCGCCAATCTGGCGGAAATGACCAAGATCGGTCTTCCCGTGCCCCAGGGCTTCACCATCAGCACCGAGGCCTGCACTCAGTATTATGAGGACGGCCGCCAGATCAACCCTGAAATTCAGGCGGAGATCATGGAGTATGTGGACAAGATGGAGGGGATCACCGGCAAGAAGTTCGGCGATAAGGAGAACCCCCTGCTGGTTTCCGTCCGTT
>CAZRLJ010000098.1:0-4841 GCA_964600905.1 uncultured Acutalibacter sp. | reverse complement strand
GTGGAAGCTCACCGACGAGGACTGGCGCAACCGGGAAAAGTGGGATCAGTACGAGGTGGCCGTTGACGAGATGATCCAGAAAACCAGCACCACCTACGCGCCCTGGCATATCCTGGAATCCGTAGATAAAAAATACGCCCGTATCAAGGCGCTGCGGATCGTGGTGAAGGCTCTGGAGGACGCCTTGAAGTGAGGCTTAGAAACACGTGGACCCATGCCGGAAGGCATGGGTCTTTTGTGAAAAGGAGATATGGGAAAGCATGAAGATCACAGATACCTTTTTCCAGGCGGGAGCCTGCTTTGCAAATGGCGTATTCTCCAAGTCCCGCTGGGATCACTACATGGAAAACTGCCTCCCCCACGTCCGGGAAATGGTAGAGCAGGATGCGGCCGGATATGATTTTGACCGGGAGATCCTGCCGGTGCTGAACCAGGCCGGACGGCAGCCGGAAAAGCTACGGGAGCTGCACGTCTCCTTTTTGGCGGTTACCGACGGTTTGGAGGAACAGATCGCCCGGCTGCTGGGCACAGGGCTGCGGGCAGATGTGGTGCTGTATCTGGGCCTTTGCAACGGCGCCGGGTGGGCGGCAGAGGTGAACGGCCGGCCCACGGTGCTGCTGGGCATGGAGAAGATCGTGGAACTGAATTGGGTCAGCCTCCAGGCCATGACCGGACTGGTCTATCATGAGCTGGGCCATCTCTGGCACTTTCAGGAGCGCAAGGAGCCCTGGTGGGAGGCCACGACCGCGCAAAAGGCTTTATGGCAGTTGTACACAGAGGGCGTGGCCATGTACTGTGAGCAGCTTCTGTGCGGGGATATGGAATTTTATCATCAGGACAGGGACGGCTGGCACAGCTGGTGCCGGGAAAACCGCAGACGGCTTTTTCAGGAATATCTCCGCAGGGTCCGGGCGGGAGAAAGCGTGCAGGACTTTTTTGGAGACTGGTGCAGCTTTGAGGGCCGCTCTGACGTGGGCTATTACCTAGGGGCTGAGCTGGTTCGGACCGCGGCAGAAACCCGCAGCAGGCAGCAGCTGCTGGACCTGGGATTTGAGGAGATTCTGGAGTTTCTGGGGCAATGCGCGGGACGGTAAGCGGGGCGCTGTGATTTTTCACAGCGCCCTTTCCTTTTACTTTTCATTTTTCAGGATCGCGTCCAGCAGCCGGTGGGCGGTCTCCTCCTTGGAAAGCAGGGGGAGGGTTTCCTGGCTCTCCGCGGTGATGAGGGTCAGCGCGTTGGTTTCTCCGCCGAAGCCTGCGCCCTCCTGGGTCAGGGAGTTGGCGGCGATCATGTCCAGCCCCTTTCGCTCCAGCTTTTTCCGGCTGTTTTCCAGCAGGTTTTCCGTCTCCATGGAAAATCCGCAGAGAAACTGGCCCGGTCGGCGGTGCTCTCCCAGCCATTGCAAAATATCGTCCGTGCGCTCCAGGGCCAGGGAAAGACCGCCGCCCTTCTTGATCTTGTTTTCGGAATATGACTCAGGCCGGTAGTCCGCCACAGCGGCAGCCTTGATGATGAGGTCCTGTTCCCCTGCCCGGGACTTTACCGCCTCAAACATCTCCTTGGCGGTGACGACCTCTATGGTCTCCACAAAGGCGGGCGGCTTCAGGGCAGTGGGGCCGGTGACCAGCACCACCTCGGCCCCACGGTCGGCGGCGGCACGGGCGATGGCGTAGCCCATTTTGCCGGTGGAGTGATTGGTGAGATACCGCACCGGGTCCAGGGCTTCCCGGGTGGGCCCGGCGGTGACCAGCACCTTTCGGCCGAGCAGACCCTTTTCCCAGCGCACCGCATGGTCGATGGCCTCCAGCAGGTCCTCCGGCTCCGGCATTTTCCCCTTGCCGCTGGTGCCGCAGGCCAAATGTCCGGTAGCGGGTTCAATGACCTGCCAGCCGTATTTCCGCAGGATCTCCAGATTGTCCCGGGTCACGGGATTTTCATACATTCTGGTGTTCATGGCCGGGGCGATGAGCTTCGGGCAGTCGCAGGCCAGAATGGTGGTGGTGAGCATATCGTCGGCAATGCCGTGTGCCGCCTTGGCGATGACGTTTGCCGTGGCGGGGGCCACAATGAGCAGGTCCGCCTTGTCCGCCAGGGCCACGTGCTCTACCTGGTGGGGGAAATTCCGGTCGAAGGTGTCCACCATGACCCGGTTATGGATCAGCGCCTCAAAGGTGTGAGGGGTAATGAACTGGGTGGCGTTTTCCGTCATGACCACCTCCACGTTGTAGCCCCGCTGCACCAGCTTGGAGGCCAGCGCCGCCGATTTATAGCAGGCGATCCCGCCCGTAATGCCCAAAACAACTGTCTTTTTCTCCATAACACGCCCTCTTTTCCTGTTTTCTGGCACTAAGGCAACACCGCACAAAGCATGTGCTGGGATTGCGCAGTCAGCTTTTTCGCCAGATGAGGCAAAAACCGCAGGCCATACTTTGTGTATAGCCGAGGATTTTTGCAAAATATGGCGGGAAATATGCAAGCAAGACGGGTGCACGTCTTTGCGCGGTGTTGCTCTAAGTATAGCAAACTTTTCCGGGAAAGTAAACCGGGACAAGCTCCCGGAACGGTAAAACCTTCCCGAAATTCCTATTGTATTCTGTGAAAAAAGGAGTATACTGTATACGTCGTTTTCGTCGCTGTGACCTGTACCGTCCCTCGGGCAGGAGCACGTTTGCGGGGAAGGGGACAAATCCAAATACGCGCCGCATCTCCGGCCATCGGAGAGCGACAGCAGGAGGTCATGTACAAATGAACAGCAAGAAACGGGAGCGCCTGCAGAGCATGGTGCTGATGGCGTTGTTCACCGCCATCATTCTGATCATGGCGTTCACGCCCCTGGGTCTCATTGACCTGCCCATTATCAAGGCCACCATTCTCCACGTGCCGGTGATCATCGGCTCCGTGCTGCTGGGACCGAAAAAAGGCGCATATTTCGGGGCGCTTTTCGGCCTTTCCAGCCTGTGGAAAAACACTATGGCGCCCAGCCTTTTGAGCTTTGCCTTTTCCCCGCTGATCCCCCTGCCCGGGGAGACCCACGGTTCCCTCTGGGCCCTGGTGATCTGCCTGGTCCCCAGGATCCTGGTGGGGATCGTCCCCTACTACGTGGCAGCGGGCATCCAGAGGCTGCTGGGAGAAAGGCTGCCGGGGCAAAGCCTCAGCTATGTGCTGGCGGGGGTGGCCGGTACGGTGGTGAACACCGGCCTGGTCATGGGCACCATGGGCCTTGTGCTGCAAGACGCCTTTGCCGCCGCCCAGGGCATTTCCCATGAGGCGGTGAGCGGCGCCATTTTGAGCATTGTATTTGCAAACGGCGTGCCGGAGGCCATCGCCGCTGCGGTATTGACTCCGGTGGTCTGTCTGGCCCTGAGGAAGGCAGTTCCCCTCCTGGCCCAAAAGCGGAATGAAAAGGAGCAAAAGGCATGATTCTGGCCATTGATACAGGAAACACCAATACAGTTCTGGGCTGTCTGGAGGGCGACCGCATCCTGTTTACCCTCCGTGTGACCTCAGACAGGAGCAAGACCGCTGACGAGTACGCCCTGCTGCTGGAGAGCCTTCTCCGCCGCCGGGGAGTGGATCCCCAGGCTCTGGAGGGGGGCATTCTGTCCACGGTGGTGCCGGAGCTGCGCACGGTGCTGCTGGACGCGGCGAAGCAGATCACGGGCAGGCAGTTTCTGTCCGTGGGTTCAGGCATCCGCACGGGGCTGAACATCTGCACGGAGAATCCCGCCCAGCTGGGAGCCGATCTGGTGGTGGACGCCGTGGCGGCCCTGTCCAAATACAAGCCGCCCCTGGCCATTTTCGATATGGGGACCGCCACCACCCTTTCCGTCATTGACAGCCAGAGCCGCTACTTGGGCGGGATGATCCTGCCGGGCCTGCGGGTGTCTGTGGACGCTCTCAGCGCCAAGGCGGCCCAGCTTCCCTACATCCATCTGGGGGAGCCCAAACGGGTCATCGGCGCCAATACGGTGGACTGTATGCAGGCCGGGGCGATCTACGGCGCAGCCGCCATGCTGGACGGCCTGATCGACCGGGTAGAGGAGGAGCTGGGCGAGCCCGTCACCGCCGTGGCCACCGGAGGCTTGACCGGCGTGGTGGTTCCCCACTGCCGCCGCCCCATTTTGCATGATCCCGACCTCCTTCTGGAGGGCCTGAACGTGCTTTACAAAATGAACGCCCGCCAGTAAGATACAAGATTCATAGGAATACAAAAAGGAGCGGTCCTCTGAACCGCTCCTTTTCTGTTTGATCCGGTTGATTTCAGCCGGTTATTCCAGCTCAAAGGCGCCGGTATAAAGCTGATAATACTTGCCGTGCTGGGCAATGAGCTCCTGATGGCTGCCCTGTTCGATGATGTGTCCCAGCTCCAGCACCATGATCTCGTCGGAGTTTTGGACGGTGGACAGGCGGTGGGCAATGACGAACACGGTCCGCCCGTGCATGAGGCTGTCCATGCCCCGCTGGACCAGCAGCTCGGTGCGGGTGTCGATGGAGGAGGTGGCCTCGTCCAGGATCATCACCGGAGGATCGGCCACGGCCGCTCTGGCAATGGCCAAAAGCTGCCGCTGTCCCTGGGACAGGCTGCCGCCGTCTCCGGAGAGCTCCGTGTCGTAGCCATCGGGCAGACGCCGGATGAAATCGTCGGCATTGGCCAGCTTGGCGGCCGCCACAACTTCCTCGTCGGTGGCGTCCAGCTTGCCGTAGCGGATGTTGTCCCGCACGGTTCCGGTAAACAGGTTGGTATCCTGCAGAACGATGCCCAGGGAGCGCCGCAGATCGGGCTTCTTGATCTTATTGATATTGATGCCGTCGTAGCGGATCTTGCCGTCGGCAATGTCGT
>CAZRLJ010000097.1:0-5033 GCA_964600905.1 uncultured Acutalibacter sp. | reverse complement strand
TCCGTCACGGCTTACGCCGTGCCACCTCCCTCGTCAGAGGGAGGCAAAGGTCAAGTGCAGCCTCCCATTCACGGGAGGCTTTTCTGCATCCAGTATCTCTTCACTTTTCACTCTTCATTATTCACTATTCTCTATGATCTAACATCTAACATCTCCTCCCCTATCTCCAGCAGCCGCTGGAGACGGTGGTTCACGCCGCTGCGGCTGATGCCCAGGCGCTGGCTCAGCTCCCGGAGGGTCATGTCCGGATTCTCCAGGCGAAACACTGCCAGCTCCCGAAGCCCCTCCGGAAGGGAATCCAGCCCGGGGCCGTCGCTGATGGCCGCGATGGCGGCGATCTGCCGGGCAGAGGCGGAGATGGTCTTATCCATGTTGGCCGTCTCGAAATTCGCCTTGCGGTTGATGTCATTTTTCGCTTCCTTGTACATGCGCACCTGCATCAGCTCCATAGCCGTCAAGGGCGCGCCCAGGTAGGTGAGCAGGTCCTCGATCTGCCCGCCCTCCTTCAGATACACCACGTAGCCGCCCTTCCGGGTGGACAGGGAGGGCGTCACAGGAAAGGCCGACACCTCGGAAAGCAGGGTGTACAGGCCGTTTGCCAGGTTCTTATAGGGCACGGCAAATTCCAGGTGATAGGCCTTGCGGGGGTCCGTGGCCACGCCGCAGGAAAGAAACGCTCCCCGCAGAAAGGCGGCGGTACAGCAGTCGTTTTCCAGAGCCGCCCTGTTGATGTGCAGGCTGGGCTCCAGACCAGTGTGTCCGAAAGCCGCCAGCAGCTGGGCCCTGGCGTTCTCCTCCGGGAAAAACACCTTGTAGGCCGGGCGGTTCCGGCGGCTGAGGGCATAATCCATTTCTCCCCCCGCCCCTGCTCCGGCGGCAGCCAGCTCCAGCATCCGCCGGGCCACCCCGCCGTTTTCGGTGAGGAATGCCGCCTCCTTCAACGAAAAACAGCGGGAGAAGAGCCACGCGCCGTAGCATTCGGCCCGTAAGCAGCAGTCCCGCCTGTTTTCAAGTTTACATAATTCTGTTTTGATGTCAGATGTAAACGACATGCTTCCATCGCCCCATCATCAGTGAGTCAGGAAACGGGAACCCCCAGGCATGGCGTCGCGAACGCTCTGCCCTTGTTCCCCGTCCGGGCTCAGTATTTCTGAATGTCCCGGTGGGTCACGCTGGTCTTCACGCCCTTACCGGTGAGATAATCACACATATACTGGGCCAGGGCCACCGAGCGGTGATGGCCGCCGGTGCAGCCCACAGCGATCACCAGCTGGCTCTTGCCCTCTCGCGCATAGAGGGGCAGCAGATAATCCACCATGTCCGTGTACCGGGCCACAAAGCCCTTGGTCTCCTCCTTCTCCATGACGTAATCCCGCACGGGGGCGTCCAGGCCCGTCAAAGGCCGCAGGTCCTCGTCGTAGAAGGGATTGGGCAGACAGCGCACATCGAAGACCAGGTCCGATTCCATGGGGATCCCGAACTTGAAGCCGAAGCTGATGCAGTGCACCGTCAGGGAATCATTGGGGCTTGCCAGAAACAGCTCGGTGATCCGGGTTTTCAGCTGGGCCGGAGACACCCCTGTGGTGTCGATCACATAGTCGGCGCTGTCCTTCACGGCTCCCAGCATCTCCCGCTCCAGCTTCACCGCCTGCTCCAGGGAACCGTTCAAGTCGTCGGACAGGGGATGCTTCCGGCGGGTCTCCTTGAACCGCCGGACCAACACCGCGTCAGAGGAATCCAGGAACAAAATTTTGTAAGGCTTTTGATCCATTTTCAGAGACTCCGTGGCGGTAAAGAAGGACTTGAACAGCTCGCCGCCCCGGGTGTCGGTCACCACGGCCACCCGGCCTCCCATCAGGCCCTCAGATTTCAGGCACAGGTCGTAAAACACCGGGATCAGCGCCGGGGGCAGATTGTCCACGCAGAAAAAGCCGATGTCCTCCATGGCATGCATGGCCCGGGTCTTACCGGCCCCGGACAAGCCGGTCACAATGACAAATTCCACAGCTTCCGTCTCCCACCTTTCTTCCTTATCGCGCAAAGACCATTCTTCATGGAATTATTCAGAGGTTCCCAAATCTAAAGCCAGAACGGTGTAAATGCCGTTCTCCTCCTCTACGGCGGAGAACGTCACCCGGTCGCCCGGCTCCACCAGCACCACCGTTTCAAATTCCGAACAGTCGACCCTGTAGGCGTCGCCGCTTTCCGAAATGAGGTAGGCGTAGGACGTGCCGTCCATCACCAGGTATTTTACGTCCTTCACCAGCACTCTGGTACTGTCTTGGTCGATCACCGGCAACCCGGCCCCTTCCAGCATTCCGTTCTCCTGCAGGGCGGCCTTGTATTTTGCCATGACCTCCCGCTGGGTCTCCCCGGTGACCACAATATTGTACCGCTCCACATGGATCAGGGCGTACTGCTTCACCAGGCTGCCCTTGTCCTTTAAGACCATGATATAGGTGGGCTGGCCATCCACGTTGATCACTGACGGGAAAGAAGCGATATAGCCCAAATGCTGAACCTCACCCTCCGCCGAGCGCATGACGGAATACTCCTCCGCACCGGGGATGGCATAGTAGCGGATCTCCGCCGTCCGGGAATTCATCAGCACAAAGCCGATGTTGGACTCATCCGAAGCCACCGAAGTGACGCCGGTAAAGACCCAGACGTCGTCGTCGAACATCTTATAGCCGAAATCATCGGTCACCCGCTTGCAGTCCTTCTTGGCGAAAATGCTGTTGAAATAACCGCCGGAAAGCTTGCCGTACCAGTCGTACCGCTGGGCCAGCATATTGCCGTTGTAGACGATGTCCACCCATTCGGGAACGTCCGCCACGTCGTAATACTGATTTTCGCCAGTGCAGGCATTGGTGATCACCACGCCCTTGACGTCCAGGCCGCCGAACAGAAAGACGTCTTTCTTCTGCACGGAGGTCACATAGTAAGGCGTGCCGTCGTCGCCAATTTCAAAATAGGTTTCCCCGAACATGGCGGTGCGGTAGGAAAACCGCAGATGGCGGTAGATGTTTTTGCCGAACCAGGCGGAGGCCGCATACCGGATGGGCGTTTCCAGCTTCACATATTCGCTGGTGTTGGCCACGGGGTCAACGGCGATATAGCCGGGAATGCCATCCGCCCGGTTGCTCCACCAGCGGAAAAAGTCGGCGTATTCCAGGGGCGTCACCTTCATGGGCTTGCCGTTGAGATTGATCTGGGTGTACTGGTCGTCGATCTCAAACTGGCTCACCAGCTCGCTGAGAGAGCCCAGGGCCCGGGCACCGATGATCCGGGCGCTGTCTGTATCCATCAGGGCGATGTCGGAAATGGTCTCCGAGGCGGGAGTATCCGCGATGAAATCCCGGGTCTCAATGGGCCCGGCAATGGCCGCATAGCTTTTGGCATGAAAAATTTCCGAAGAGAAAAAGGAGCAGACGACCCCGATCACCGCAATGGCCACAGCCGCTCCGATGCAGATCTTGCCCGGGTTTTTCCTGCTGTTGACGAACTTGAAGGTGAAGCCCCCGGCGTGAGAGCCCACCACCATCCGCTTGGGATCATCGGTGGCCACCATCCGCAGCCCGGAGTTGAAAATCAGCTCCAGAAGGCCGAAAACCACCAGCACGGCGCACACCGTAAACCAGGTCTCGACAGATTGGATATTGTAAGCGGGCAGGACGATATAATCGTAGAGAAGAAAGGCCGCGACCGTGAGCAAAGCCGACAGCGCATGTCCCTTCCAGGTCTTTCCGCCCGATTTTTTCGCTTTTGTTTCCTCGTTTGCCATAACGCAAATACCTCCCTGTAACAGTGGCTTTATTCTATCATGCCCGGAACATGATTGCAATAGAATTTCACCCTTTTCCCCTTGCCGCATATTCTGATACAGGGACAAGACCCACCGGTCTGCCCCGAAAAATCCACACGATGAAAGGTGAAATCATATGGCGGAAGAATATAACGGTCAGGCCTGCACTCCCGACACCGCAGCCCTGCCGCCGGACCCTGTTCCCGCTATGGCATACGTGCCTTATCAGCAGTGGCAGGGCAGCCTGTTCACCCCCGAACAGGCCCTGGAGGCCGGGACCCTGTTCCCGGTGCTCCACAAGCCCTTCCTGGGAAGGAGGGCCTCCAGATGAATGAGAAAGACGCCCTGCGCAGACGGCTGCAGGCTTTGGGCTTTGCCTCCTGGGAGCTCCACCTTTTCCTGGACACCCATCCCGGCAACTGTGAGGCCGCCCGGAAGCTGGAAGAAAACCGCGCCCGGATGGCGGCCTTGACCAAGGAATACGAGGAAAAATTCGGGCCCCTGGGCGAAACCTCCCAAAACACCAGCCGCTGGGCCTGGATCAGCGATCCCTGGCCCTGGGAAAAGGAGGCAAACTAAATGTTTGTTTACGAAAAGAAACTGCAATATCCCATCAGGATCAAGAATTCCAACCCGAAGCTTGCGAAGATCATCATCAGCCAGTATGGAGGGCCCCATGGTGAAATCGGCGCGTCCCTGCGCTATCTGAGCCAGCGGTATGCCATGCCCTACCCGGAGCTGCGTGCCATCCTTACGGACATCGGCACCGAGGAGTTGAGCCATCTGGAAATGGTGGGCACCATCGTCTACCAGCTGACCAGGGACCTGACGCCCGAGCAGATCCAGGAGGCCGGCTTTGACGACTATTTTGTGGATCACACCACCGGCGTATACCCCGTGGCCGCCTCCGGCGCTCCCTTCAGCGCTGCGACCTTTGCCGTCACCGGCGACACTATCGCCGACCTCCATGAGGACCTCAGCGCCGAGCAGAAGGCCAGGATGACCTACGACAATATCCTGCGGTTTGCAGACGATCCCGATGTACGGGACCCCATCAAGTTCCTGCGGGCCCGGGAGATCGTACACTTCCAGCGCTTCGGCGAGGGTCTGCGCATCCTTACCGATAAGCTGGATTCCAAGAACTTCTACGCCTTCAACCCCTCCTTTGACAAGCAGTAATTTCCAACAGGCCATAGCAAAAGCGGACAGAGCTATACTCTGCCCGCTT
>CAZRLJ010000096.1:0-5062 GCA_964600905.1 uncultured Acutalibacter sp. | reverse complement strand
CCCCTTCAAATACTGCCCGGTACAGCAGGTACAGGGTGGGAAACAGCACCGCCCATCCAAACAGGGTGGCCCGCTGGGGGAGCATCATATCCACCACTACGTTCACCCAGCGGAGATTCCGCTCCGCCAGATTGGTTGGCGTCTGATAAAAGCCCTGGAACAGGTCGTGCCAGGAAATATCCCCGGTCAGAAGATACACAAAGCCGAAGCCCCCGTTCAGGAAGAAAAATAGCCAGGCAAGAGCCGCCTTTCCCCGGCTTTTCAGCAGCCGCTCCGCAAAAAGATAAAAGCCAAAAAACACCTGTGCCCCGGCAAAAAACATGGGAACCGCGTAAGCCATCCGCAGGGAGCTGCCGCAGAGATACAGCGAGGAGGAGATGCTGTCCGAAAGAAAGGGGTACGAGAGCCGCGTCCCCGGCATCAGCGAGTAGTCCGGCGGAAAGTCCCCCTGCCGGGCCAGGCTGGTGATAAAGCTCATATGCATACTCATGTCCCCAAAGGTGGCCTGGCTGGAGAAAATCTTTCCCTCCGCCAGCCGGAAGGAGTGAAGCACCAGAAAACCGAAAAAGACGGTCATCAAAGCCGGGACCAGAAGAAACAGGGCGGGCTGGGCCGAAGGAAGGGCAGACTCTGCCGGAACGGCCAAAGAGCGTTTCCTTTTTCCCGCCCAAAGGCAAAAGGCGGCGCAGGCCACGGCAAGACCGGCTCCCCAGAAATGGGCCGCGGTGGTGAATCCCAGAAGAAACGCAAAGGGCACCGGAAACCACTGGAGCATCATGCTGCCGCACACGCTGCCCAAAAGCAGCCGCAGGCCATGGTCTTCCCGATCCAGAAACGTCTCCGCCACCCGCAGGCCGCAGAGCTGGAACAGCAGAAACAGCCCCAGCGCCAGAAAATCGCCCCAAATGCTACCGTACATTTCGCCGCCCCCTCTCTGATGATCTAATAAAGTATTTTATCATTACCGGCGAAAAAAGTAAAGTTGCCAGCAGGCGGCAAAGGGAGTATAATGAAGAAAATACGCAGGAAAGAAAAAGGTGAGGAGAATGGAAAAACTGGAACGGCGCGACAAAGTAAACTACTATCTGGATCTTGCGGAGACGGTCTCTCAGCGGTGCACCTGTCTCCGGCGGCACTACGGCGCGGTGATCGTCAAGGATGACGAGGTCATTTCCACCGGCTATGTGGGCGCGCCCCGGGGCCGGGAAAACTGCTCTGACCTGGGCTACTGCCTCCGGCAGAAAATGGGCGTGAAGCGGGGCGAGCGGTACGAGCTGTGCAGAAGCGTCCACGCCGAGGCCAATGCCATTATCTCCGCCTCCCGCAGGGATATGATCGGCTCCGTCCTGTACCTGGTGGGCAGGGAAGTGGACACGGGAAACTACATAGAAAACGCCGTCTGCTGCTCTATGTGCAAGCGGATGGTGATCAACGCCGGAATCGAAAAGGTGGTGGTCCGGGATGACCGGGAGCATTACCGGGTCATCGATGTGACCAGCTGGATCGAGGATGACGAGTCCCTCCGGGGCGTGCTGGGCTACTGATGGAAGCCGCGGCCAAATCCTCCCGGCTCTTTCTGCCAGATCTGTTCCGGGGCCTTTGCGTGGTCAGCATGATCTGTTACCACGCCATGTACGATCTGGTATACCTCAAGGGCGTGTCCGCCCCCTGGTTTCTGGAAACGCCGGGCTATCTCTGGCAGCAGAGCATCTGCTGGAGCTTTATTCTGCTTTCCGGCGCCTGCTGGAACCTGTCCCGCCGTCCTCTGCGGCATGGGCTGATCCTGGTGGGCTGCGGCGCGCTGGTCACCCTGGTCACCTTCGCCGCCATGCCCGCGGAGCTGATCCAATATGGCGTACTGACCCTGCTGGGGCTTTCCTCCCTGCTGCTGATCCCCCTGGACAAGCTGTTCCGCCGGATCCGGCTGCCTGCTGAAGGAGGGCTTGCCCTGTCTGCGTTCCTGTTTCTCCTGCTGCGGGGCGTGCCCCAGGGCGGCCTGGGCTTTGAGGGTAGACTCCTGGAGCTTCCCCCCTTCCTGTACGGCACCGACGTCGCCGCCGTGCTGGGCCTCCACTCTCCCGCCTTTGTGTCCTCGGACTACTTTCCCCTGATCCCCTGGTTTTTTCTGTATCTTACAGGCTACTTCCTGTGGAAGCTCCTTTCCCGGTGGGACAAGGCCGTGAATTTTCTGAGGGAGCCCCTGCCCCTGCTCCTGCCGGTACAGTGCTTCTTCGCCTGGATCGGCCGCCACAGCCTGCTGCTTTATCTGCTCCACCAGCCCCTGCTGGTGGTGATGTTCGCGTTAATTTAGACAAAAAGGGAGCCGCTTAAGCGGCTCCCTTTTTACTTTGTTCATTCGTTCCCCTCGTTTTTGCCGTAGGCCCGGTCCGCCGCTTCCCGCGCCAGATCCACCACGATGTGATCCGGAGCTTCCCGGTCCTCCCCGGCGGGAATGGTCCCGATCACCTCCATCACCATGTTCCGCATCCACAGGCTGGGGGTGATCCGCACGGAATACCCCCGGCCGGGCGGGCACATCCACTCGTAGGGCTGGGCCTTGGGGAGCCCATAGGCCGCCAGAAGGGTGGTGATCACCCCGGAGGACGCCGTCAGCACCGCGGAGGTCCGCCCCTGGGCCATCATGTTCTGCACCATCATCTCAAAGCCCGCGCAGGTCCGCTGGACGAACACCGGGCCGCTTTCTCCGTTGGGGGGAGCCGTATTCCCGCCGCTTGCCATCCACTGGGCAAAGCCCGGCTCATCCTGGAGCTCTGCGGCGGTTCTGTTTTCCCAATCGCCGAAATCACACTCCGCCATTTCCAGGATCACCTCGGGATCGGCCTCCGGGTACAGGATCTTCAAGGTGTCCACACACCTGGAGGAGGGGGCGGCGTAAAAGGCTGCGGCCTCCGGATACTCCAGCTCCCGTTTCATGGCTGCCAGCTTGGCCACGGACTCCATGGGCAGCGGGGATTCTGTCCTGCCGATGTACCGCCCCTCCAGGTTCCCCTCGCAGGGCATATTGCGGATCAGATGGACTACATAGGACTTCATCGTTTGACCTCCTGAAGCTGAGAGAAGCTCTTGCCGCCGGGCTGCCTCCACATTTGAGGGGAAAACCGCCGGCTTTGCGTCTCTGAGACTGAATTGTTAACTGCGCGAATGTGAAAAAGATGAAAAAATAAAAAATTTCCCTTTACATTCAATTCTACGTGGTGTATAATCAACATGTAAGAAATTTTTACAAGCCAAACACCCTATGTGCTGGCGAAAAGACAGAAATGACCTATTGACAGGAGTGAACACTATGAGCGAAAACGAGACCAGAAGAGGCGGCTTTGCATTGAACAGTGATTTCCCCAGGATCCTGACGCTGCTGCGAAAGGAAAAGGGATACAGCCAAAAGCAGGTTGCCGCTGACCTGGGCGTATCCCAGGCCCTCCTTTCCCACTACGAAAAGGGAATTCGGGAATGCGGGCTGGATTTCGTGGTCCGCGCTGCTGATTATTACAACATCTCCTGCGACTATTTATTGGGGCGCACACCCCACCGCAACGGAGCCGTGATCGCTGTGGACGATCTTCCCAATGAGAAACTCTCCCCCGCAGACAGAGACAGCAACGAGGCGGAGTACCAGCGGCGTATCCTGGTGAACTCCATCAATATTGTATTCTCTCTGCTGGAAAAAATCAATAACAAAGGTTTGACCCGCCACCTTTCCCATTATCTTTCCTGTGCGGTGTACAAGGCCTTCCGGGTCCTGTACTCCTCCAACCACCAGAATCCCCAGGGCGCTTTCAAGCTGGATTCCCGCCTTTGCGGCGCTACCATCGAGTCCTGTATGGCCATGTCCGAGGCAAAAAGCCGCTATGTGCTGGGCGGCGGGACCCTGGATGGCTGCAAGGGCGTAAAGCCGGACGAGATCCCCATGGTCACCCCCGAAACCCTGACCCGGGAGTATCCCACCGGTGCGCTCTCCCTGACGGAGCTGATCAGAAACACGGAGACGGCGGCAGGCACCGCCTCCCAGTCCGTTTTCAATTAAAAACGGCGCAAAATTCCAGAAAGTATTTGCCAATTTGTGTCCCTTTGTGGTATACTACTTTGGTACTATGCGCAATCATAGAAAGACCGGAGCGTAGTATGTGTGCTGCGCTCTGTTTTTTCTGTATTTTCCGAAAGAACAGATCGGCCGAAGGGCCGGGAGGCCCCTGGCTCGTGTCAAAAGTTCCAGCTGAAAGGATCTGAAATACCATGTGTGGATTTGTTGGCTTTACCGGCAGTCTCCAGGACGAAGCCGTGCTGCGCGCCATGACGGACGCCATTGCCCACCGGGGCCCGGACGACGCCGATTATTATGTGGACGAGGACATTTCCATGGGGTTCCGGCGGCTTTCCATCATCGATCTGGAGGGCGGACGCCAGCCCATTCTCAACGAGGACGGCTCCATGGCCCTGCTTTTTAACGGTGAAATTTACAATTACCGGAGCCTGCGGGAGGAGCTGCTTGCCAGGGGGCATATTTTTACCACCAAGGCCGACTCGGAGGTCCTTCTTCACGGCTACGAGGAATACGGTCCCGACCTGCTGAACAAGCTCCGGGGCATGTTTGCCTTTGTGATCTGGGACAAAAAGAGCAGACAGCTTTTCGGCGCCCGGGACTTCTTCGGCATCAAGCCCCTGTACTATGCCGAGATGAACGGCACCTTCCTGTTTGGCTCCGAGATAAAGAGCTTCCTGCATCATCCGGATTTCAAGAAGGAATTAAACGAGCGGGCATTGGAAAGCTACCTTTCCTTCCAGTATTCCCCGGGCCCGGAGACCTTCTTCAAAAACGTGTACAAAATGCCCCCCGCCCATTACTTTGTGTACCGGGATGGGAAGCTTGACATCACCCGCTACTGGATCCCGGAATTTCACCCGGAGGAGGACAAGCCCCTGGAATACTGGGTGGATGAAATCGAAAAGGCCTTTGACGATTCCATCGAGGCCCACAAGGTCAGCGACGTGGAGGTGGGCTCCTTCCTTTCCTCCGGGGTGGATTCCAGCTATGTGGCCTGCT
>CAZRLJ010000095.1:2638-5161 GCA_964600905.1 uncultured Acutalibacter sp. | reverse complement strand
TCGAGGGACATATAGCGGAGCATGTCGTTCATCCAGCCCATGTTCCACTTGTATTTAAAGCCAAGCCCCCCCAGATACGCGGGCTTCGACACCATAGGCCAGGAGGTGGATTCCTCGGCGATCATCATGACCTCCGGGGCCTCTGCAAAGGCGGCCTCGTTCAGCTTTTGCAGGAAAGCCACCGCCTCCAGATTTTCCTTTCCGCCATCCTTGTTGGCGACCCACTCTCCGTCCTTGCGGTTATAGTCCAGGTACAGCATGGAGGCCACCGCGTCTACCCGCAGTCCGTCCACGTGATATTCCCGGAGCCAGAACACAGCGCTGGAGATCAGGAAGCTCATGACCTCGGGCCTGCCGAAATCGAACACCAGCGTGCCCCATTCCTTATGCTCGCCCTTTCTGGGGTCCTCGTACTCATAGCAGCAGGAGCCGTCAAATTTGGCCAGGCCGGCGGCGTCCCGGGGGAAGTGGGCGGGAACCCAGTCCATGATCACCCCAATGCCCGCCTCATGGCAGCGGTCCACAAACTGCATAAAGCCCTTGGGCTCGCCGTACCGGGAGGTGGGGGCAAAGTACCCCATCACCTGATAGCCCCAGGAGCCGTCAAAGGGATACTCTGTCAGAGGCATAAACTCGATGTGGGTGAAACCCATGTCCTTCACGTAGGGGATCAGCTCATCGGCCAGCTTCTCATAAGAGAACACGCTGCCATCCGCATATTTCCGCCAGGACCCGGCATGGACCTCGTAAATATTCACCGGCTGGGAGTAATGGGGGTTGTCCCTTTTGTGCTGCTGCCACTTCTCATCGTGCCACTGGTAGTCCAGCTCGTACCACCGGGAGGCGGTGCCGGGCCGGGTTTCCGTGTGCCGTGCATAGGGATCGGCCTTATAGGTGTCCTCGCCCTGGACAGTCTTGATATAGAATTTATACAGCTCGAAGGGCTGGAACACAAAATCCGTGTAGCCCTCCCATACGCCGTCGTCCAGCTTGTGCAGCGGGTATTTGGCCTTATCCCAGTTGCAGAAGTTGCCCACCAGGGATACCTCCCGGGCGTGGGGCGCCCACACCCGGGCCACCATGCACTCCCTGCCGTCCTTTTCCGCCCGGTGCAGGCCCATGTACTCATAGGCCCGGCGGTTGCTGCCGCTGCGGAACAGGTACAGGGGGATGTTGCCCTGAACCGCATTTTCAGTACGTCCCGGGTTCTTTTCCCGGTCTTGTGCAGAAGTCATTGCAGGAATACTCCTTCCCTGTATTTGATGCATATTTGCGGAAAGTGGGACTTTCCTGCTGTTATCATACCATATTCCAGGAAAAAAGCAAGGGCTTTTTAGGCATTCCTTTGAAAGATTTCAAAATTATTTTTTAATCTTTGTAAAATGTGCATAAAGACTTGCCCTGTTTTCTGTATAACGCCCTAAGTATGGCACTTGTCATTCAGCATACCACTACCTGTACAAATTTTCTGTCGAAAGCAAAAGGCGCAAAAAGAAAGGACTCCCCCTGGGGGGAGTCCTTTCCAAAAGCAAGAACAAAACAGAAAACCGCAAAGCACGGGAAAGGTCAAAAGGGCCTGGCCGTTTACCGGTCCAGCTTCCTGGCGGCGTCCACAATGAGCTCCACCGCCGTATCCACAGAGAACCGGGAGGTATCGATGGTGAGATCGTAGTTGTTCAGATCGTCCCAGCGATTGTTGGAATAGAAGTTGTAATAGTTGGCCCGCTGCTTATCCTTTTTGGTGATGAAATCCGGGGCCTTCTTGGGCTCGCAGAGATTCTTGCTGACGATGCGCTCCACCCGGGCCTCCTTGGAAGCGTGGATGAACACATGCAGGCAATGGGTGTGCTCCCGCAGAATATAATCGCCGCACCGCCCAATGACCACGCAGGGACCTTCCCCGGCAGCTTTCTTAATAATATCGGATTGAATGATAAACAGCTTATCGTTGATGGGCATTTCGCTGAGGCCGGGAACCCGTCCGCCAAAGCCGTTGTAGCTGCCCATGACCATAGAGTACAGCAGGCTGCTGGTAGCTTTCTCATCGGCGTCGGCAAAAACCTCCTCTGAAAGGCCGCTCTGCTTGGCGGCCATGGCGATGAGGGCCTTGTCGTAATAGGGCACGTTCAGCTGCTGGGCAACCTTCTCCCCCACTTCGTGACCTCCGCTTCCGTACTGACGAGCAATGGTGATGACAGGCAGCATACCGACTCCTCCTTGTGCATGATCTACAACATTTTCTTGTCGAGATTGTATAATATGGTATTTTCTCTACAATTATCATACATTCATTCTGGCCAAATGTCAACAGGTATCCGGAAACTGGCAATAATTTTTTTCACACAGGGCCTGTCGGAGGGAATTTTTGCAGGCTGCCAGGCTTTTGTTCATGGCTTACGCGGCAGGATCGAGATCATCTGACGCGGGCAGGATTTCCTTCGAGCTGCCGAAGCGTCCGGCGATCTGCCGGGCCCAGCGGAGGCTGAGCGCCCCGGCGATCACGGTAGAGATCAGGTCGGCCAC
>CAZRLJ010000095.1:0-2538 GCA_964600905.1 uncultured Acutalibacter sp. | reverse complement strand
GGCGGGCTGAACCCCCATGCAGATCGCCATGATCACCATAAACAGCAGCATGGAAACGGTGCCTGCGACACTGCGGGCGGCCACGGCGGTATTGCCGTACTTTACCACAAGATTGTTGCCGAATACACCGGAAAAGCTCTGCAAAATCACACCGGAAGCCATGGGCAGTCCCAGTCCCAGCACCCGCAGGGAGACCGTCCGGCGAAGGGCGAAATGCCGGGGAGAAAGGGAAAAATTCCTGTTGCTCACGACCAACCAGAAGGACCCCAGGGCAGTGACCAGATTTCCCGCCACAGTGGCCAGCGCCGCGCCGGTAACGCCCCAGCCAAAGGTCAGGATAAACAGGGGATCCAGGGCCACATTCAAAAGATTTCCCACCAGTCCCACCACCATAGGCGCGACAGAGGCGCCATCGGCCCGGACCATGTTGCCCAGCACGCCGGAAACCATCATCAGCGGCGCGCCCAGCGCCATCACTTGCAGATAAGAGGTCATAAAGCCGGCTGTCTCCGCGTTGGCTCCCAGCAAGGAGACCAGCGGGCCGATTCCCAGAAGAATGGCCGCCCCGGCCCCGATACCCAGCGCCAGGCCGGACCAGAAGGCAAAGGAGGAATACCTCTTCATCTGCTCTTTGTCCCCCTGTCCCAGAGCGATAGAAATCGCCGTGCAGGCGCCGGAGCCCAGCAGCAGGCCCAGGCCGGACAGGGCGGAGAACACCGGCCCCGACAGGGAGGCGGCGGCCACCTGAAGGGAATTCCCGGTCTGCCCCAGGAAAAACACATCCGCCATATTGTACAGCACGTTCATCAGCATAATGACCACCATTGGCAGGCTCATTTTCAGCAGCAGCTTCCATACCGGGGCCTCTCTCATGATTTTTTCGTTTGTCATTATCAGGACTCCTTTCCAAAATGTTTTATGATTTTCGAACACTTGCTTTCCTTGTGTGATTCCAGTATAATACTGGCGGAAAACACGTACAATCCACAATATCCCAATAGGTGTTGGAATAATGAAAAAACGGCCCGTCAATTTCCGGAAAAATGTCGGGTTAATAGGCTGGGAGGATTTCCTGTGAATACGAAAAACAACAAACGGGCCAAAGATACGGACGAGGCGCTGATCCGGGCGTTTTTCGCCGCCTTCGTGAAAAAGGGCTCCGCAGACCGGGTAACAGTACGGGAAATCTGCGAGGAAGCGGGCGTCAACCGCTCCACCTTTTACGCCCACTACATGGATGTTTTTGACCTGATGGAAAAGGTGGAACGCCACATGACTGAAAGCCTGACGAATTCCTTCCTTTCCCAGTTGGAAAAGGGCGACATCGGCGCCTGCTTTGAAAGTCTCTTCGCCTTTGTGAAGGAATACCGTGAGTTTTATCAGCTCTATTTCAACGGGAGCTCCAATTTGTCAGTGATCCAGCTTGCCCGGGAGAGCTATATTGATCAGCTGAAGGGGCTTTCCTGGAGGCAGCTGGGATATGCCTCCCCGGAGGAAATGGGATACCATGAGGATTTCTATCTTGCCGGGATAAGCGCCATGCTCCGCCGATGGGTGAACAGCGGCTGCAAGGAGTCTCCCCGGGAGATGTGTGAGATTTTGGGCCGGCAGTACAATCCCAATCGGGAGCTGTTTGAATGGAAGTAAGCTGTACGCAGAAAAAGGAAGGCGCCGAAAAGCGCCTTCCTTTTTTATTGGTTGATATTCTTACTTTTCCGGCAGGGCCTCGATGAGATCGGCGGTTTTCTCCAGCCAATCGCCCTCAAAAAGCTCAATGGCGCCCTTGTCGCAGGCGGAGGCAATCTTGGGATCCATGGGCAGCTTGGCCAGCACCTTCAGATCGTACTTGGCGGCCACCTCGTCAATATGGCTCTCGCCGAACACGGAGAAGGGCTCGCCGCAGTGGGGGCACTCCACGTAGCTCATATTCTCCACCAGGCCCAGCACCGGCACATTCATCAGCTTTGCCATCTCCACGGCCTTGCTGACGATGGTGTTCACCAGCTCCTGGGGAGAGGTGACAATGAGAATGCCGTCCACCGGCAGGGACTGGAACACGGTCAACGGAGCGTCGCCGGTCCCGGGGGGCATATCCACAAACATATAGTCCACATTGCCCCAGACCACATCGGTCCAGAACTGCTTGATAGCCCCCGCAATGACGGGGCCGCGCCAGACCACAGGGGAAGTCTCCTCCTCCAGCAGCAGGTTCACGCTCATGACCTCGATACCGGTCTTGGTGGAAACGGGGTACAGGCCGTCCTCATTGGACATGGCCCGCTGCTTCAGGCCGAAGCACTTTGGGATGGAGGGGCCTGTGATGTCCGCGTCCAGAATGGCGGTGGCAAAGTCCCGGCGGCGCATGGTGGTGGCCAGCATGGAGGTGATCAGGGACTTGCCTACCCCGCCCTTGCCGCTGACGACGCCGATCACCTTTTTGACGCTGCTGAGATCGTTGAGCTTCTCCAGGAAGCTCTGGGGACCCTGCCGGGAAGGACAGTTCTCTCCGCAGCTGGAGCAGTCATGGGTGCAGTTTTC
>CAZRLJ010000094.1:0-5205 GCA_964600905.1 uncultured Acutalibacter sp. | reverse complement strand
GGGCCTTGCTGGAGCCGGTGGCGCCGCCGATCCCGTCGCGGCCGGTAGCGCCGCCCAGCAGGACGATCACGTCACCGGGCACAGGCTCCTCCCGGCGGACATTGGCCTTGGGGGAGGCGCCGATCACCGCGCCGATCTCCATGCGCTTTGCCACATAGCCGGGGTCATAGAGCTCAGTGACCTGTCCGGTGGCAAGACCGATCTGATTGCCGTAGGAGGAATAGCCGGCAGCCGCGCCGGTGGTGATCTTCCGGGTGGGCAGCTTGCCATGAAGGGTCTTTTCAAAGGGGACCCTGGGGTCGCCGGAGCCGGTGACCCGCATGGCCTGGTACACGTAGGCCCGGCCTGACAGAGGATCGCGAATGGCGCCGCCCAGACAGGTGGCCGCTCCGCCGAAGGGCTCAATTTCCGTGGGATGGTTGTGGGTCTCGTTCTTAAACTGGATCAGCCAGGTCTCGGTTTTGCCATCGATGGTGACGGGAGCCTCAATGGAGCAGGCGTTGATCTCGTCACTGACGTCCAGATCGGGCACCAGGCCCTTTTTCCGCAGGTATTTGCCGCCGATGGTGGCCATGTCCATCAGAGAAACGGGCCGGTCCTTCCCGGCGTACAGCTCCCCGCGCACCGCCAGATACTGCTTCAGGGCATTTTCCACGGCGTCGTGGAGCCTGCCCTCCTCTACATCAATATGGTTCAGCCGGGTGAGGAAGGTGGTATGGCGGCAGTGGTCGCTCCAATAGGTATCAATGACCCGCAGCTCCGTCACGGTGGGGTCGCGGTGCTCCTCATCCCGGAAATAATCCCGGCAGAACAGCAGATCGGACAGGGTCATGGCAAAGCCCATAGAGTCAAAATAGGCTTTCATTTCGGCGTCATTCCAGGAGATAAATCCCGTTACGCGGGCAACGTCGGCGGGAACCTCCACCTGCATCGTCAAAGATTCCGGCTTCTCCATGGAGGCCACCCGGGATTCCACCGGGTTTACCAGGTAAGCTTTGATTTTTTCAAAGTCCCTGTCGGTGATATTTCCTTTTACGCCGATGACCTTGGCGGTGAGCACCGCAGGCCGTTCACCTTGGGTCAGCAGCTGCACGCACTGGGCGGCGGAATCCGCCCGCTGATCGTACTGGCCGGGCAGGTATTCCGTGGCGAAAACCCGGTATTCCCCGGGCAGGACAAAATCCTCGCCATACACGCTGTCTATATTGGGTTCCGACAGGATGGTGCGGGCCGCCGCTTGGAACTGCTCATCGCTGAGGCCGTCCACATCGTACCGGTTCAGGATGCGGACGTCCTCGATCCCGGCAATTCCCAGATTTCCCTTCAGGTCGTGCTTCAGGTGGGAGGCCTCAACATCGAAGCCCTTTTTCTTTTCCACAAAGACTCTGGTTACCATTTTTTCGTCCTTTCTGCAAACAGGTAGCAGGCTTTTGTAAAGAACAGGTTTTATCCCATTTTACCACAACTATAGCCTCCGGGCAAGAGCCGCCCGGATTTTTTCGGCGGTGGTTTTTCCCGGCGGCCCGGCTTCCCCCTTTTCGATTGCGAACATCGTTTTAGCACATAAAAAATCAGAATAAGATTGATTTTTTATATACTTTCTTGTATAATAAAAAGGCAATAAGTGGTAAAAGTGTTTCACAAGTTCGTCTTGCAGGTGATGTAACTATGATGAAAGACAGGCTGATAAAAGCGCTAAAAGTCCTGATATTTATTGTATATTGCGTTTGCGGTTTTCTATCTGTTTATACATTTATCATTTTTCGTCTTGCAGATTCTCCATCATTGGAATTTGGGATTATCCCATGGGAACATCCCCTAGTTAAATTTGCTTTGTCGAACTTGGTGCCAATGGGCATCGCAATGCCCATTGCAACGACCCTGTTCAGGATCGCTTATAGGAGGAAATTCAGGAAAAAGATAGTCAGAAAGCTGTTGGTCTATATTCCCTGGATTCTTATTTGGGCCGAGTTTGTGATACCGATTGTATATGTAGCGGTGACAGGTTAGAGAGTGACTTGGTCCTTCGGCACAAAGTGAATCATTGTATCATAAAGAAAGGCGGACGCTATGGAAACCAGTGGAAAAGACAAAATAGTCAAAGTACTGAAAGTTCTGATATTCATTGTATATTGCGTTTGCGCTGTTCTATCTGTTGTTGCTTTTCTCAGCTTCAGCTTTGCTGCTTTCGCATCGGCGGCAGAGAACATTACAGCGGAGCGTCTCATATGGAAAGTTGCTGCTTTGCGTTGGGTGACAATGAGCATTGCAACGGGCATTGTATGCATGCCCATCGCAACGATTCTGCTCAGGATCGCTTTCAGGCGGGAATTGGCACAAAACGCGGAAAGAAAGCTGTTGGTCTATGTTCCCTTGCTGCTTATTTGGGGGGAATATGCGATGGCGTTTGCTTATTTGGCGATGAATCTGTTGGTTTCCATTTTGTGGTGAATCTGTTGGTTTCCATCGTATAGAAGAAGCAAAAAGCTAAATTGAAAATACAGTGAAAAGCAAAGTTTCTTCCCAAATTTTAACAGGTGGGGTATTATGATGAATGACAGGACGATCAAAGTACGAAAAGTGCTGATACTTATTGTATATTGTGTTTTGGCCGTGATTACGATAGCTGTATTGACTATCTGTTGTCTCGGCTCCCCCGTGGGAATGGGAATCATTAACCAAACGAAGCATCCGATCCTTCGCTTTGCTTGGGCGGCCATGATACCTCTGGGAGGAGTAATGCCCATATCAACGCTGGCGCTCAGAATAGCTTATCGGCAGGAATTCAAGAAAAAGATCATCAGAAAGCTATTGATCTATATTCCCTGGGCGCTGCTTCTGGCAGAATTTTTGTTGTGGGGCGTTTTTTACGCATATGCCGGTTATATTTGATGTGGCCATGGTGATCCCTTAGCGGCACAGGCTCTTTCATTGCATATCAAACAGAAATATAGCGCCCTTCTCGAATGGCATGAGAAGGGCGCTATATATTATACCATAAGCACGGAACGTGCGTTGGTATAATGTGCCGATCGGTCGTCTGAGCGTAGCGAAGAACTGACCGAGGCAACTTCAATCTATAATATCCGCTTTGCGGATATTATCTCATATATGGGAAACGGGTAAGAAACCTGTCCTCTATTTTTCCTGCTTCCCGCCCAGGTCGCTGATGGACAGGGCCACCGTGTGACGGATGGGCGTCCATCCCCCTCGGCCAAACAGGGCAAGCAGCACGGCAAACAGATAGGTCGCGCCGAAAATCGGGAAGGTAAAGGCGTAGAGGATCTGCTTTCCCATGGGACAGCGGATTTTCTTATGCTCCGTGATCAGCACCAGAAGCCCCACCACAAAGGCGGCTCCATAGGCGCTGGCCGTTCCGGCAAGGACCGACAGGCACAGATTTTTCAGTTCCCAGGGCGCCATGACGATACAGGCGATAAACATGGCGGCGTTTAAGAGCATGGTCAGCAGGGCCAGCACGCCAATGGGCAGGGAGTTCATCACCAGGTCATACCGGGAAAAGCGCCCCATGCGGTCGAGCTTTCCCATAAAGTCGCCGCGACTGAAGATGGCCTGGAAGTAGCCCTTGATCCACCGGGACCGCTGCCGCACCGACTGGCTCAGGGAGGTGGGCTGCTCATCGTAGAGCACTGCGTCCCCGCAGTAGGCGATGGGCTCCCCCCGCAGGAGCATATCCACGGTAAATTCCGTGTCCTCCGACAGCAGGTGATAGTTCCAGCCGCCGATCTCCCGCAGCAGGGCATCGGCAAACAGAAAGCCGGTGCCGGCCACAACGCAGCTGACGCCCAGATAATCCCGGGGACGGTTCATGTATTCCGATTCCCGCAGGAAGTAGAGGCTGTGCCCAGCGGAGATCCAGTTGTCGCCGAAATTTTTGGAATTCCGGTAGCCGGTGACGATTCGGTTCCCGGAAGAAAACACCTTGTTCATCTCCGTGATGTAGCGGGAGTCCAGCAGATTGTCGGCGTCGAAGACAAAATAGCCGTCGAAGGTTCCCGGCGCGTAGTCTCTGTCCAAATGCTCCAGCAGGAAGCCCAGCGCATACCCCTTGCCAACCCGCTCCCGGTCCTGCCGTTCCCAGACGGTGGCCCCATGTTCCCGGGCCGTTTGGGCGGTGTGGTCGGTACAGTTGTCCGCCACTACAAAGACATCCACCAGATCGGCAGGGTAATCCTGCTCCCGGATGCTGTCCAGCAGCTGGCCGATGACGGCCTCCTCATTCCGGGCGGCAATCAGTACTGCATATCGGCAGAGCTTCTGGGCCTGAAAGGTCCGGCGTTTGCCGGAAAGGCGGATCAGTGAGTAGATCACCTGGTAAAAGCTGCATGCCACAAATAGGACGGCAAGTGTAAAGTTGATGATAGAAAGGGCTCGCAAACCTTCCACCTCCCAGCTTTTCTTTGAAAGGCGGGCGCATTCAAGGAACCGCCGCCGCGCCTTGATGGTATTCTAGGAAAAAACAATGAAAAAGAACACGATTATTTTCTTAAAAATTTATAACGGAACGGGTTTTTGAAAAAATCAACGGAAAAAGTTCCAGAAGGGGTTGATTTTTTTCCCCGTAGCGTGTAGAATAACATAGTCCCATTTGGGCGCTTAGCTCAGCTGGCTAGAGCACCTGCTTGACGTGCAGGGGGTCAGCGGTTCGAGTCCGTTAGCGCCCACCAGAAATCGAAGGAAAGGTCTTGTGCCTTGCCTTCGATTTTTTTGTGCTGACGGACTCGAACCGTGAGACGGTTTGCCCGTTTGGAAATTGTCCCTGAGGGACAATTTTAGGGCAAAGTGGCGTAGAAGCTATGCTTCAAGCCACGCCTGTGCGAAGCGCAGGCGTCCGTTAGCGCCCACCACGTCGCCGCAAACGCTTTTGCGTTTGCGGCGGTTCTTTTCTATATGAAACAACACACAAGCGATACTCGCCTTCTGCTCACAGTATATCACGTCCGGTGAAAAAAATAAAGCAGGCTCCCAGATTTTTTCGGCCGGGGCGAAAGCGCCGGGCGGTCTATTTGCTTTGGCCAACGGCTTCCGGGGCCCCATTCTTTTGCAAAACCACTTTCAGGATCAGGCGTTCCTGTCGGTATTCCGCGGAGAGTTCCCCGCCCAGCTGCCGGATCAGCGTGCGGGCGATGGCCAGGCCCAGGCCTGTGGAATGGCGGGCGTTATCCACGGTATAGAACCGGTCAA
>CAZRLJ010000093.1:0-5432 GCA_964600905.1 uncultured Acutalibacter sp. | reverse complement strand
GGCTTCCTTTATTGATTTGGCGGTTTAGCCGTTGCAGATGGTCTCAAAATCGTAAGAGTCCAATTCCTTTCGGACGTCCTCGGAGATCCGTTCATAAATTTTATGTAAACCACAATGGGCCCGACCGCAGCTGTACTCCTCCTTCTGGCAGCGGCTGAGCATGTAGGGTCCCTCCACGGACTCGATGACCTCCCGCAGGGTGATCTCCCGGGCGGGCTTTGCCAGGGTGTAGCCCCCCTTGGCGCCCTTAAAGGAGCACACCATGCCCTCGGACACCAGGTCCCGCAGAATTTTCAGGCAGAACCGCAGAGGCACCTGCATGGCGTCGGAAATACTGCGGGCGTCGCAGCGCTCCGGGTGCTTCGTCAAATATTCCACAATGCGGACGGCATAGTCCGCCTCCAATGTTAAAACCATAGTTTTCTCCGTTTCAAGTCGGGCCGTTACGGGCGGCCCGTCAATCCAAAAAGTCCTTCAGCCGCTTGCTCCGGCTGGGATGGCGCAGCTTCCGCAGGGCCTTGGCCTCGATCTGCCGAATGCGCTCGCGGGTGACATTGAATTCCTTGCCCACCTCTTCCAGAGTGCGGGAGCGCCCGTCCTCCAGGCCGAACCGGAGGCGGAGCACCTTCTCCTCCCGGGGGGTCAGGGAATCCAGCACGCTGTTCAGGGTCTCTTTGAGCAGGGTGTGGGAGGCGGCGTCGGCCGGGGCGGGAGCGTCATCGTCGGGAATAAAGTCCCCCAGATGGCTGTCCTCCTCCTCGCCAATGGGCGTCTCCAGAGAAACAGGCTCCTGGGCCACCCGCATGATCTCCCGGACCTTCTCCACAGGCATGTCCAGCTCCTCGGCGATCTCCTCGGCGCTGGGCTCCCTGCCGTTGGCGTGGAGCAGCTGGGAGGATACCTTTTTCACCTTGTTGATGGTCTCCACCATGTGCACGGGAATGCGGATGGTGCGGGCCTGGTCCGCAATGGCCCGGGTAATTGCCTGCCGGATCCACCAGGTGGCGTAGGTGGAAAACTTGAAGCCTTTGGTGTAATCGAATTTCTCCACGGCCTTGATCAGGCCCAGGTTGCCCTCCTGGATCAGGTCCAGGAACTGCATCCCACGGCCCAGATAGCGCTTGGCAATGCTCACCACCAGACGGAGGTTGGCTTCGGAAAGCCGCTTCTTTGCGGCGTCGTCGCCGTCGGAAATGCGGACGGCCAGCTCGATCTCCTCCTCGGGAGTCAGCAGGGGCACCCGGCCGATCTCTTTGAGGTACACCTTCACCGGGTCGTCGATGGAGACGCCGTCCGAGCCGATGCTGGGGTCCGCGGCCTCTGCGCCCTCCACTTCCTTTGCCAGCTCCACGTCGTCGATCTGGATGTCGTCGAAATCCTCCACGATCTCAATGCCCTGGCTTTCCAGGGTATCGTAGAATTTTTCGATATGCTCCGGGTCGAATTCCAGCTCTCCCAGAGAGTCCAGAATCTCCTTGGTGCTCAGCTGGCCTTTGCTTTTGCCCATCTCGATCAGGTCGTGAATGACTGCCTTTTTGTCGGTTTGCGCCGCCATGTTTACCAATCCTTTCTTTTGCGGGAACCGAAGGACAGCCGCCGCTTCCCCGCTTCCCATTTCCCTATTCTTCTCTGCTTCCTTTATAAAGTCTCCGCTCAGGGCTGTTCCTTCGAGCCGCCCTGTTTCCGGTCCCGCAGGCCGGAAAGGTATTCCTTCAGCTGCTCGTCAGAGGCCTCTCTGATCTTGTCCGCCGTCAGGAACCTTCCCTCGTTCAGAAGGATCCTGCAATATTCGTCCACATCCGCCTTGGTGGGCGGAGCATCCTTCCTGTCCACCAGAATCCTGGTCAGCTCCGAAAGCTCCTCTGCCGTCAGGTCCTGGGAGAAATCCATCAGCGAAACGCTGCCATATATCAGCTTGCCCAATAAAAGCTCGTATACTCTGCGATTAAAAGCTGTCACGAACTTTTCGGGGGGCGCCCTTTTCCGCAGCTCCTCCCCCTGGTCCTGATGCTGAAACAGGTAGGCGAGAATCCCTTCCTCCGCCAGGGCGGCCTTCAGGTTTCCTTCCTTCTCCCGGTTGACCCTGGTGCGCGCCGCCGTGACCTGGTTCTGGGAGCGGACTACCTCCCGCTGCTGACGGCGGCTCGCCTGGGCTGCCGCCCGGTCCGTATCGGCCAGCACGCTGTCCCGGCCAACACCGGTCTCCTGTGCAAGCTGTCCGGCGTAGATGTCCCGCTCGATCCGGTCCAGTCGGGATAGGACCGTCTCCACCGCCTCCCGGAGATACCGCCGCTTGCCGTCGGCGGTTTCCAGGTTGTACTTGCTCCGTATTTTTGCCAGCCGGTACTCGGTATCGTTTCCACCCGATTCCAGAAGCTGCTTGAACCGGGCCGGGCCGTCCCTTCCGTAGGACCGCATGAACTCATCCGGGTCCTTATTTCCCGGCACCGTCACCACCCGCACCAGCAGCCCCGTGTTTTTCAGAATGGGAATGGCCCGCTGGGTAGCCCGCTGGCCCGCCTCGTCGGAATCGTAGCAGATCACGGCCTCATCGGCGTACCGGCGGATGATCCGGGCCTGCTCCTCTGTCAGGGAGGTCCCCAGGGAGGCAATGGCATTGGTAAAGCCTGCCCGGTGCAGGGCGATAACGTCCATATATCCCTCCGCCAGGATCAGCTGGCGGGAGTTGGTATTCTTGGCGAAATTCATGGCGAACAGGCCGCTGGACTTGTGATACACCGGGGTGTCCGCCGTGTTGATGTACTTGGGCTTCTCATCTGTAAGGATGCGCCCACCGAAGGCCACCACGTTTCCCCGCAGGTCGAAGATGGGAAACATGACCCGGGCCTTGTAACGGTCGTAAGGATTGCCGTTTTTGGAGATGCGCACCATATCCGAGGCTTGCAGCTCCGCTGTGGAGTAGCCCAGCCTTTTCAGGTGGTTCGTCAGAGCGAAGCCGCTGTCCGGAGCGTACCCCAGGCCGAAATGCTTAATGGTCTGGGCGTCCAGCCCCCGGCCCTTTAGATAATTGAGGCCCGCCTCGCCCTCCGGCGTGGAGAGGGTCCGGTAAAAGAACCGCCCCGATTCCCGGTTGATCTCCAAAATCCGGGTCCGCAGCCGGGACATGCTGTCGTCCACATTGTCCTCCGGCACCTGCATCCCCGCCCGCTGGGCCAGCCAGCGGACCGCATCGGGAAAGGCCAGATTTTCCACGCCCATCACAAACTGGTACACGCTCCCGCCCTTGTTGCAGCCGAAGCAGTAAAAGGAATTGTTTTCCGGGTAGATGTGAAAGGAGGGGGTCTTTTCATTGTGAAAGGGACACAGGCCGATCAGGTTCTTGCCCCGCCGCTTCAGCTCCACATAGGAGGAGGCGATCTCCCCGATGGGGCTGCGGTCCTCCAGTTCCTTCAAAAAATCCTGCGAAAAGGGCATCTGCTCCCTCCTTTCTCCCTTTGAAAGCTTCCCAGCCCGCTTATCTGGGCCAGCGGTCCACGTTGGTTTCCAGGTTCCAGGCCTTGGGAATGTACAAATCCTTATAAGTGCCCACGGCAAAATGGTCCGTCATACCGGCCACATAGTCCCGGGACGCCGCTTCCGGCCCTTCTTCTTTTACAATGCGGCGGATGTATTCCGGCAGCTCCTCCGGATGATCCCGGAAATGCTCGTAAAGGCTGCGGATAATATGGGGCACCTTTCGCTCCTCATGCTTGGCATAGGGATTTTTGTACACCGCCTCATACATATAGTCCTGCAGCGCTTCAAAATGCCGGTTGGTCTCCTCGTCCATGCCAATGTCCAGGCCGCTGCTGTTTTCCACCACCGACCGGATCATACTGGTGATCCGCTTCGTTTTGGAATTCCCCAGCACGTCGGTGATCTCCCGGGGAATGTCCTGTTCGGTCAGCACCTCCGCCCGGATGGCGTCGTCAATATCGTGGTTGATGTAGGCGATCTTATCCGCCCACCGGACGATCCGCCCTTCGGCGGTATCCGCCTCCGTGCCGCTGGTGTGGCAGATGATCCCGTTGCGCACCTCATAGGTGAGGTTCAGGCCCCGGCCATCCTTTTCCAGACGGTCCACCACCCGGAGACTTTGCTCGTAATGGCGGAAGCCCCCGGGGACGACGTCGTTCAAAGCCCGCTCTCCCGCGTGGCCGAAAGGCGTATGCCCCAGGTCGTGGGCCAGGGCGATGGCCTCCGTCAGGTCCTCGTTGAGCCGCATGGCCCGGGCGATGGTCCGGGCGATCTGCGCCACCTCCAGGGTGTGGGTCAGCCGGGTGCGGTAATGATCCCCCTCAGGGGCCAGAAACACCTGGGTTTTATGCTTTAGCCGCCGGAAGGACTTGCAGTGGATGACCCTGTCCCTGTCCCGCTGAAAGGGGGTGCGCAGCTCGCACTCCTCCTCCGGACGCTGCCGTCCTCTGGAGGCGTCGGAAAACGCCGCCCAGGGAGCAAGCATTTTGTGCTCGATTCGCTGGGTTTCTTCCCGGACTGTCATGACGGTTCCTCCCTTCTGCCGCTTCTACCTTTATATACGCTCTTTTTTTCAAAAATACTTGGAAATTTTCCGAATTATTTCTAAAGTGGGTCAAAAAGCGAAAAATTGTTTTCCTTCCTCTGCCAAAACGCCCTTCCCGCTGGTGACATCTGCCAGCCGCCGCTCCAGAACGCCCACCGCCGCCGGATCGATGTGAAATTTCAAGGTCACATCCTCCAGAAAGGCCGTGTCGTCCACGACCCCGCCGCATTCCGGGATCACCGCCGCCGCCCTGCCATACAGGGAATAGTCACACCGGGCGCTCATCAGCAGGCATTCCCGCATGGTGATCTTTTCTGCCGCAGCCAGGGCGATGGAGGCCGTGTGGGAATAGGCGCGGATCAGCCCGCCGCCCCCCAGGAGGATCCCGCCGAAGTATCGGGTGGCCACCACAACGCAGTCCACCACGCCGGCCTTTTTCAGCGTGTCGATCACGGGGATCCCCGCGGTACCCTGAGGCTCCCCGTCGTCGGAAAAGCGCTGAATGCCGTTTTCCCGGAGAATATAGGCATACACATTGTGAGAGGCGTCCCAGTATTTGGTTTTCAGCCCGGCGATAAAGTCCAGGGCCTCCTGCTCAGTCTGCACCGGTTTGCAGGTGCCGATAAACCGGGACTTCCGCTCGAAAAACTCATCGGCCCCTTCCTGTCTGACAGTGAGATATTCCATATCCGGCAGTCTCCTTGCAAAAAACAAGCGGCGCATTGCTGCACCGCTCAAGTTTTTATCACTTTTTGATACCGTAGCGCTTGTTGAACATGTCCACGCGGCCGCTGGTATCTACCAGCTTCTGCTTGCCCGTGAAGAACGGGTGGCACTTTGAACATATTTCGACTTTGATGTCCTTCTTTGTGGAGCGGGTCTTGATCACATTGCCGCAGGCACAGGTGAT
>CAZRLJ010000092.1:0-5567 GCA_964600905.1 uncultured Acutalibacter sp. | reverse complement strand
AGGGCAATCCCCCCACAGAGAGAAAAATCCAGCGCCTGTTCCGGGACGGCACGGTGGCCCGGCTCATTAAGCGCTGCAATGATTTTGGCGCGGGCGGCGTATGCGTAGCCATCGGCGAGCTGGCCCCCGGACTGGAAATCGACTTGAACAAGGTCCCCAAAAAGTATGAGGGCTTAGACGGCACGGAGCTGGCCATTTCCGAATCTCAGGAGCGCATGGCCGTGGTGCTGGCCCCCGAAGATGTTGAGGCCTTCCGGGCCGCAGCCGCCCGGGAGAATCTGGACGCCCAGGCTGTGGCGGTGGTCACCCGTCAGCCCCGGCTGAAAATGGAATGGCGGGGCGACCGTATCGTGGACCTTTCCCGCGCTTTTCTGGACACCAACGGCGTGACTCAGAATGCCGACGCGCGGATCACCGCTCCCCAGGGCGAAAACTATCGAAATTCCGTGCCTGCCGCGCTGGAGGGAAAGACCGGCGCGGAGGCCTTGAAGGCAAACATGGCCAGGCTAGAGGTCTGCGGCCAGAAGGGCCTTTCCGAGCGGTTTGATTCCAGCATCGGCGCGGCCACCGTGCTGATGCCCTTTGCCGGAACCTATCAGCTGACGCCGGAGGAAGCCATGGTGGCAAAGATCCCCCTCCTTACCGGAGAGACCGACGACGCCACGGCCATGTCCTACGGCTACATTCCCGGCATCGCCCGGTACTCGCCCTTCCTGGGGGCCCAGTACGCCGTGGTGGAAAGCCTTTCCAAGCTGGCGGCTGTGGGAGCTGATCCCCTTACCGCCCGCCTGACCTTCCAGGAATACTTTGAACGCCTCCACGAGGAGCCCACCCGCTGGGGCAAGCCCGCGGCGGCCCTTCTGGGCGCGCTCAACGCCCAGCTGGAAATGGGGCTCCCTGCCATTGGCGGCAAGGACAGCATGTCCGGCTCCTTCGAGGATTTAGACGTCCCCCCCACCCTGGTGAGCTTCGCGGTGGCCATGACCAAGGCCAGCCGCACCCTGTCCGCCTCCATGAAGCGACCCGGCTCCCGGGTTGCGCTGGTGCCCGTGCCGGAGCAGCCGGACGGCACTCCCGACTGGGACAGCCTCAAGGTGTATTACCGCACCCTGAAACGGCACATCGACGCCGGAGATATTCTCTCCGCCGGTGTGATCCGGGAGGGCGGCGCAGCTGCCTGCATTCTGCGGATGTGCTTTGGCGGAAAAATGGGTTTCCGCTTTGAGGCTGGGCTCTCCCGGCAGGCGCTGTACGCGCCCAGGGCCGGCTCCATTATCGTGGAAATCGCCGGAGACGCCGAAATTCCCTACGGCCAGGTGGCTTTGCTGGGCCGCACCACGGACAGCGGAAGAGTGGAGCTGGACGGCGAGACCGTCTCCATTGACGAACTGATCGAAGCCTGGAACGGCACGCTGGAAAGCACCTTCCCCAACCTTGCAGAATCGGTGGCGATCACCGCTGACGTGCCCCTGTGGCAGGAGCGCAGCGGCAGGGCTCCTGCCATCAAGGCGGCAAGGCCCCGGGTGTTCATCCCCGCCTTCCCCGGCACCAACTGCGAGGTGGACAGCGCCCGGGCTTTCCAAAAGGCCGGCGCCGAGCCGGAAATTCTGGTGGTGAAGAACCTCAGCCCCAGCGACATTGAGGAAACCATTGACCGGATGGAAAAAGCCATCCGCCGTTCCCAGATCATTATGATCCCCGGCGGATTTTCCGGCGGCGACGAGCCGGAGGGCTCCGGCAAATTTATCGCCACCACCTTCCGCAATCCCAAGATCGCCCAGGCGGTCACCGATCTGCTGGAAACCCGGGACGGCCTGATCCTGGGCATCTGCAACGGCTTCCAGGCCCTGATCAAGCTGGGTCTGGTGCCCTATGGAAAGATCACCGAGCCCCGGGAGGACGACCCCACCCTGACCTTTAATAGCCTGGGCCGCCATGTATCCCGCATGGTGTACACCCGGATCACCAGCGTGAAGTCCCCCTGGATGGCGGGAGTCAGCGCCGGAGACATCCACGCCGTTCCCGTATCCCATGGAGAAGGGCGGTTCGTGGCCGATGAAAGGGCTTTGCAGAAGCTCATGGAAAACGGCCAGATCGCCACCCAGTACGTGGATCCCCAGGGCGCTGTCAGCGGCGACATTCTGTGGAATCCCAACGGCTCCGTTTGCGCCATTGAGGGCATTACCAGTCCCGATGGGCGGGTGCTGGGCAAGATGGGCCACTCCGAGCGCAAGGGGACAGATCTCTACAAGAATGTCCCCGGTGCCAAGGACCAGCTGCTGTTTGAATCCGGCGTAAGCTATTTTCAGTAAAAGTCACGACGATAAACTTCTGTATTGAGGTGCTATATGAAAGAGATCCTCAGACGGACCTGGGCGGAGATCGACCTGGACGCCCTGGCAAATAATTTTGAAGCGGTGCGGCGCTCCGCCGATCCCAGAGCAAAGCTTTGCTGTGTGGTAAAGGCCGACGCCTACGGCCACGGCGCCATGCGCATGGCCCGGGAGCTGGAGGCCCTGGGGGCCGACTGGTTCGCCGTTTCCAATCTGGAGGAGGCCCTGCAGCTTCGGCTGGCGGGGATCCGTCAGCCTGTGCTGGTGCTGGGCTTCACCCCTGCCGAGGAGGCCAAATCCCTGGCGGAATATCGCATCTCCCAGTGCGTATACTCCCCCGAGTACGCCCGGCAGCTTTCCAAATATGCAAAAGCGGCCGGCGTCACCGTGAAGATCCACGTGAAAGTGGATACCGGCATGAGCCGCCTGGGCTTCTACTTTCAGGACATCAACCGGGACGAGGAGGCGGTTCGGGAGATCAGGGACGCCTGCACCCTGCCGGGGTTGGAGCCGGAGGGCATTTTCACCCATTTCGCCGTCAGCGATGGCGGGCAGGCGGGAGATTCCTTTACCATGCGGCAGTTTGGCTGCTTTAAGGAAATGATCGAGACGCTGCTCCGGGAGGACGTGGCCTTCGCGGTGCGTCACTGCGCCAATTCCGCCGCTGTGTTTGACTATCCCCTGTCTCACCTGGACATGGTTCGGGCGGGCATTGTCCTTTACGGCCTGTATCCCTCCGAGGACCTGCGAAACAGGCCCGATCTTCGTCCCGTTCTTTCTCTGCGCTCTGTAGTTTCCCACGTAAAAACCCTGAAAGCCGGCGCTACCGTCAGCTATGGACGGGACTTCACTGCGGATCGGGAAATGACCGTGGCCACTGTGCCTGTGGGCTATGCCGACGGTTATCCCCGCATCCTGTCCCCCAAGGGCGCCCAGGTGCTCATTGACGGAAAGCGCTGCCCCATTTTAGGCCGCATCTGCATGGATCAGATGATGGTGGACGTCTCCCACCTAGAGCAGGTAGAAATCGGCACCATCGTCACCCTGATCGGCCAAGACGGAAAGGAGGAGATCACCGCCGACGAGCTGGCGGAACGGGAAGGCACCATCAATTACGAGGTGGTCTGCGGTCTGTCCAAGCGTGTCCCCCGGGTGTACCTGAAAAACGGTAAAATAGACAGCATATATAATCAGCTTTTGCAGGAGGAATGAGATCGTTCCCCCTTGGTGCTTTTGCAAAAATGTCTGCCAGTGAATTTGAGTGATCCCATAGTGTATCTGCGATGTGTGACAACAACCAAACAGGGTCGTGGCAAAATAGCCACGACCCTGTTTGGTTTGAGGTCGCTTCTATGAAAAAAGCTGTCTTGTAATCAGAAATTACCGTTTGTCAGATCCTCGACCACAAGTGTGCGGGGGCCGTCACCGGCAGGAGCAGCCGCTTCCTGGGCAGGCTCCTCATGAGGCCCATCCCGCCAGGCCAGGAATTTCTCGGCCACCTGGGGGAACAGCGCCAGGCTCAGCACGTCCTCCTCGCAGTTTCCAAGGCCCTTTTCTTTGGACTCCGCCCGGAACTTCTCCATTTCCGGCTCCAGCAGATCGGCAGGCCGGCAGGTGATGATCTCGTCGTCGCCGATAGCCTTCTTCCGGACCTCTTCGTTGACCTGGCCGGGAAGCTGGCCGTACTCGCCGCGAAGAAGGCCCTTGGACTCCTTGGTGATCAGCTTGTAGCGCTGGCCGCTGAGCACATTCAGCACGGCCTGAGAGCCCACGATCTGGCTGGTGGGCGTCACCAGGGGCGGATAGCCGAAGTCCTTGCGGACCCGGGGAACCTCCGCCAGCACGTCGTAGTACTTATCCTCGGCGTTGGCCTGCTTCAGCTGAGAGATCATGTTGGACAGCATTCCGCCGGGCACCTGGTACAGCAGGGTATTGGTATCCACCTTCAGCACCTTGGGGTTTACATCCAGCTTTTCGGCAACGCCGCGGAAATGGGCGGCGGCCTCGCTGAGCTTGTTCAGGTCCAGGCCGGTATCCCGGCTGGTGCCCCGCAGGGTGGCCACCATAGACTCGGTGGCGGGCTGGGAGGTGCCGTTGGCCAAGGGGCTGAGAGCGCAGTCCACAATATCCACGCCGGCCTGGGCGGCCATAAGGTTGGTCATATCGCCGGTGCCGGTGGTGTTGTGAGTGTGCAGATGAATGGGTACGCCCACGTTTTCCTTGAGCTTCTTCACCAGGGAATAGGCCTCATAGGGCAAAAGCAGGTTTGCCATGTCCTTGATGCAGATGGTGTCGGCGCCGATCTTTTCCAGCAGCACCGCCAGCCGCACAAAGTAATCCTCGTTGTGCACGGGGCTCTTGGTGTAGCTGATGGCCACCTCCGCCATGCCGCCGTATTCCTTCACGTACTTCACGGCAGCCGCCACGTTCCGGGGATCGTTCAGCGCGTCGAAAATACGCACGATGTCAATGCCGTTTTCGATAGACTTCTTGCAGAACGCCGCCACCACATCATCGGCATAATGCCGGTAGCCCAGCAGGTTCTGGCCCCGAAGCAGCATTTGCAGCTTGGTGTTGGGCAGGCCCTTCTTCAGGGTGCGGAGACGCTCCCAGGGATCTTCGTTGAGGAAGCGCATACACACGTCGAAGGTGGCGCCGCCCCAGCACTCCAGGGACCAGTAGCCAATGCTGTCCAGCAGGGGCAGCACCGGAACCATGTCCTCAATGCGCATCCGGGTGGCAGCCTGGGACTGATGGGCGTCCCGCAGGATAGTATCCGTAATTTTCAGGGGATTCTTAGCCATAATTTTACACCTCCATTAACCGAACAGGGCAAGCAGAACGCCGGCCGCAACAGCGGAACCGATGACGCCGGCCACGTTGGGGCCCATGGCGTGCATCAGCAGGAAGTTGGAGGGATCCTCCTTCTGGCCTACCGTTTGAGACACCCGGGCCGCCATGGGAACGGCGGACACACCGGCAGAACCGATCAGGGGATTGACCTTCTCCTTGGAGAACACGTTCATGAGCTTGGCCAGCAGCACGCCGCCGGCAGAGCCCAGGGCAAAGGCGCACACGCCCAAAACCAGAATGCCCAGGGTCTGGAAATTCAGGAAGTTCTCGGCAGTGGCGGTAGCGCCCACAGAGACGCCCAGGAAGATGGTGACCATGTTCATCAGCTCATTCTGGACCGTCTTGGAAAGGCGCTGCGTGACCTGGCCGCCTACCACGTTC
>CAZRLJ010000091.1:0-5597 GCA_964600905.1 uncultured Acutalibacter sp. | reverse complement strand
TCCTGGTATGTCATGTAATGCTGTTTTTTCGTCATTTCCCTGCCCTCCCTGGGGTATGATGTCTTGACCTTAAACGCTTTTAGTATACCACAGCTGTTCTGCTCCGGCGATCTGGTTTCTTTCCTCCCGTTGCTTAAATTGAGCAAAACACAGTTGTTCTTAACAACTGTGTTGTCTACTTCAGTGTATAAAAAATGAAGGCTCTCAAGGGTTTAAGAGTGGAGATTTTTTGCGTCCTTTGCAAAAAATACTACTCGGCCCTTGAAAGTCTTCATTTTTTATGCTTCAAATGTCCATTTTCTTCTTGACATTTGCATGAGGGCGGAGCACAAGCTCCGCCCTCTTACCCCAAAAGATGAAATCAAAATTGCCTTTCGGAACAGGTCAGCCCTTCAAAATCTGCTTGTACAGCCGGATATAATCGTTTGCGGACTTGCCCCAGCTGTTGTCGCAGGCCATAGCGCGATCCACCAGTACGCCCCAGCCCTCCTTGTCGGAGTTGTAGGTGTAGATGGCCCGATGGAGGGAATCCAGCATATCTCCGGCATTGTAAGTAACAAAGGTGAAGCCGTTGCCCTGTCCGTCGCCGCTGTCGGTGATGGAATCCTTCAACCCTCCGGTCTCCCGGACCACCGGAATGGTTCCATAGCGCAGGGCGATCATCTGGGACAGGCCGCAGGGCTCGGACTTGGAAGGCATCAGGAAGATGTCGGCGCCGGCGTAAATTTTGCGGCTCAGCTCCGGCACAAAGCCCAGGCACAGCACAAAGCGGCCGGGATACTTCTCCTGCATCCACTTGAAGAAGTTCTCATATTCCAGATCACCGCTGCCCAAAATGACAAACTGGGCGTTGGTGTACTGCATGATATTGTCCACGGCGTCCTTCACCAGGTCCAGGCCCTTATGGCCTACCAGGCGGGTCACCATGCCGATGAGGGGCAGGTCGGGATTGACCTCGATGCACAGCCGCTCCTGGAGCTTTGCCTTGTTCACAGCCTTGTTGGCCTTGTCCTCTCTGGTGTAGTTGGCAAAGAGGTTGGGATCCCTCTCAGGATCATAGTTGACCGTATCAATACCGTTGAGGATGCCGGAGATCTTCCAGCTGCGTTCCCGGAGAATGGGATCCAGCTTGTGGGAGAACCAGGGATCCAGAATCTCTTGTGCATAGGTGGGGCTCACGGTAGAGACCCAGTTGGCACACTCGATGGCGCCCTTCATCAGGTTCACACAGTTATCGTACTCCAGCAGCTGGGTCTCGCTGTTGGGAATGCCGAACACATCCTCCAGGATCTCTTTGCCGTACTGGCCCTGATACTGGATATTGTGAATGGTAAACAGCGTCTTGATACCGGCATACCACTCGTTATTGGCATAGAACAGCCGGTAGTACACGGGGACAAGGGCCGTCTCCCAGTCGTTGGTATGGAGGATGTCGGGCTTGTAATCGATGTAGGGCAGCATCTCCAGGATAGCCCGGGAGAAGAAGGCAAAACGCTCAGCGTCATCAAAGTGGCCGTAAAGGCCGCTGCGCTTGAAATAGTACTGGTTGTCGATCAGGTAATAAATAACGCTGCCCACCTTGGCCTCAAAGATGCCGCAATACTGGCGGCGCCATGCCACCGGTACGCTGATGCTGGTGACAAAATGCATCTGGTCGCGGAGCTCCTGGGGAATGCCGTCGTACAGCGGCACTACCACCCGGCAGCCCACCAGCCTGCTGCGCAGGGCAATGGGCAGAGAACCGGCAACATCCGCTAAACCGCCGCTGGCGGAAAAAGGCAGAGCCTCACTGGAACAGAATAAAACCTTCATAAGTAAAATCCTTTCATCAGCTGTATTTCAGGGGGACAAATTTTACCCCCTACACCTTGCTGCCCTTGGAAACGTACACAGGATAGGTGGCATGGCCGGACATGGAGCGGTTGTCCTCGAACACGACCTCTTTATCTGCCACCACATAATCCAGACGGGTGCCCTCGCCCACTACGGTATCCTGCATCATCACGCAGTTTCTGAGCCTGGCGCCCTTCTTTACATGCACGCCGCGGAACAGCACGCAGTTCTCCACCTCGCCCTCTACAACGCAGCCGTCTGCTACCATGGAGTTCTGCACCACGCTGCCCAGGCCATACTTGGCAGGCATATCGTCCCGGACCTTGGTGAGGATGGGACGGTTGGTCTGGAACAGCTGGCTGCGCACCATGGGATCCATCAGTGCCATATTGGCATTAAAATAGCTGGAGAAGGAATCGATGAGATAAGCGGTGCCGGTGCACTCATAGCCGTACACCTTCATATCCTGCAGATGGCGCTGGAGAATATCCCGGGCAAAGTCATACTGGTTGCGGCTCATGCAGTCCTCCACCATCTCCATCAGCCGCTCTCTGCCGATGAGATACATGCCCGTGCCATAGTTGCAGTCCTCGCCGCCGCCACGCTTGATCAGCATATCCCGCACAATACCCTCCGGGTCCACTGTATACAGGATGTTCCGGTCGGTATCCGGGCTGGGGCCATGGCGGTATACCACGGTGACGTCCGCCTGCTTTTCCGTGTGGAAATCAAAGATCTTCTTCAGATCAATGTTAGCCACCTCATCGCAGTTGCTCAGCAGCACATACTCCGCATTGCTGTTCTTCAAAAACCGCTGAATGGAATACAGGGCCGCGATCTTGCCGTGGCTGCGGGTATCCGCGCCAAAGGGAGGCAGCAGGTACAGGCCCTCCCGCTTCCGGGACAGATCCCACGCCTTGCCGGAGCCCAGATGGTCCATCAGCGACTGATAGTTCTGCTCGGTGATCACGCCCACCTTATTGATGCCGGAATTCACCATGCTGGACAGGACAAAGTCCACCAGGCGATAACGTCCGGCAAAGGGGATGGAAGCCATGACCCGGCTCCCGGTCAGTTCTCTCACGCGCTCCTCATGCACATAGGCAAAGAGGATGCCCATTACATCATTGCCTCTCATGCTTTGTTTACCTCCTCAGCGTCGATCATGGCCTTGGGGGGCACAACAGAGTTCTCCGGCAGATTGCAGCCGGGGCCGATGACGGCCACGCCCCACTCGTCCTTGTTTTCCATATCCTCCGGTCTGGAGCCCACCACGGAATTCTTGCCTATCACGGCGTTTTCCGCCACAATGGCATATCTGACCTTGGCGCCCTCCTCGATCCGCGCGCCGGGCATGATGATGGAATCCTCCACCACGGCTCCGGGCGCTACATACACGCCGGCAAACAGAATGGAAAACTCCAGATCACCGTAGACATTGCAGCCCTCGCCCACCATGGAGTTCTGCACGGCAGCTCCCTTGGCGATATAGTGCGGGGGCATGGCGGGATTCCGGGAATAGATCTTCCACTGGCTGTCGCTGAGGTCCAGAGGCACATTGGGATCCAGCAGGTCCATGTTGGCCTCCCACAGGCTGTCGATGGTGCCCACATCCTTCCAGTAGCCCTCGAACCGGTACGCGAACATCCTCTCGCCGGCATCCAGCATGGCGGGAAGGACATTCTTGCCAAAATCGTTCTCGCTCTTGGGATTCTCCTCGTCAGCCTCCAGGTACTTTTTCAGCTTTTCCCAGGTAAACACATAGATTCCCATGGAAGCCTTGTTGCTCTTGGGGACCTTGGGCTTCTCGTCAAATTCGTAAATGGAGCCGTCCTCATTGGTGTTCAGGATGCCAAAGCGGGAGGCCTCCTCCATGGGCACCTCATACACGGCAATGGTGCAGGCGGCCTCCTTTTCCTTATGGAAGGCGATCATCTTGGAATAATCCATCTTGTAGATATGGTCGCCGGAAAGAACCACCACGTAGTCGGGATCGTACCGCTCGATAAAGGGAATGTTCTGGGTGATGGCATTGGCGGTGCCCTTGTACCAGTCGGACTTCTTGCTCTTCTGGTAGGGGGGCAGCACATGGACGCCCGCGTTCATGCTGTCCAGATCCCAGGGCTGGCCGGAGCCGATGTACTCATTGAGCTCCAGAGGCTGGTACTGCGTAAGTACGCCCACCGTCTCAATGCCGGAATTTACACAGTTGGACAGAGGAAAATCGATGATGCGGTACTTTCCTCCAAAGGGTACTGCGGGCTTGGCCAGGTTGCGCGTGAGCGCATACAGCCGACTGCCCTGGCCGCCGGCCAAGAGCATGGCGACCACTTCTTGCTTGGGTAACATGGTCAGACTCCTCCTTGTATGACGATATTTTAGAACTTACATTTTGGAACAAATAAACGAAGCCTCGTTTATGACTTGCCTGCTTTTTTGCCGCCGGACGCTTTCGCCGGGCGCTTCCCGGGGGCCTTTTTGGCCCGCTTGGGCGTCTTTTTCACGCATTCCAGGAAAAATACGGAATTCCCCGGCAGGGTCAGCGCCACGCTCTGGTCACAGCCATGCATGGGTACGTCCTCTGTTTTGATGGCCTTCCCGTTGGTGACGCCGTCTCCGCCAAAGGAAACGTCATCAGAGGAGAACACCTCCGCCCAGGTACCGCGGAAGGGCACGCCAATGCGGTAATTCTCCCGCTGTACAGGAACAAAGTTGCACACCGCCACCAGCTCCCTGCCCTTCCTGTCCTTCCGCCGGAAGGCGATCACGCTCTGCTGGTAATCGTCGTTGGCCAGCCACTCGAAGCCCTCCCAGGAGAAATCGATCTCCCACAGCTCGGGACGGCTCAAATAAAATTTGTTCACCGCCCGGAAGAAATTCTGGGCGTCCTGGTGCTCCTTGTATTGCAGCAGGCCCCACTCCAGCTCCTTTTCGTAATTCCATTCGTTCTTCTGGGCAAATTCCGTACCCATAAACTGGAGCTTTTTGCCGGGATGGGCCATCATATAGGTCACGAAGCACCGCATCCCCGCGTCCTTCTGCCGGTCGTCTCCGGGCATTTTATTGATCAGGGAGGACTTGCCGTAAACCACCTCGTCGTGAGAGATGGGCAGGATAAAGTTCTCCGAGAACGCGTAGAAGAAAGAGAAGGTCAGGGCGTTGTGATTGCCGCTGCGGAACAGGGGATCCAGGGACATATACCGGAGCATGTCGTTCATCCAGCCCATGTTCCACTTGTAGTTGAAGCCCAGGCCGCCTATAAAGGTGGGCTTTGAAACCATGGGCCAGGAGGTAGACTCCTCGGCGATCATCATGACCTCCGGCACCTCGGCAAAGGCCGCCTCGTTCAGCGCCTGCGTGTAGAAGTACCTGGCACGGCCGCGGCCGTGGTGCTCGCTGATGAAGCTGCGTATCACGGCCGGCAGCTTGGCCTTCGATGCCAGCTGAAGGCCGGCGCTGACGTGACCTATGATATTTCGGGCGGCCACCAGCGGCGGCAGGCCGTCGTTGGGATTGGCGCCGTGCTGGTTCTCGGTGAAGAATACGGGCGAGTCGAGCTTGCCGATGTCATGGTACAGAGCCCCGGTGCGCACCAATTGCACGTTAGCGCCGATGCTCCGGGCCGCCTCGGCCGCCAGAGTCGACACCTGCATGGAGTGCTGGAACGTACCCGGCGCCTCCTCGGCCAGGCGACGCAGCAGCGGGTTGTTGATGTCGCTCAGCTCAACCAGTGTCACCGAGGAGGTGAAGCCGAAAATCTTCTC
>CAZRLJ010000090.1:0-5600 GCA_964600905.1 uncultured Acutalibacter sp. | reverse complement strand
CCAGCCGGAGCGGGTCATCGCCTCGGAGATCGTCCGGGAAAAGGTGCTGCGGCTTTTGAGCAAGGAAGTGCCCCACGGCGTGGCGGCGGTGACCGAGCGGATGAAGGAGCGGGGGGATCTTTTAGACCTGGAGGTCACCATCTACTGCGAGCGGGAGAACCACAAGGGGATCCTCATCGGCAAGCGGGGCGCCATGCTCAAGCAGATCGGCTCCGACGCCCGGACGGATTTAGAGCGCTTTTTCGGCTGCAAGGTGAATTTGCAGCTTTGGGTCAAGGTGAAGGAGGACTGGCGGCAGCGGCCGGAAACTTTACAAAGTCTTGGATTTTCTGAAAAAGATTTAGAACTGTAGACGTCCGCCCTACCACAAAAGACGTGAAAAACCCATCGAAGCCTGTCGAACAGACAATTATTTTCCTGTCATAGCCGGGGAAGCATTGGTAAATACTTTTTTCCAGAGGGATGTTTGATTTTGCACCGCCTCGCCGGAAAGGGGAATTGTTTATGAATGCGAAACAGGCTTGGGAGAACTTTGCTAAAACGGGAAAAGTGGAGGATTACCTCCGATATACGCAGATCAGAAACCAGCAGTTTACCATGGAGGTGCGCGGTGCAGCTGAAAACCCAGGGACTTATTATCCGGGAGCAGACCATCGGGGAGAGCGACCGCCTCGTTACGGTTCTCACCCGTGACGAGGGCGTGGTGCGCGCCTTTGCCCGCCGGGCAAAAAGCCTGAAGGACAGCAAAAACGCCGCCACAGGCCTGCTCTGCTATTCCCGGCTGACCCTTTCCCGGGGGAAGGAGAGCTGCTACATCAACGAGGCCTTTCCCATCGAGGTCTTTTTCGGCCTGAGAAAGGATGTTGTGAACCTGGCCCTGGCCCAGTATTTTTGCAGCCTGGCCGCCGAGCTGGTCCCGGAGGGGGTGGAGTCCGGCGAGTACCTGCGGCTGGTGCTCAACGCCCTGCATTTTCTCAGCGAAGGGGGCCGCCCGGCGGAGGTGTTAAAGCCCCTGGTGGAGCTTCGGATGCTCTCCATGGCGGGCTATATGCCGGACCTTGTCTGCTGCGCAGAATGCGGCGCTTACGAATCTCCCCGGATGTATTTCAAGGTCAACCGGGGGACCTTGTACTGTCAGGACTGCTTCCTCGACAACGGCGACCCCTGCGTGGCCCTGTCCCCCGGAGCCCTGACCGCCATGCGCTTTATCATCTATTCGGATTTTGAGCGCGTCTTCTCCTTTTCGGTCTCCGGTCCCGCTCTCCGGGAATTGACCGAGGCGGCGGAGGCCTACACGGTCAGCGTTTTGCAGCGCCGGCCCAAAACCCTGGATTTTTACAACAGCCTGCTGTAAAGTGAGGAACCTCTGAGCAAAGTGGCCAGGCGCACCTCGACGGCAGATATTCCACCTGTCTTTGCCCCAAAATTTTGAAATACACAAAGTATTCCTGCAATTTTGGGCCTTTGACAACCGAAACATCTTCTCGCCGATCTGGCCTGGCCATTTACTCAGAGCTTCCTAAAGCGCGAAAGCAATTATATATTCTAAGGGAAAAAGATACATAGAGGTTAGGAGACATATGGACAAAAACTACAGAGCCTTAGAGCTTGATAAAATTCTGGAAATGGTGGCCCGGGAGACCACCTGCGACGACGCGGCGGAGCTGGCCCGGGCTATCAAGCCCGTGTACACTGCGGCGGAGGCAGAATACCTTTTGCAGGAGACGGACGCGGCCTTCGTGCTCATGGCGAAGTTCGGCGCGCCCTCCTTTTACGGCATGAAGAACGTGACCAACGCCCTGCGCCGGGCCCAGGCCGGAGGCGGGCTGGGCCTCCGGGAGCTGCTGGATGTGGCCGAGACTCTCCGAGCCATCCGGTCTCTTTCCCAGTGGCACGAAAAGAGCGCCGGAATGAAAAACGCCCTGTCGAACCGCTTTGAGATTCTGGCCCCAAATAAGTACCTGGAGGAAAAAATCTTCACCTGCATTCTCAGCGAGGAGGAGGTGGCGGACGCCGCCTCACCTGCTCTTGCCACCATCCGGCGGAAGATCCGCAGCGCCTCCCAGCGTGCACGAGACCAGCTGGACAAGCTGATCCATTCCCAGACCCACCAGAAGCATTTGCAGGAGAGCATCGTTACCCAGCGGGGAGGCCGGTATGTGGTGCCGGTAAAGGCCGAGTTCCGCGGCGAAATTCCCGGCCTGGTCCACGACACCTCCGGAAGCGGCGCCACGGTCTTCATTGAACCCATGAGCGTGGTGGAGGCCAATAATGAGATTCGGGTCCTGCGCTCCGACGAGCAGGAGGAAATCCACCGCATTTTGATGGAGCTTTCCGGCGAGGCTGGGTCCTTTGCGGATTCCATCATCGAGAGCTACGGCTATGCCGTGGAGCTGAACCTGATCTTCGCCAAGGCCCAGGTGGCCTACCGGATGAAGGCCGTGGTGCCGGAGATCAACGACCGGGGCCGCACGGTGCTCACCCAGGCCCGGCACCCGCTGATCGGGAAGGAAGCGGTGGTGCCCACGGACATTTCCCTGGGGGTGGATTTCGACGCCCTCATCATCACCGGCCCCAACACGGGCGGCAAGACCGTGGCCCTGAAGACCATCGGCCTGCTGACCCTTATGGCCATGTGCGGCCTGATGATCCCCGCCGCCGAGGGCAGCCAGGTGGCGGTGTACCGGCATATCCTGGCGGACATCGGGGACGAGCAGAGCATTGAGCAGTCCCTTTCCACCTTTTCCGCCCACATGACCAATATCATCCGCATTCTGCAAATCGCCAATGAAAACAGCCTGGTGCTCTTAGACGAGCTGGGAGCGGGCACGGACCCTGTGGAGGGCGCGGCCCTGGCCACGGCCATTATCGAGGAGCTGCGCTTTCAGGGGGCAAAGCTTGCCTGCACCACCCACTACGCGGAGCTGAAGGCCTACGCCATCCAGACTCCCGGCGTGGAAAACGGCTGCTGTGAATTTGACGTGGCTACCCTGCGGCCCACCTACCGGCTTTTGATCGGCGTGCCGGGGAAGTCCAACGCCTTTGCCATCTCCCGGCGGCTGGGCATGGAGGAGCGCATTGTGGACCGGGCGGGGGAGCTGGTCAGCAGGGAGAGCAGCGCCTTTGAGCAGGTGGTGGGAAAGCTGGAGGAAAGCCGCCGGAAAATGGAGGACGAAATGGAGGCCCTCCGCACCTCCGCCGCAGAGGCCAGGCGCAGCGCCGAGCGGGCGGAAAGCCTGAAAGAGGAAGCGGAGACAGAGGTAAAAAGGGAGATCGAAAAGGCCCGGCAGGAGGCCGCCCGCATTGTGCAGAATACCCGCCGGCAGGCCGACGCCCTCTTAAACGAGCTGGAGGAAGCCCGCCGCCAGAAGAACAAGGCCCTCTCCGCCGAGCAGAAGGCCCGGCTCCGCTCCGGCATGAGGGACCTGGAAAAGGCCTCCGACCCGGTGCTCCAGCGCACCAACGAGGACTATGTGCTGCCCCGGCCCCTGCGGGCGGGGGACGAGGTGCTGATTTTTGACATCGACAAAACCGCCACGGTGCTGGAGGAGCCCAAGGACGGCCAGGTCATGGTCCAGGCCGGGATCATCCGGACCCGGGTGGAGGTTTCCAACCTCCGCCTGCTGACCAAGACACAGAAAAAGAAAAAGCCGGAGCGGACGGTGACCAAGTCTGTCTCCACGGAGGCGGCTTCCACCAGCCTGGACCTCCGGGGCATGAACGTGGAGGAGGGTCTCATGGAGGTGGACGCCTTCCTGGACCGCATTTCCCGGATGAACCTGAACCAGGCCACCATCATCCACGGGAAGGGGACCGGGGTGCTCCGCACCGCCGTGCAGCAGCATTTGCGGAAATGCCCCCAGGTCAAGTCCTTCCGCCTGGGGACCTACGGCGAGGGAGAAACGGGCGTGACGATCGTAGAATTGAAATAGAGAAGGAAACCGCAGCAGGTTACAGGAAACATGCCCTCCGGCTCTTTTGAGAACCGGAGGGCGATGCTTTTGCTCTATTCAGGGTATCGGGTGATGCACAGAAAATTACCGCCTTCCAAAGCCTGCCGGCTGATTTTTCTGCCCCAGGTGATTTTGCAGGAGGAAAAGTCCGCGTTCACTTCCGCCACGGAGATGGAGTCCGCGCTTTTCTCAATGACCACCATGGAATGGATCGGCGACCGCAGACGAACATGATCGCCGATCCGCAGCTGGTCAAAGTCCCGAAACGTCCGAACAGGGGCGTCCTTTCCGAAAAGCTGGTCGCTGAGCATACTGGCAAAGCCCAGGCATTGCCGGCTGGAGGCGCTGCCGATGACAGGCACCGAGGATGCGCCCAAATAGGTATTGCAGTAATAGGTGCCGAATGCGGCATGGTTGCAGGGTGTGTTTGTGACTGTCTCCCAGCTTTCCTTGCCGCCGGTGATCCCGGCAGAGCGGTGGTTCCAATATTTCCCGTGGGGGAACCTTTTTTGCAGCTCCGCCAGTTTTTGTCGAATTTGATAGTCCGGGTCGGGCGGGAGAGGAATTTCACTTTCTGGCAGCGGCTCCAGCTTTAACAGCCTGCACAGCATGGAGGCGGTTTCGCACCGCAGCGCCCTGGCCTGCGGGCGAAAGGAACCGTCGGGGTATCCCACAAGCACTCCTGTCTGCTGGCAGGTATACACGTCCTCCAGTGCCCAGTGGGATATTTTTTCCTCGTCAGAAAAAGCTGTCACTTCCCTTTCTGCCGCCGGGTCGTCCTGGGGAAGGAATTTTTCTGAAAACCGCACCAGGAACGCGGCGGCTTCTTCTCGGGTCACCGCCCGTTCCGGGACAAATTCCGTATCCGAAATTCCGTAGGTGATGCCGTTTGCGGCTCCCCAGCTCACTGCCGGAGCATACCATGCCGTTTCCGCAACGTCCTCAAATGTAACCTTCCGCTCCACCGCCGCCAGCTCGTCTTTGGAAAGGACGGAAGCTGCCAGCATTTGCAGAAACTGGGCGCGGGTCACCTCGCCCTCCGGGGAGAACAGGTTTTCTCCCATGCCTTTGAGAATCCCCTTGTTCACCAGCGCGTAGACCTGCCCGGCATACCAGGCGGTTTGGGGAATATCGTTGAATGCCAGCCTTGCGGCGGCACTTGCCGTGGGAGCGCCCGCGCACAGCAGCGAAAGCGAAAGGATGGGCGCGAGCACTTTGGGCAGCAGACGTCTTTTCACAAAATCACCCTGTTTCGGTCGTTTTTTTGTTTTCCAGTGTACTGTTATTCAGGAGGGTTGTCAAGCTTTCCCGGAAGCAGTTTCCCAATCGCCATTTTGAAAAGGTTCCTCAGAATTCTGCTGAAAATGAATTTTCGGTGAAGAAGTCCGTCCGGTCTTGCAACCGGGCGGATTTGATTTTATACTATACTTAGTTCATGTGTACCTGAACCGAAATCTTCCCTTTGCGAAAGAGTCCGATCGGCACAAAAAATAAAGGAAGCTCCGGACACAATGGACAGTTCGGAGATTCCTGAGAAAAGGAAAGAAGTCTTTACCATGGCACTCAAACAATTCAAGGCAGAATCCAAGCGGCTGATGGACCTGATGATCAACTCCATCTACACCCACAAGGAGATTTTTCTCCGGG
>CAZRLJ010000089.1:0-5979 GCA_964600905.1 uncultured Acutalibacter sp. | reverse complement strand
ATTCTACCGTTTCCTTCCCCAATTGTCAACTGCGCAGGAAGGCCGGCGCGGCTCAGTAATCCTTTTCGGAAAGCAAACGGTTCTTCTCCTCCCAGAGCTTCTGGGAGAGGTCCACATAGTAGCTGTGGGGGTTCTCGAACCGGGTGACCTCCTCCCACAGGGTATCCACATGAGCCTGGCAATAGGCCTTGATGGCGTTCAGGGCCCTGGGAACGTACACACACTCCCCGCCTTTGAAAATCTGCGTCCGAAGGGGAACGGCGCGAAAATTCTCCACGGTCTTGCGCTTCCAGGTGTGTTCCGGATCGAACAGCACATAGGGCTTTTCCTCGTCGATGACCTCATCGTGCAGAGTGATCACGTCCGCGATGGCCTTGTCCGTTTCCCTGTCGAACAGCCGCCACAGGTTCTTGAAGCAGGGCGTGGTGATTTTTGCCACATTTTCGCTGATCTTGATTTTGGGAATGATTTCGCCGTTTTCCTTTTCCACCGCGACCAGCTTGTAGACGCCGCCGAACACCGGCTCAGAAGAGGAGGTGATGAGCCTCTCGCCCACCCCGAAGGAATCCACTCTGGCCCCCTGCATCAGCATATCGCGGATGATGTACTCATCCAGAGAATTGGAGGCGCAGATTTTGCAGTCCTCAAACCCGGCGTCATCCAGAAGCTTTCTGGCCTTCCGGGAAAGGTAGGTGATGTCGCCGCTGTCAATGCGGATCCCGGCAGGCCGGAAGCCCTTCGGGACCAGCACCTCATTGAACACCTTGATAGCGTTGGGAACGCCGGATCTCAACACATTATAGGTGTCCACCAAAAGCATACAGTTCGCCGGATATGCCTGGGCATAGGCCTTAAATGCCTCATATTCGCTGTCAAAAAGCTGCACCCAGCTGTGGGCCATGGTCCCCAGGGCGGGTACGCCGAACAGCTGGTCGCTGATGGTACAGGCGGTCCCTGCGCATCCCCCGATGTAGGCTGCACGGGCGCCGTAGACAGCGCCGTCGAAGCCCTGGGAGCGGCGGGAACCAAATTCCATGACCATCCGTCCCTGGGCCGCACGGACGATCCGGTTCGCCTTCGTGGCGATCAGGCTCTGATGATTGATAGAGAGGAGAACCATGGTCTCCACGAACTGGGCCTGGATGGCAGGCCCCCTCACCGTGACGATGGGCTCGCCGGGGAAAATGGGCGTTCCTTCCGGGACGGTCCAAACATCGCAGAGAAATTTGAAATTCCGCAGATAGTCCAGAAATTCCTCAGAAAAGATCTTTCTGGAGCGGAGATAGTCAATGTCCTCCTGAGAAAACCTGAGGTTTTGCAGATACTCCACCAGCTGCTCCACCCCTGCCATAATGGCAAAGCCGCCATTGTCAGGCACCTTTCGGAAAAACATGTCAAAATAGCAGATGGTATCCCGGAAGCCGTTTTCAAAATACCCGTTTGCCATGGTGATCTCGTAAAAGTCCGTCAACATGGTAAGATTTCTTTCGGAAAACTCCTTGCTCATCTCATCACTGCCTTTGCTTGATTTTAACACGAAACATGCTTGATAGAATCTGTCCATCAGCCCCGCACATAACAGTAACTGGCCGGGACAAATACAATCTGCACTTGCAGTCATTATACCAGCTTTTCCGAAAAAGTACAGCAAAGTTTCCGCCCTATCCTTGCTTTTTATTCCAGAAAAGATTATTGGCTTGAAAAAAAGCAAATTTATCTGATCTCCGCCGTCTTTTTGAGAAAATACAGTTGATTTTCAGCCGCCCTTCGGCTATAATAAAGTCAGTAAAAAAGCCGTCTTACAGCCCCATTCTGCCCTTTGAGGAGGATCGATATGAGACTGAGAAGCCAGCCTTTGGGCAACAAGAATTTGATTGGCGCACGTGTGGAGGCCGCCAGAAAAAATCAGGGGATGAAACAAAAAGAGCTGCTGGCTCAGCTTCAGGTCCGGGGTGTTGACCTGAATGCTTCGGGCCTTTCCAAGCTGGAGGGACAGATTCGGTTTGTCACGGATTCGGAGCTTCTGGCTCTTTCCGACATACTGAATGTGTCCGTCATGTGGCTTTTGACCGGAAACGATAAATAACAACTTATACATGAAAGGCCGGAACTGTGGGCGCTCCCCTGTTCCGGCCTCTTTTTTTGAAAAAATTTACGCCCTGTCGCCAAGCAGCTTTTCCGAAGCCGCAAGCCGGATGGAAATGCACAGCACCTGCATCGCTTGGGTCAGCTCCTCCTCCGGCGGGAAAGAGGGCGCAATGCGGATGTTGCTGTCATTGGGGTCCTTTCCGTAGGGGAAGGTAGCTCCGGCGTCAGTGAGGATGACCCCAGCGTCCCTGCACAGCCCGATCACCCGCTTGGCGCAGCCGTTGAGCACATCCAGGTTGATAAAGTATCCGCCGTTGGGATCGCTCCACCGGGCAATCCCCAGGGAACCCAGATCCCTTTGCAGCGTATCCTTGACGATCTGGAATTTCGGTTCCAGAATCTCACGGTGCCCCTTCATCAGCTCCCGGACGCCGCCAATGTCACGAAGAAATAGAATGTGACGAAGCTGGTTGAGCTTGTTGGGGCCGATGGTCTGTGTGGTGATACGCTTTTTCAAATCCACAATATTGGCCGGACTGGCGGCCAGGGCGGCCACGCCGGCACCCGGGAAGGAAATTTTTGAAGTGGAGGAGAAAAACAGCACATTGTCCTCTGTTCCCTGCTTCAGGCATTCCTCGTACAGGTTGAGCAGCGTGTCAGGGGTATCGGTCAGGTCGTGAACGCAGTAGGCGTTGTCCCACATAATGCGGAAATCCTTGGCCGCGGGCTTCAGGGCAGCAAGGCGGCGGACGGTTTCATCAGAATAGGTCACACCCGTAGGATTGGAGTATTTGGGAACGCACCAGCAGCCCTTGATAGCCGGATCCTTTTGTGCCAGCTCCTCCAGAAGATCCATGTCCGGTCCGGTTCGCAGCATGGGGACAACGACCATTTCAATGCCGAAGTACTCTGTGATGGCAAAATGGCGGTCGTATCCGGGAGCCGGGCAGAGGAATTTCACCTTTTCCTGCTTGCACCAGGGCTCGCAGCCGCCGAACCCGTGAGTGTATCCCTGGGAGATGCAGTCGAACATCATCTGAAGGCTGGAATTGTTGCCGAGAATGATCTGATCGGCTGGCAGCCCCATCATATCGCTGAAAATGGCACGCATTTCGGGCAGGCCGTTCCAGGAGCCGTAATTGCGGCTGTCGTCGCCATTGGAATTGGCAAATTCCGTTCTGGCGTGAAGCGCCTCCAAAACGCCCTGGGCAAGGTCCAGCTGCTTGGCACAGGGCTTTCCCCTGGCCATATTCAGGTCCAGCTTCCTGGCCCGGAAGGCCTCGTATTCCTCTGCTGCCTGTCGGTTGACCTTCTGCAGCGCCTCATTGCTCATTGCCGTCAATCTCATACTCATTCACTCCTGCTGTCATATTCTGAATATCACACGGACAACGATGGTCATTTTGTAAACCCAAACGAGCCCTATTGTAATATATCTATGTCAAAAATGCAAGTTTATTTTATCATTCCTGCAAATTTTACGTTTTGCACGATTCACCGCTTTTTTTAGGCGCTTTTCTGTACACCCCTCTAAAAACCGTTTTCTATGGGTTTCGACGGGCCGAAAAACATTGTCGTGTTTCGGTTTTTGTGCTACAATAGAGCCCTGGTTTTTCTCAAATAATTCAAAAGCGGAGGACTGGCACCATGGGCGGATTTTTCGGAGTGGCATCCAAAACAGATTGCTTGTTTGATTTGTTTTTCGGCACAGACTACCATTCCCATCTGGGAACACGTCGGGCGGGAATGGCCGTGTACAGCAGGGAAAACGGCTTTGACCGCGCCATACACAACATTGAAAATTCCCCCTTCCGTACAAAGTTTGATAAAGACGTTTCCGCGATGAAGGGCAACCTGGGCATCGGCTGCATTTCCGACTACGAGCCCCAGCCCCTGATCGTCCGTTCTCACCACGGCACCTATGCCATTGTTACGGTGGGAAAAATCAACAACATAGATGAGATCGTAAACGATTTGTTCTCCGGCGGCCACTCCCACTTTTTGGAGATGAGCGGAGGAGACGTGAACGCCACAGAGCTGGTGGCCGCTGTCATCAATCAAAAGGACAACCTGATCGATGGGATCCGGTATGCCCAGGAAACCATCGATGGCTCTATGACTATGCTGCTCCTGACGCCTCAGGGCATTTATGCCGTCAGGGACAAGCTGGGCCGCACGCCGGTGGCCATTGGCAAAAAGGACGATGCGTATTGCGTCTCCTTTGAGAGCTTTGCCTATCTCAACCTGGGTTATTCCAGTGAACGGGAGCTTGGGCCGGGCGAGATCGCCCTGGTGACCCCGGAGGGCGTTACCACCCTGGCGTCCCCTGGCAAGGAAATGAAGATTTGCACCTTCCTTTGGGTCTATTACGGGTATCCCTCCTCCTCCTACGAGGGTATCAACGTGGAGGACATGCGGTATCGATGCGGCGCCATGTTGGCGAAACGGGATCATGTCCGGACGGATACTGTAGCCGGTGTGCCGGATTCCGGCACCGCCCACGCCGTGGGATACGCCAATGAATCCGGGATCCCCTTTTCCCGGCCTTTGATCAAATACACCCCCACCTGGCCCCGTTCTTTTATGCCCACGATCCAGAGCGAGCGGAACCTCATTGCCAAGATGAAGCTGATTCCTGTCCACGAGCTGATCCGGGACAAAAGCCTTTTGCTCATTGACGATTCCATTGTTCGCGGCACACAGCTGCGGGAAACAACGGAATTTCTTTACCAGCACGGCGCCAGAGAGGTCCACGTGCGCCCTGCCTGTCCTCCCCTGCTCTACGGCTGCAAATACATCAATTTCTCCCGCTCCTCCTCCCTGATGGACCTGATCGCCCGCCGGGTCATCAAAGATTTAGAGGGTACTGCAGAACCGGAAAACATCGGGAAATACGCTGATCCGGAAACCGCAGAATACCAGGCTATGGTGGATGCTATCTGCAAGCAGCAGAATTTTACTTCCCTGCGGTATCACCGGTTGGATGATCTGGTGGCATCCGTTGGCATTGACAAATGCCGCCTCTGTACCTATTGCTGGGACGGCAAAGAATAAGCCGGAAATTGTAAAAGCAGCTCCTTTCCTAAGTACGGAAGGGAGCTGCTTTTTTCTGCTTCTTTTACTTCAAAACGATCTTGTGGAACACTTTTTTGCCCTTTTTCACGATCATTTCTTCCCCGAAATCCGCGGCAGAATAGGTCTTGGTAAAATCACTTACCTTTTCATTGTTGACCGTGACGCCGCCCTGCTGGATCAGTCTGCGGCCTTCGCCCTTGGAAGTGATCAGACCAGCCTTTATGAGCAGATCGATCACATTGATAGCCCCATCCGTGAAGTCGTCGGTGGTCAGCTCGGTAGAAGGCATGTTTTCCGTGTTGCCGCCCACTCCGAACAGGGCCCTGGCGCCCTCCTGGGCTTTCTGGGCTTCCTCCTCACCATGTACCAGCTTTGTCAGCTCGAAAGCCAAAATCTCCTTGGCTTCGTTCAGGCGCTCCCCCTCCCAGTGATCCATCTCATCGATCTGCTCCAGGGGCAGGAAGGTCAGCATACGCAGGCACTTGAGAACATCGGCGTCCCCCACATTCCGCCAGTACTGGTAGAACTCAAAGGGCGAGGTCTTGTTGGGATCGAGCCACACGGCGTTTCCGGCAGTTTTGCCCATCTTATTGCCCTGGGCATCCGTCAGCAGGGTAATGGTCATGGCGTGGGCGTCCTTTCCCAGCTTCCGGCGGATCAGCTCGGTGCCGCCCAGCATATTGGACCACTGGTCGTCGCCGCCAAACTGCATATTGCAGCCGTAGGCCTGGAACAGATGATAGAAATCGTAGCTCTGCATGATCATATAGTTGAATTCCAGGAAGGAAAGCCCCTTCTCCATGCGCTGCTTGTAGC
>CAZRLJ010000088.1:0-6194 GCA_964600905.1 uncultured Acutalibacter sp. | reverse complement strand
TGGCGCGCCCGACTGGATTCGAACCAGCGGCACCTGGCGTCGGAGGCCAGTGCTCTATCCAGCTGAGCTACGGACGCATATGAACAACATCCACAGGGATGCTGTGTTCTCAGTATATCGTGCTTTCCGTGCAAAAAGCGTCGCTTTTTGGCGAGGGACCGCTATTTTCCCTCCTGCTCCTCTTGGAGCTTAGGCAGACGGGTGCGGAGATATTGAAGCAGATCCGCGGCGTCCACGATCCCATTGGAGCGCAGAAGCAAAATCAACGACCGTTCTGCCGGGCGAAGATCGCCGATCTTTGCCACGTCCACGGCCTCGGGAACCACGCGGGTGGTCCTGCGCTTCCTTCCCTGGGGATCATGAAGATCTACACCCAGCTTCAGGACAGGATCATAAAACACGGACACCGGAACGTCGTAATAGGCCGCCAGCTTCCCAAGGGCCACATAATCCGGCTGTGTTTTTCCGCTTTCGTAGCAGGTATAGGCGGGGCGGCTCACATGGAGCACATTGGCGATGTCCTCCTGCCTGAATCCGAAATACAGACGGAGCTCGCACAGCCGCTTTCCCAGGAACCCTTTGGACTCAAATGGTAGTTTTGCCATAGTACACCTTTTCCGAGGGCCGCACGCTGCGGTCAAGTCAAGTCAAGTCAAGTGGATTGTTTTTGAACAGTATAACCGCAAGCACGCTGTTTATTATACACAGCCCTTTTCGGAAAAGCCAGCATTTTGTCAAAAATTGACGTTTTTTGTAATCTATTTTTACATTTTCAAGATTTGTTCCTGGGTTACTTTTCTCTTTTGCCTTGACTTTTCTTTCGGAAGCCGTTATAATAGTCACTAGCTCATGCAGGGTTAGTTCATTGGTAGAACGGACGCTTCCCAAGCCTCAAAGGCGGGTTCGATTCCCGTACCCTGCTCCAGAAAAAGCCGCTTTGCGTACGCAAAGCGGCTTTTTCAATGAAATCCACTCCCTGCCCCACTTTCCCCTTGAATTGCCGTGGGAAATCATTTATAATTGAAAATAAGGTTTTTTGAGGAGGGATCGGGTCATGGCAAAACATCAGGCGAAGCATGCAAAGGGGCGCCGCAGCCCACTTGGGGCCATTCTGGCTGCCGTCTTATTCCTCGTCCTGCTGGCGGCAGGAGGGCTGGCGTTGAAAATTTTTGTGCTGGAGCCCCACGGGGTGCTGGATTCCAAGGCCGCACCGGCGATTAACCAGCCTGTTCCCCCTACGGCTGAGCCTGCTCCCACGGCAACTCCTACGCCGGAGCCCACTCCTGCGCCCACACCCTCTCCTACCCCGGCGCCCACGCCTCCGCCACTCTACGACGACGGCACGGACGGCTATATGTCCCAGGGCGTCTACATCTGGAACAACGCGGCCTTTGAGCTGTTCTACGGCTCCACGGACGCCGCTCAGTATTACGCGGGGACTCTTTCTTCCTACCGGGACAAGCTGGATGAGAGCATCCGGGTGTACAATATGGTGATCCCGAACCATTCGGAATTCGGCCTGCCGGAGCGCATCCGAAACGATATGGGCTGCACCTCTCAGCGGCAGAACCTGACCGACGTTTACTCGAATTACACCTCCCGCATTGAGGCTGTGGACATTTACGACGCCCTGCTGATGCATAACGACGAGTACCTGTACCTGAACACGGACACCCACTGGGCTCCCTTGGGAGCCTTTTACGCCAGCCAGGTATTCTGCCAGACCGCCGGGGTGCAGGAATGCTCCCTGGAAGCCATGGAAAAAAACACCGTGGAGGACATTGCCGGGTATCTGGCCTGGGTCACGGGCGAAAGCTGCCTCTATGAGCACCCGGATCACATCGACCTGTACGTGCCTTCCTGCTCCTTTACCGCCGCCGTTTCTTACGATGGGGAGAGCTTCGACGAGCTGAAAAGCCTCCACGGCGACCCGTCCATGGGCTACTCCGCCATTATTTACGGCGATACCCCTCTGTTCCGGGTGATCAATCACGACGAAGCCTCCGGCAGGAAGCTGCTGGTGGTGAAGGATTCTTACGGGAACGCCCTGATCCCCTTCCTGATTTCCAGCTTTGACGAGGTCCATGTGGCAGACTTTCGGGAATTTCCCAAAAATCTGCCGGACTACTGCCGGGAAACGGGGATTACCGACCTGCTGTTTTGCAGCAATGTGATGCCCGTGAACACCTATTCGCAGATCGAGACCATGAACGGGCTGTTTGACTAGCCGGATGGCGCCTTTTCCGGGCAGAACCGGTGGAAAAATGTTGAAACCGCTTGACTTGGCAGGGAAGATGGCGTAAACTTAAGATAGAGGTATTTTTGATTTTTCCGAGAGGAAGCTCTCCGGACGCCGGAGGTCATTTTCTCTCCTCTATTACACGTTTCCGGAGGGTTGGAAGTGGTCTTTTCTTCCCTGATTTTTCTCTGTCTCTTTTTCCCGCTCCAAATGATCCTTTATACCCTGGTGCGGGGGATCGAGGCAAAAAACACGGTGCTGATCGTCTTCTCCCTGGTGTTTTACGCCTGGGGAGAGCCCTTTTATATTTTAATTTTGCTGTTTATGGCCGCCGCGGACTGGCTCGTTTCCCAGCAGATCGGCAAGGAGCCCCGCTCCGGGCGGGGGAAAGCCTTTCTGGCTCTGGGCGTGGCCATTGACCTGGGTCTTCTCTGCTTTTTCAAGTACGGGGTATTTGTGACGGAAAACACCCACCGGTGGTTCGGCATTCCGGAGATCGTTCCGCAGATTGCCCTGCCCATCGGCATTTCCTTTTATACCTTTCAGCTGCTGTCCTACATGGTGGACGTTTACCGGGGAGAGGTCCCTGCCCAGCCCGCTTTCCGGCGGCTGCTGCTGTACGTCTGCCTGTTCCACCAGTGCATTGCCGGGCCCATCGTCCGGTACAAGGACGTTTCGGAGCAGATCCTGTCCCGCCGGGTGGAGACCGAGGACGTGCGCACCGGCATCAACCGGTTCGCCTCCGGCCTGGCCAAAAAGGTGCTGCTGGCCAATGTGTGCGGCAAGCTGGCTGCCCTGACCATTTTCGACGGCCTGGCGGCCAGCCGGGCGGAAAACCTGCTGAAGCTCCAAAGCGCCCCCGCCCTGTCTCTGTGGCTGGGCTGCTTCGCTTACATGCTGCAAATTTATCTTGATTTCTCCGCCTACTCGGACATGGCCATCGGCATGGGCCTGATCGTAGGCTTCCATTACAAGGAAAACTTTGACTACCCCTACCTGTCCCGGTCCATCACCGAATTCTGGCGCAGGTGGCATATGTCTTTGAGCAGCTTTTTCCGGGACTACGTGTACATTCCCCTGGGCGGCAACCGAAAGGGCAAGCCCAGACAGGCCCTGAACCTGTTTGTGGTTTGGCTGCTGACAGGCATGTGGCACGGGGCCGATTGGAATTTCATCCTCTGGGGCCTGTACTATTTCCTGTTCCTGATGATCGAGAAATTCCTGATCCCCGGCCTCCAGCGGCTTCCCGCCGTTCTGGGCCACCTGTATACCCTGATCGTGGTGTTCTTCGGCTGGGTGCTGTTCTACTTCCGGGATTTCGTCCAGGGCTGGGCGGTCCTCAAGGGCCTGTTCTGCCTCAACGGCAACGCTTTTACCAGCTTCGAGGCCACCCACATGGTGCTGAATTACTGTTTCCTGCTGGCTGTGGCGGTCATTGCCTGTACGCCCCTGCCCAGAAGGCTGTACCACAAGCTCTGCGCCTCCGTTCACCCGGCTGCCATTCTCACCGGCACGGTACTGGAATGGACATTGCCTGTGGCGGCGCTGTTGCTTTCCATCAGCATGCTGGTGGGGGACGCCTACAATCCCTTCCTGTATACCCAATTCTGACCGCTTTTTGATAGAAACAGTGGGAATTATATTCTGAAAAAGGAGGAACGGCCATGCGCGCGAAAAAGGAATACCGGCGAGGCGCTGTGGGAAAAGCACTGCTGTTTTTCGCCGCTCTCATCATTGCCATGGTGGTTTCTCTGATCATCCCTCTGCGGCCCACCTCCTCTGCCCAGGAGAAGCGGGAGCACCTGACGCCTTTCCCGGAATTCTCATTCAGTTCCCTGATGAACGGGGAATACTTCCGGGGCATCGACCTCTGGTTTGCCGACACCTTCCCCGGACGTGACCGCTTTTTTGACCTGAACAAGCATATCCGGAGCCTGTACGGCATTCAGTCCGTAGAGATCCATGGGGAAATTTCTCAGGGCGACGACATCCCCGACACGATTTTTACCGGCGAAAGCTAAGCCTTCTGCCGTCAGCCTTCAGCAGCATATCAGGAAAGGAAGACCCCTATGCCTAACGATTACAATTCCCGCAGAACCTCCTCTGCCCAGCGGTATCGGTCCGTTGCCGGCAGTTCTCCCCAGCGTGGAGATTATCCCCGGCGGCAGCCTGCCCGCCGCCGTCCCCCCTACCGCCGGAGAAGTGGGCCCCCGCCCATCTTTATCCTGGGCGGCGTACTGCTGCTCCTGGTCGTTCTCGCCATTGTGCTGATCGTGATCTTTGCCGGAAAAGGGAAAGATGGAGACAGGACAAAGGAGCCCAACTCCTCGCCCAGCTCCACGGCCGTTTCTGACGTCTCCGGCCTGACGGGAGCCGCCACCCCGGCGCCGGCAGCCGACCCCACCCCCACGCCCGCCCCGGCGGTTTCTGCTCCCGAAAAGCACGCGGAGAAGCTGGACGCCCTGGTGCTGGTAGGCGACACCGCTTACGAATACTATAACTTTGTGGAGGAATATGCCAACCAGTACATCTCCACCGTCAGTAAGGCCGGAGAGAACCTGAAGGGCACTGCCACCGTGTACGACCTGATCGTTCCCACCAGCATGGACATCATGCTGCCGGAAAGCTACATCGAGGAGGAGAACATCAACAGCCAGGATCAGAAAAAGGCCATCGAGCAGTACATCTTCCCCTCCATCACCGCCATGAATCCCGATGTGAAGACGGTGCCCGTGTTCGACGCGCTCAAGGAACACGCCAACGAATACATCTATTTCCGCACGGATCATCACTGGACGAACCTGGGCGCCTACTATGGCTACGTGGAGTTCTGCAAGGCCAAGGGAATTGACGCCGTAACCCTGGATCAATTCGACAAGAAGGAATATCCCGGCTTCCTGGGCAGTTTTTACAGCGAAAATCCCAACACTGCCATGGAGAATAACCCGGACACGGTGGAGGCCTATGTGCCCAAGGCAAACACCTCCATGTATGTGCTGCAGCAGGACGGCGAAACCCTGGACAATTGGCCCCTGATCAATGTGGGCACGGACGAAAATTACAGCAAGGAAAACAAGTACCTGATCTTTGCCGCCGGGGACCAGCCCTATGAGGAGATCACCAATCACGACATCAATGACGGCTCCGCCTGCATCGTGGTGAAGGAATCCTTCGGCAACGCCTTTATCCCCTTCCTGGTCAATCACTATCAGACCGTTTACGTGGTGGATTACCGCTATTACACCGGCAGCGTAACGGCCCTGGCCAAGGAGAAGGGCGCCAAGGACGTGATCCTTGTGAACAACATCTCCATGACCCGCAACAGCGGCCTGGTAGAAGACCTGGGCGCGATGTTTTGATGGATGCTGGATGCTGGATTAGCGATGCAGCCGGGATTATTCCCGGCTGCCTTTTTGTGGAAAATTTCACTTGTGTTAGGCGTACATGCACGATATAATTTGTTTTAAGCGATCCTTAAAAGGAGAGATGACCGTATGAAAGTCACGCTGCAAAACCTGACAAAAAGATTCCCCGGCCGGGGGAAGAAGGCGAAGGAAGTCGTCGCCGTAAACAACTTCAATTTTGAGATCCCTGACGGCAAGCTGGTGGGGCTGCTGGGGCCCTCGGGCTGCGGCAAAAGCACCACGCTTTTCATGATCTGCGGCCTGGAGACGCCCACGGAGGGGAAGATCTTGTTCGGAGACGAGGACGTCACGGACCTTCCCCCTGAGAACCGGGGTGTGGGGGTCGTGTTTCAGAACTATGCCCTGTATCCCCATCTCACGGTCCGGCAGAATATCATTTTCCCCTTGGAAAACCTGAAGGGCAAGGCCAAGCTGACAAAGCAGGAAATGAGCGAGAAGGCCCTTGCCGCCGCCCGGCTGGTGCAGATCGACGAGCTGATGGACCGCAAGCCCAACGAGCTGTCCGGCGGCCAGCAGCAGCGGGTGGCCAT
>CAZRLJ010000087.1:0-6200 GCA_964600905.1 uncultured Acutalibacter sp. | reverse complement strand
AGCTAAGCTCACCTTTGGCGAGCTTAGCTTCAGTTTCCCTACGGGAAACAGTCCTATTAAAATGTCACAGGTTCGAGTCCTGTAAGAAATCTAGCCAAAAAAAGAGACAATCACAAGGATTGCCTCTTTCTTTTTGGTGGGGACAATCAGGACAGCTAAGCTCACCTTTGGCGAGCTTAGCTTCAGTTTCCCTACGGGAAACAGTCCTATTAAAATGTCACAGGTTCGAGTCCTGTAAGAAATCTAGCCAAAAAAAGAGACAATCACAAGGATTGCCTCTTTCTTTTTGGTGGGGACAATCAGGACAGCTAAGCTCACCTTTGGCGAGCTTAGCTTCAGTTTCCCTACGGGAAACAGTCCTATTAAAATGTCACAGGTTCGAGTCCTGTAAGAAATCTAGCCAAAAAAAGAGACAATCACGAGGATTGCCTCTTTCTTTTTGGTGGGGACAACAGGACTCGAACCTGTGACCTCCTACGTGTGAAGCAGGCGCTCTAACCAGCTGAGCTATGCCCCCATAACAGGGGATAGTATAGCAGATTTTTTCGGCGCAGTCAAGCCCCGATTTCAAAAACATATCCTTTTCTGCGCGTTTTGCATAGTATGTTCCGGGGAGCGATCCCCCAAGCAAGATGATGCGAAGCAGAAGGGAGGAACGCATATGGCTGAGCTGATGGCTACGGGAATTGACGTTTCCGAGTTCAACGGAGATGTGGATTTTGCCGGGTTGCAGGGACTGATCGACTTTGCAATCATCCGGTGCGGCTTTGGCAGGGATCTGCCGGGCCAGGATGATCCTCAGTTTGAAAACAACGTGAGAAAATGTGAGGCACTGGGGATTCCCTATGGCGTGTATCTTTATTCCTATGCCAAGAACCGGGCCGACGCCCTGAGCGAGGCGGCCCACACCCTCCGGCTGCTGCGGGGAAAAAATCCCCTTTACGGCGTATGGTATGACGTGGAGGACGCCTCTCTGCCCACAGGCGAGGTTCTGATCGATAACTGTGTCGCCTACTGCCAGCGGCTGGAGGACGCCGGTTTTTACTGTGGGATTTATTCTAATCTGAATTGGCTGAATACCCGCCTGAACAGCCCCCGGCTGGACAGGTTCGACAAATGGGTGGCCCAGTGGAACGACACCCTGGATTACACCGGCAATTACGGCATGTGGCAGTATACCAATAACGGCATTTTGAACGGACGCCGGTTTGATATGGACCGGGCTTACCGGAATTACCCGGCGATCATTTCCGGAATGGAGGTGACGGATATGACAAGAGATGAGATCATCGCTTTGGCCCGGGAAGAGGCGAATGCGGTGTACGAGAGGAACGAGTCCCTCTACCCCACCATCGCTTCTCTGCCGGCATGGGCACAGGCTCCCGCCCTCCGGGTGTATACCGAGCTGGGACTGCCCGGTACCGGCGGCGACGGAGACGAGCTGCGGATCGACGCCAGCTACACCTATGCCCGAATGCTTTTGATCGTGGCCAAGGTGCTGGACAGGATAGACGCAGATGAGCTGCTAAAGGAGCTCAACGCGCTCCAGGAGCAGGAGCCGCTGGAAGAATAGCTTCACGGATCGCCCTGTGGTTTCGTTGTCACTGACGGAATCACAGGGCCTTGTTTTCGGCATTCCCCAGGAAAAAAAGCCCCCTTTCACCCGGTTGACAAAAGGAAAAAGCGGGAGTAAAATAAGGCAGTTTTAATCAGTAAGTAAGAAGGAATTATTATGACGTTGCTTCTCAGCATTGCAGTAGCGGTGGTAGCCGGTATGATGATGACCCGCCTGCTTCAGCGGTTTCACCTGCCGGATGTCACCTCGTACCTGATCACCGGCGTACTGCTGGGCCCGTGCCTCATCGGCGCGCTGGGCGTGCCCGGTCTGGGCTTTAACAGCTTTGAGGAGGTGGAGAGCCTCCAGCCTCTGTCCGACGTAGCGCTGGGCTTTATCGCCTTTGCCATCGGCAGTGAATTCCGCCTTTCCAGCCTGAAAACGACGGGGAAAGCGGCTGTGATTGTGGGTGTTTGTCAAGCCGTTACCGCCTGTCTGCTGGTGGACGCCGCCCTGCTGGTTCTGCACCTGTTTCTGGGGGACAAGCTGCCGATCCCCGCAGTGATCACTCTTGGCGCCATCGCCACGGCCACAGCGCCCGCCGCCACCTTGATGGTGGTACGGCAGTACAAAGCGAAAGGGCCGGTGGTGGACATTCTGCTGCCGGTGGTGGCGTTGGACGACGCCGTAGGCCTGGTGATCTTCGCGGTGTCTTTTGGAGCGGCCCAGGCCATGACTACCAACAGCGCCAGCCTGCTTTCCATTGCGGCGTCTCCCCTGCTGGAGATCCTGCTTTCTCTGGTGCTGGGCAGTCTGCTGGGCTGGGTCCTGACCTATCTGGAGCGCTGGTTTTTCTCCCGCCGCAACCGCACAGCCATGATCGCCGGATTTGTGGTCATGGCGGTGGCGCTGTCCATGCTGTCCTTTTCCGCCGGGCAGCTGGAAATTCGGTTTTCCTCCTTGCTGGTGTGCATGATGATGGGAACTGTGTTCTGCAATCTCTGCCCGATCTCCGAGGATTTGATGGACCGGGCGGATAAGTGGTCCGCACCCTTTTTGACGCTGTTTTTCGTGCTCAGCGGCGCAGAGCTGCGCTTTGGCGTCTTTGCGGACCTGGCAGTGGTGGGAATCGGTGTGGTGTATATCCTGGCCAGAGCTTTCGGCAAATACTTTGGCGCCTATTTCAGCAGCCGCATGGCCAAATGCCCCTTCCAGGTGAAGCGCTATCTGGGCATTACGCTGCTGCCCCAGGCCGGTGTGGCCCTGGGCATGGCCTCTCAGGTCAGCGTGCTGGGAGAGATGGGCGGCACCATTCGCAGCATTGTGCTCTTCGGCGTGTTGATCTATGAGCTGGTGGGCCCCACGCTGACCAAAATGGCCCTCACCGCCGCGGGAGATATTCAGCCGAAGGAAGACTCCACTCCCTGAGAAAACAAACAAGACAGCAGGCCCCCATTTATCGGATGGCATAAAACGCGATCTGACAGATGGGGGCTTTCCCTGCCTATATGTGCGGCGCCTTTTTGGACAGGCTTTCGGAAACATTATTTTCCGGGGAATATTGTTTCCCGAATGTCTTTGGTGTAAAATGAAAGCAGAGACAGGAAAGGGGAGTTTGCTGTGAGTGATGTGAATGTAAGCCTGGAAATCAGCCGGCTGCTGAAATACGGAAGGGACAGGGGCCTGCTGGCCCCGGAGGATAAAGTCTATGCGGCCAATCGGATGCTGGCGGTGCTGGGCGCTTCCGAGTTTGCGCCGGTACAGGTGGAGGAGCGGCTTCCCTATCCCGCCGCACCCCTGGAGCGCCTCTGCGACTGGGCCGCCGCGCAGGGGCGGCTGGAGCCGGATACCCGGGACGCCAGAGACCGGCTGGATACGGAGCTGATGGACTGCATGACCCCCCGGCCCTCTGAGGTGATCGCCCGGTTCAACAGCCTGTACGCAAAAGACAAAAAAGCTGCCACTGACTTTTATTATGACCTGAGCCGGGCCGCCAATTACATTCGGGTGGACCGGGTGGAGAAGGATAAGCTGTGGACGGCGCCCACGGAATACGGGGATTTGGTCATCACCATCAATCTGTCCAAGCCGGAAAAGGACCCCCGGGCCATTGCCGCGGCGAAAAACGCCCCCCAGTCCGGCTATCCCAAATGCGCCCTTTGCCGGGAAAACGAGGGCTTCACAGGCAGCCCCAATCAGGCGGCGAGAGCAAACCACCGGCTGATCCCCCTGACCCTCTGCGGCGAGCCCTGGTTTTTGCAGTATTCCCCCTATGTCTATTACAACGAGCACTGCATCGTGCTCAGCGCGGAGCATCGGCCCATGAAGGTGAGCCGCGCCTCCTTTGAGCACCTGCTGGATTTTGTGACCCTGCTGCCCCATTATTTTATCGGCTCCAACGCCGATCTGCCCATCGTGGGCGGCTCCATCCTCTCTCACGACCATTTCCAGGGCGGGAACTTTGAATTCCCTATGGCGAAGGCGCCCACGATCAATGAAATGACCTTCTGCGGCTTTGAGGATGTGAAGGCGGGGATCGTGAAGTGGCCCATGTCCGTGCTTCGGCTGCGTTCTGCAAGCAGGGAGCAGCTGGTAGAGCTGGCGGACCGCATTCTCACAAAATGGCGGGGGTATTCCGACGAGAGCACGGAGATACTTGCCTATACCGGAGATACGCCCCACAACACCATTACGCCCATCGCCCGGCGGCGGGGAGAGGATTATGAGCTCGACCTGGTGCTGCGGAACAACCGCACCACCCCGGAGCACCCCATGGGCCTGTTCCACCCCCATGGGGAATACCATCACATCAAGCGGGAAAACATCGGCCTCATCGAGGTGATGGGCCTGGCCATTCTGCCGGCCCGGCTGGTGCCGGAGCTGGACGGCATGGTGACGGCCCTGTCCCATCCGGAAAGGGCGGAGGAAATTTTTGCCAGGCCGGAGATGGAAAAGCACAGGGCCTGGTTCGGGGAGCTGCAGGCGAAGGGCGTCACGGCGGAAAATGCCCGGCAGGCCGTGGAAAACAGCGTAGGCGAAATTTTCGGGAAAATTCTGGGCAATGCCGGGGTGTTCAAGGATACAGCCGAGGGGCAGGAGGCCTTCTGCCGGTTCTGCCGCACCATATGAATGGGAGGCCCCCGGCAGGCAGGGTGAAAGAGAGCCTATGGAATCTGCTGTTCCCGGCCCGGTGCCTGGTGTGCGGGGAGCGGATCGAGCCGGGCGGCGTTTTCTGCAATCACTGCCGGAAAAGCAGCCTTGGCCCGCCCCTGGAGCGGCGGTACAGCCTGGAGGGCTCCGGCGCGGAGGGCCTGTGGATCGTCTCCCCCATGGAGCACCGGGGCGGCTGGAGAAACAGCCTTTACCGCTTCAAATTTCGGGGAAAGCGGGCCTTGGCGGCGCCTTTTGGACGAGCCATGGCCGACGCCCTCCGCCAGGCCAGCGGACAGACCTTCGACTGCGTGGCCTGGGTGCCCCTGACGGACCGCCGCCGACGGAAACGGGGCTATGACCAGAGCGAGCTGCTGGCACGGGCGGTGGCCCGGGAGCTGGGCCTGCCCTGTGTGCCTTTGCTGGAAAAGGTGAAAAACACCCGGATCCAGCACGACCTTTCCCGCAGGGAAAGGGAGAAAAACATCAAAAACGCCTACCGGGCGGACCGGCAGGCGGAGGGGAAACGCATTCTGCTGGTAGACGACATCGTGACCACCGGAGCCACCCTGCGGGAATGCGCTGCTGCGCTGTACAAGGCGGGGGCGGGGAGAGTCTTCTGTTTGTGCGCCTCGGACGCACAGTTGTCCTGAAAGGTAGGGAAGGAATAGTATGAACAACCGGTTTTCCCGGGAGGAATTGCTGATCGGGGCCAAAGGGCTGGAGCGGTTGAAAAACGCCCGGGTGGCGGTGTTTGGCGCCGGAGGCGTAGGGGGCTATGTGATCGAAGCCCTGGCCCGCAGCGGCGTGGGAGCGCTGGACCTCATCGACGGCGACGTGGTGAGCCTGACAAATATCAACCGGCAGATCATCGCCCTGGATTCCACCATTGGGCGTCCCAAGGTGGAGGCGGAACGGGAGCGGGTGCTGGAAATCAACCCGGAATGCAAGGTCCGGGCCATTTCCCTATTCTTCACCCCGGAAAATGACGGGGGCCTTGATTTTTCCCAGTACGACTATGTGGCCGACGCCATCGACACAGTCACGGCCAAGGTGGAGCTGATCCGCCGGGCACGAGAGGCCGGGACGCCTGTGATCTCCTGTATGGGGGCGGGAAATAAATTCGATCCCACTGCCTTTCGCGTGGCAGACATTTCCGAAACCAGCGTGTGTCCGCTGGCAAGGATCATGCGCCGGGAACTGAAAAAGCGGGGGATCGAACACGTGAAAGCGGTCTATTCCACGGAGGAAGCGGCGGTGCCGCTGCCCGCCGGGGAGGAAGACCAAAAGGGCACAGTTGGCCGCCTCACACCGGGAAGCATGGCCTTTGTGCCCAGTGCCGCAGGGCTGGTCATGGCGGCGGAAATCGTAAAAGACCTGTTAAAAAAGTAGTCCGCTGATGCGGACTACTTAGTTTGTCGATAAACCTTCAGGGAAGGTTGCTCTTGACCTTTGCCTCCCTCTGACGAGGGAGGTGGCACGGCGTAAGCCGTGA
>CAZRLJ010000086.1:0-6213 GCA_964600905.1 uncultured Acutalibacter sp. | reverse complement strand
TGTCCGGCACCACATAGGTGGGCACGCCGTTGGAGCGCACCAGCACAAAATCCTCGCTGCCGAAGTCTTCCCCCTTAAACCAGAGAGCCCCCTCTTTTTCGTAGGTGACGCCCTTTTCCTTCAAAAGCTCCACCACACGGGCCACCGCGCCGTTGGCATGAAGGGTGGACTCGTGGAACCAGTTATCGTATTCCACCCGGTAGCGGAGCAGATCATCGTGGAGGCCCTGAATGTTCCGGGGCAGGGCAAACTCCGCCAGGGCGGCCCGGCGTTCCTCTGCTGGCGAGTTTACATAACTGTCGCCGAATTTTTCCGAAAAGAGCCGGGCATTTTCCACCACGTCCGGGCCAAGATACCCGTCCTCCGGGAAAGGAACCGCGTCCTCTCCCTTGTAAATTTGCAGATACCGGGCTTCCAGAGAAAGGGCATACCGGTTCACTTGGTTGCCAGCGTCATTTACATAAAATTCCCGCTCCACCCGATAACCGGCGGCCTCCAGCACGGAGGAAAGGGCGTCGCCCAGCACGCCGCCCCGGGCATTGCCGATGTGCATAGGGCCGGTGGGATTGGCAGAGACAAATTCCACCAGCACCCGCTTTCCGCCGCCAAAACCGCTGTGGCCGTACTTGGAGCCCAGGCGGTGAATATCCCTAAGAATTTCTCCGTAGAAACGGTTGTCGTAGGTGAAATTCAGAAAACCGGGACCGGCGATCTCGCAGGAGCTGAAATAGGTGTGGGAAAGCTCGAGATTGTCCAGAATGGCCTGGGCGATTTTCCGGGGCGCATTGTGAAAGGCCCGGGCGCCCACCATGGCGGCGTTGCAGGCCCAGTCCCCGTGGGAGCGGTCCGCCGGGATTTCCAGGGCAAATTCGGGCAGAGGCGCTTCTGGCAGCTCGCCCTTCCGGATGGCGGCGGCCAGCGCGCTGTTGACGGCTTCCCGCAGGCCTTTGGTGGCTTTTGCGACAATAAGTGACATCTTTGTTCTTTCCTTTCCGATTACATTCTTTCCTTTGGCGCTGACTGGCGCAGCTGTTTCACTTCGATTTCCAGCTCGTTCCGGCTGGACAGGTTGGAGTCGATGTCCAGCGTGTATTGAACGGAGAGCTTGCCTCCCTTTCCGGTGAGCTTTGTGTCCAGCCGGCTGGTGAACACCCCCACGGAAAAGGCGCCGAAGCCGGTGTCATAGAGGCAGAGGTGGCGGCGGCCCTCCTCCAGAATCAGCCGTGTGGTGGAGCCGGAGCGCATCATGGTCACCTTGCCGGGTTCCACCTTCAGGACGGCGGTGTGGGATATTTTCGGGTTTTCCTCGTCATATTCCCGGTAGGCGATAAACCGCACGCCCCCCCGCTCGGTGTAGGAGCCGGTGGTGTTCAGGGTGACCTCTCCGGGCTCTATGTCATCCTCGTCGGCGTAGGACTGGCGGCCGACAATGTTGATCGTGTAGTCGTCCTTGAGCATGTTAGCTTCCTTTCATACGATACGTCCCTTGTCCCCATCTGAAAAACTGTTCTAGGGACGAAGGTTTTCGATATTGACTTTATGGGTGCGGCCGTCCACACTGTGGCCCAGGAAGAGCTCCGCCATGTGGTTGAAATTGTCCGGCGCATCCGTGACGAAATAATCCGCCTGCCGGGGAATGCTGCCATCGCAGAGTAGAGACTGTTCCCTGAGTTTCGCCGCCAGGGCCAGGGCGGCCTCCCGGCCGCTGTCAATGAGGGTCACGTCCCTGCCCATGACAGAGCCGACAATGGCGCTGATGATGGGGTAGTGGGTGCAGCCCAGGATCAGCACGTCCGCTCCCGCCTCCCGGATGGGAGCCAGATACTCTTCCGCCACCAGACGGGTCACCTTGTTTTGGGGAGAGACAAAGCCGTTTTCCACCAGCGGGACAAACAGGGGGCAGTCCTGGGAAAAGACCTCCAGGCGATGGTCAAGAGCCAGCAGGGCTTTGGCGTAGGAGCCGCTGTGGATGGTGACGCTGGTGCCGATCACGCCGATTTTTCCGTTCCTTGTGGCGGCCGCCGCAGCCTTGGCGGTGGGGATCACCACGTCAAAATAGGGCACGGGCAGGGCCTCGCCGATGTCCCGGGAGGTGGAGCTGACGGTGCCGCAGGCGGCCAGCACGGCCTTTACATTCCGGCCCATCAAAAAGGCCATGTCCTGGCCCGCATAGGCGCGGATGACCTCCCGGCTCCTGCTGCCGTAAGGCACCCGGCCGGTGTCCCCAAAATAGACCACGCTTTCCCGGGGCAGGATTTTTTCCAGCTCCTTCACGGCGGTGAGGCCGCCCAGGCCGGAATCGAATACGCCGATGGGCCGGTTATCCATGGCGCTGGGCCTCCGCCCTTGCAAAGGCCAGCTCAATGAGCTTATCCAGCAGCCCGCCATAGGAGAGGCCTCCGGCGATCCACAGCTTGGGATACATGCTGATGGAGGTGAAGCCAGGCAGGGTGTTGATCTCGTTGAGAATCACCCGGTGGTCCCCCTCGGTCACGAAGAAATCCACCCGGGCAAGGCCGGAGCAGCCCAGCAGCCGGTAGGCGCGGACCGCAGTCTTGCGCACCTGCTCGGCCACCTCCTCGTCCAGGCGGGCGGGAATGAACAGCTGGCTGGTGCCGTTTTTGTATTTGTCGTCGTAATCATAGAAAGCGGCGGATGCGCCGATCTCCCCCACCATGGAGGCGTCGCAGTCCCGGTTGCCCAGCACGGCGCACTCCACCTCCTGTCCCACGACGCCTTCCTCCACCACCACCTTGTGATCCTCGGCGGCGGCGGTGAAAATGGCCTGGTCCAGGTCCTCAAAGCGCTCTACCTTGCTGACGCCCACAGAGGAGCCGGCGTTGGCAGGCTTGACGAATACGGGAAAGTTCAGCCGGGCCTTGATTTTGTTGCGGATGATGTCCGGCGCCGCGGTAAAGCGGTCGGCGTAAAACCAGAGATAATGGGCCTGCTCGATATTGGCGGCGGACAGCAGGGTGTGGGTCACCGCCTTGTCCATGCACACTGCGGAGGCCAGGGTGCCGCAGCCCACATAGGGGATCCCGGAAAGCTGGAACAGCCCCTGAATGGTGCCGTCCTCACCGTTTTTGCCGTGAAGGGCGGGGAAGAGGCAGTCCAGATGGATGACCTGGGCCTGCCCGTCCCGGAGGATCACCAGGCCGTGAACGGTGGGGTCCGGGGACAAAAAGGCGGGAACAGTGTGTCCGCTGGTCTCCCAGCTGCCGTCGGGAAGGTCCTCTACGGGGCCGGTGTACAGCAGCCACCTGCCGGCCTTTGTGATGCCCACCATGTGGATCTCATATTTTTCGGGGGAAAGGTTTTCCAGGATGGATCTGGCAGACATGAGGGAGACCTCATGCTCGGAGGAGGCGCCGCCGAAGATCACGGCAATGCTGGTTTTCTCAGTGTTCAAAAGGCTCACATCCTTCATTGGATTTCTTGTCATTCAATATGCCTGCGGGAAGCCGGACATAAGGCTCTCAGGGGCCTCCGCAGGAAGCTGGCTTTCTATTATACTATACAAGGCGAAATTTATCAACTGCTTTTCCTGGATTTTGGTGTGGACTTTTCTGGAGATTTATGATACAATCATTTTTACATTTGAATCTGGAGTGAAACGGACGTGGATTTTAACGCATTTGAGTGGATACAGAATTCCCTGGCGACGGAGCTGGAAAAGCAGGGCTTCGGCCAGCCGGAACCCCTGGAGGACCCGGCGGGACAGGCTGTGATGTTCTCTGCCGACGAGGTGGCTTACAGCCTGTTGTACGACAAGACCCATCAGCGCTTTGAGCTGCGGTCCACCACCCTCCGCAGGGACGGCAAGCCCACGGAATGGCGCAGCCTTTCCACCTGGCTTTTCGATTCAGAGACAGGAGAGCGCAGCGACGCCGAAAGCATTATCAACGACTTTCTGGAGGTCATCCGGGGGCCGCAGCGGGTGGCCATGGTGCAGCAGAAGCGCAAGCGCGGCAAGGACGAAGAGCGCGCAGTTGACCCCCTGTTTTTCCTGAACCGGCTGGTGAATGTTTTCCCGGAGCTTCGGGACAGCCTGAACGAGGAGAAGATCGTCTACGGGCAGGTCCGCGCCGTGACCTATGTCAAGGAGCGCGTGGTGCCCCTGGTGGAGGAGCTTGCCCGGAAATACCCGGAAAGCGATCCCTGCAAGCGGCTTTGCAGCCTGCTGGACGACATGTACAAGGACGGCGACATGGACCTGCGCAGCGTGGTGACCTACGGCCTGCTGGACGGCCTGAGCGACGACGCCTTTGAAAAGCTCGCTCCCCAGCTGGGCGAGGAGCTGCGGCGGGCCATGAAGTATTCCCGCAGGCTCCGGGGCAGGAAGATCAAGCCGGAGAAGAAAAAGAAGCAGAAAAAGGTCGAGACCCGGCTGGAAAACTAAAGCAACACAAGGGGGAGAGGCTATTCCTCCCCTTTTTGTTTTCTGGCCAAGAAAAAAAGCCTTGACAAGTAGGAAGCCCCTGTGATACAATGACCATACCTCGAAAAAGAGGTTTTCTTTTTGTGTCTCTTTTTGTGAGGGAGGCCGGGGCAGACGCCCCACTATTCTATCCGTATACGGAGGTGCCGAACATGAGAACGAAGGTTGTACTGGCCTGCACGGAGTGCAAGCAGAGAAACTACAACACCAAGAAGGAAAAGAAGAACACGCCTGACAGGCTGGAGATGCAGAAGTATTGCAGATTCTGCCGGAAGCACACCCTGCACAGGGAAACCCGATAAGGAGCAAAGATCATGGCGGAAACCGAAAAGAAAATGGAAAAGAAGCCCGACAAAAAGCCCAATCCCGTGGTCCGCTTCTTTAAAAGAATCGCTAAGTTCTTCCGCGACTGCAAGGGTGAGATGAAGAAGATCGTGTGGCCCACTCCCCAGACAGTGTTCAAGAACACCGGCGTTGTGCTGGTGACCATTATCCTGCTGGGTCTGTTCGTTTTCCTGCTGGATACCGGCTTCATGAATCTGCTGGGTCTGGTAATGGACGTGGCCAAGGTCTGATAATCGGAGGCGGCAATGGCAGAGGAAGCAAAATGGTATGTTGTGCATACCTATTCCGGGTATGAAAACAAGGTGGCCTCCAACCTGGAGAAGACGGTGGAAAACCGTCAGATGCAGGATCTGATCCAGGAGGTCCGCGTGCCCACCGAAAAGGTGACCGAGATCACCGAGGGGGGCAAAAAGAAGGAAGTGGAGCGCAAGATCTTCCCCGGCTATGTCATCGTAAAGATGGTCATGACCGATGAATCCTGGTACGCCGTCCGGAATATCCGCGGCTGCACCGGCTTTGTGGGACCCTCCTCCAAGCCCATCCCCCTGACAGAGGACGAGGTGAACAGGCTGGGCATTGAAAAGCGTTCCGTGGAAGTCAGCTATCAGGTAGGCGATTCCGTGAACATCGTGGACGGGCCTCTGGAAGGCTTTATCGGCACGGTGGAGGAAATGGACGTGGAGAAGAACCGTGTCCGGGTCACCGTTTCCATGTTTGGGCGGGATACCCCTGTGGAGCTGGAGCTGGATCAGGCCGAGCCTGTGGGCTGACGCCCTTTCGGTCCGGTATTGGGTCCGGTGGGAACACTGCAAAGCAGTTTCCCTTTACAGTTTGCAAGCAAAGCGGATCACCCGCTTTTGTGAGGAGGGGCTTCGCCCCTGTGGGAGGATCGGACGAAATCTGAAAGCTGTCCGCTCCGTCAGCCACCACGATTTTTGGAGGTGCAAAAAATGGCACAAAAGGTTACGGGCTTTATCAAGCTCCAGATCCCTGCCGGCAAAGCGACTCCGGCTCCCCCCGTGGGTCCCGCGCTTGGCCAGCATGGCGTGAACATCATGGCGTTCACAAAGGAATTCAACGAGCGTACCAAGAACGACGTCGGTCTGATCATCCCCGTGGTCATCACGGTTTACGCCGACCGCTCTTTCACGTTCATCACCAAGACCCCTCCCGCCGCCGTTCTCATCAAGAAGGCCTGCGGCATCGAGACTGCGTCCGGTGAGCCCAACAAGAAGAAGGTCGCCAAGATCACCCGCGAGCAGGTGCAGAAGATCGCCGAGCAGAAGATGCCCGACCTCAACGCCGCTTCCGTTGAAACGGCCATGAGCATGATCGCCGGTACCGCCCGCAGCATGGGTATCGAGGTAGTTGATTAATTCCCAATGTGGGAGGAAATCTGTAATCCGATATTTACCACTGGAGGAAAG
>CAZRLJ010000085.1:0-6258 GCA_964600905.1 uncultured Acutalibacter sp. | reverse complement strand
GAGAACATCAACATTCTGGTGTTCGATACCGAGGTGTATTCCAACACCGGCGGCCAGGCTTCCAAGGCTACTCCCACCGGCTCCGTGGCTCAGTTTGCCGCTACCGGCAAGGCCACCAAGAAGAAGGATCTGGCTGCCATTGCCATGAGCTACGGCTATGTGTATGTGGCTCAGGTGGCCATGGGCGCCGATATGAACCAGTGCATCAAGGCCTTCTCCGAGGCCGAGAGCTACAACGGCCCCTCTCTGATCCTGGCTTACGCCCCCTGCATCAACCACGGCATCAAGGGCGGCATGGGCGTTTCTCAGCTGGAGGAGAAGAAGGCGGTTGCCGCCGGTTACTGGCACAACTTCCGCTTCGATCCCCGCCGTGCAGACGCCGGTGAGAATCCCTTCCAGCTGGACAGCAAGGAGCCTTCCGCTTCCTACCGCGACTTCATCATGGGCGAGGTCCGTTACAACAGCCTGACCCGTTCCTTCCCGGAGCGCGCCGAGAAGCTGTTCACCAACGCGGAGAAGTACGCCGAGGAGAAGTACGCCAAGCTGAAGAAGATGGCCGAGTGATTCCTGGTTTTCTGAAAGCAGCTTGATATGCAAAACGAAAAGGCCCCGCCGGGATGTTCCCGGCGGGGCTTTCTCACATACTTACCAAATCCTCCGGCATGGAGGGCAGGTCGCCCAGATTGTTGCTCTCGTTTCCGTCGGGCAGGGAGCGGAGGTACTCCGAGCCGTTCCGGCTGGCGATGGCCACTCCACGGATGCCGCCCTGCTTTGCCAGAGCCACGCCCTCGTGCTTGGAAAGCACCTGGCCGTCAGACAGCTCGTAGCCGGAAATTTTTCCGTTCTTTCTCACCAGCTTGGTGATGGTTTTGGCGTCCTTGTTCGGCACCGGGTTCATAATGTTGATGTTTGCGGGCAAATTGCCGATCCTTCCGCTTTTCTCGCGCTCCATGGAACCGCTTCCTTTCTTGTCTGGTGTACATAGTGTAGTTTGACGGGGCAAACAGAAAATATACATTCCGGCAGAGAAAAAGGGAAAATTATTCGTGGGTTTCACCAGTTGCTTTTGGTATCAAAAAAGAGTAGAATACTCCATGGTAATGTACTCCAACCATTTTTGACGAAAGGATCGGTAATATCATGGACGCTCAAGAACGCAAGGCGCTTCAGGTCACGGCCGCCAAGGTGCGGCTGGGGATCATTGAAGGCACGTTTCACGCAAAATCGGGCCATCCGGGAGGCTCGCTTTCTGCCGCGGACATTTTTACTTACCTCTATTGCAGGGAGATGAAGGTCGACCCCAAGCATCCCAAGGACCCCGACCGTGACCGTTTTGTGCTGAGCAAGGGCCACTGCGCTCCCGGCCTGTACGCCATTCTGGCGCAGAAGGGCTATTTTGCTGAGAGCGAGCTGCAAAGCCTGCGGCACATCGGCGCCATGCTCCAGGGCCACCCCGATATGAAGGGCACCCCGGGGGTGGATATGAGCACCGGCTCCCTGGGCCAGGGAATTTCCGCCGCTGTGGGCATGGCTCTGGCCGCCAAGCTGGATGGGAAGTCCTACCGCGTGTACACCCTGCTTGGCGACGGCGAAAGCGAGGAGGGCCAGGTCTGGGAAGCATCCATGTTTGCCGGTCATCACAAGCTGGACAATCTCTGTGTGATCGTGGACTACAATGGCCTGCAGATCGACGGCCCCGTGGCCGAAGTAGGAGGCCCCGCTCCCTTTGAGGAAAAGTTCCAGGCCTTCGGCTTTGAGACTGTTACCGTGGACGGCAACGACTTCGACCAGCTGGAGCAGGCCTTTGCCGCTGCCCGGGCCTGCAAGGGAAAGCCCTTCGCCATCATCGCAAAAACCGTGAAGGGAAAGGGCGTTTCCTATATGGAAAATCAGGTGGGCTGGCACGGCAAGGCTCCCAATGCCGAGGAATACGAGACCGCCAAAAAGGAATTGACCGCTGCTTTGGAGGTGCTGGAAAATGGCTGAGATGGTGAAGAAAGCTACCCGGCAGAGCTTCGGTGAGGCCCTGTCCGCTCTGGCGGAGCAGAATCCCGATATTGTGGTGCTGGACGCCGACCTGGCGGCCGCCACCTATACGAGCATTTTCAAAAAGAGCTATCCTGACCGCTTTATCGACTGCGGCATCGCGGAGGCCAATATGGTCGGTATCGCCGCCGGTCTGGCCGCCTGCGGCAAGGTGCCCTTTGCGGCGTCCTTCGCCATGTTTTCCGCCGGACGAGCCTTTGAGCAGGTCCGGAATTCCGTGGGCTATCCCCATCTGAACGTGAAGATCGCCGGTTCCCATGCTGGTATCTCCGTAGGCGAGGACGGCGCTACCCATCAGTGCTGCGAGGACATCGCCCTGATGCGCACCATCCCCGGGATGGTGGTGCTCAATCCCGCTGACCACTACGAGATGACCGCCGCCGTCAAGGCTGCCGCCGAGTATGTGGGCCCTGTGTATATCCGGCTGGGCCGCCTGGCGGTGGAGAGCGTTCACAACAACGATGATTACAAATTTGAGCTGGGCAAGGGCATCACCCTTCGGGACGGCAGGGACATTACGGTTATCGCCACGGGCCTCATGGTCCAGGAGGCCGTAAAGGCCGGAGAAGCCCTGGCCGCAGAGGGTATTGACGCCCGGATCATCGACATCCATACCATCAAGCCCCTGGACCGGGAGCTGGTGCTGAAGGCTGCCAGGGAAACGGGGCATATCGTCACCGTAGAGGAGCACAATATCATCGGCGGCCTGGGCGAGGCGGTTGCCGCCTGCGTCTGCGAGGAATGTCCCGTGCCCGTGACCCGGATCGGAGTTAAAGATGTGTTTGGTCATTCCGGCCCGGCAGTGGATCTGCTGAAGGAATTCGGTCTCAGCGCCGAAAACATCCAGGACACCGTAAAGCGGGTTTTGAAGCGCTGACCTTCCGGACGAATAGAAAAAGCACTGAAAGCCATCGGGTTTTCCGGTGGCTTTTCCTTTTTGTTCGCGCCATTTTGCTATTTACAGATTTTTTTCTTTGTGCTATAATTCTAGCAGATAACATTTGCACAAAATTTCCCTTTCGTGTACGGCACTATCCCGCAATAATGATGGAATGGGGGACGCTATGATGAAAAAGATTTGTTCTGTTCTGCTGGCAATCCTATTGGTGCTCTCTCTGAGCGTTCCGGCGCTGGCTGCCGGAGGAACGGAGAGGGTGACGATCTCCACCGCCCAGGAGCTGCTGGCATTTTCCCGGCGGGTCAACGAGGGAGACGCCATGGGAAATGCCGTGGTCACCCTGGCTCAGAACATTGATATGAACGGCTATGCCTGGAACGCTGTGGGTGAGACGGAAGCAACGCCCTTCTCCGGCACCTTTGACGGCCAGGGCCATACCATCTCCAATCTTTACGCTCACTTGTCCGATTCGGATACAGACCGCCAAATGGGCCTTTTCGGTACGCTCCGGTCCGCTCATGTGAAGGACGTGAAGCTCAGCGGATGCTTTTTCTCTTCCACCACGTTCCTCGGTGGGATCGCCGCTGTCAGCAGAGGCGGCCTGATCGAAAAGTGCTTTGTCAGCGGCCGCCTTTCCGCAACAGGGGAAAGAAGCGGCGCAGGCGGTATTGTGGGCTACAGTACCGGTGTGATCCGTAACTGCCACGCTTCCGGTTCCGTCAACGGCCTGTGGCAGACGGGCGGCATTGCCGGTCTGGCTTCCGGTGAGATTTCCGGATGTTCCTTCAACGGCAGCATTGCGGTGGACAGCAACCGCGGCGCTTCCGCTTCATTTGAACAGTATGAATCCGTAGGCGGTATCGTGGGCTGCCTGCTTCCCAGCGCCCTGGTGGAGGACTGCTATTCCCTGGGCACCATAGAGGCGCGTGGTTCCTACAAGTCTGTTGGCGGCATTGCCGGTTACGCCGGTTCCAGTGTGCGCCGCTGCTACTCTGCCAGTGAGATCACCTGCTCCGGCGCTTCCGTAGGCGTAGGCGGCATCGTGGGCTTTTTGCAGACCGGGGAGGTTTCCAGCTGCGTTGCGCTGAATCCCGCCATCAGGCTGGCGGAAGGCTCCACCGGGTGGGGCCGCGTGGTGGGCAGTAACTATGTTTCCTCCGGCCAGGGCAACCTGGTGCTGGGAGCGCCTGTAATGAAAAATAACTACGCCCTTTCCGATATGACCGTGAGCCTGGGAGGCACTCCCACCAGTATTGGCGCCACGGCGGACCTGGGAAAGAAGGACGGCCAGAATGTGACCTCCTCCAGCATTTCTGTCAGAAACTTCTGGATGGACGTGGGCTTTGACTTTTCCGGCGGCATCTGGGTTTGGACCGCCGGCTCTACGCCCACCCTGAACACCTCCCGCGCTCCTTCCGATACGGATATTCCCGACAATCCCGGCAACCTGGAATTTACCGATACCCAGGGCCATTGGGCGGAGAAGGCCATCCGTCACGTTGTGCAGGAGGGCGTGATGACAGGCGATACGGAGGGAACCTTCCGTCCTGAGGATCCCATCACCCGCGCGGAGCTTTGCTCCGTCATGCGCCGGTATCTGAAGCTGGAGCCCGTGGAGGATCACGGCTTTGCAGACGTCAGCGGCTGGGCTGCCGGGAGCATTGGCGCCCTGGCCCAGGCCAACGTGATTTTCGGTGACGGCGACGGCCGGTTCCGGCCCAACGATCCCGTTACCCGGCAGGAGACGGCGGCTATCCTCTGTCGCGCTATCGATCTTCCCTTCGGAACGGTGGACAGGCTTTTTGCAGATGACGCGCAGATCGATTTCTGGGCGAAAAATAATGTGTATATGGTGAAGGCTGTAGGCCTGATGGTGGGCGATGGGAACAACTATTTCCGCCCCCATGATTCTCTGACCAGGGCAGAAGTGGCCAGTATTCTTTCCCGCCTGCTCAGTGCCTTTCAATAAGAGCTTGGGGCTATGAAAATTTGACGGGAAGGTTGTTTTTTCTAAGTAAATATTTTTCCCTCTTTCGCGCATACTGTAGCTGACCCCATTATGGAAGGAGAAGCAGTATGCAGAAGAAGGACTTGGAAAGAATGAACGCAGAGGCCCGGGCGTATTTTGATTCCCTGCCGCCCACCCTCCAGGAGACCGTGATGCAGAGCGGTGTGACTATGACCACCCGCGAGCAGCTGGAGACGTTTTGCACCAACATGCTGAAAAGCGGCCTGAACGGTGTAGAATCCTGAACGAAAGGCCCCTCCGGCTATCTGCCGGAGGGGCCTGTTGACAGGTTGCGCTATTTGCTCTACAATGAGAAAAAAGGAGCTGGGGGAGATAGAAATGGACAAAAAGCTCAGACTGATTTTGGCACTTTTGGCAGCTGTCTGCACCATTGCGGTGGTGGTTATGTCCCTGTACGGCATGGAGCACCGGTTCACCGACGGAATGCTGCTGATCATGAAGCTGCTGGGAGGCGTGGCTGTTTTGAGCCTGATCGGCAACGCAGCTGCGGCGGTCTATCTCCTGAAAAGCAAAGGGGAGAAGTAACTCGCATCAGGCTGTCAACAAAGGAGCAAAATGAAAGACCACGAAGGGAAAGAGAGTTGTGAGAGAGAACCGTCAGGGGCGCTGGTCTCCGGTGGAGACCAGCGCCGACCGAACCGAAGGTGAGACCTCTTTCACTTTTCAATCGTGCGGAGGCGAAAAGACTTTTTCGACACGCTCCTCACATTTCCCGCTGCCAGTATTTTCGGTCCAGTGTGCGGTACTGTACGGCCTCGGCGGCATGGGCGGAGGTAATGCTGTCGCTGCCATCCAGATCGGCAATGGTGCGGGCCACCTTCAGCACCCGGGTGTAGGCCCTGGCGGACATGTTGAACCGCTCAAAGGCCCGTTTCAGCAGCTGAGAGGCGGAGCCGGAAACGGAGCAGAAGGCGGAAAACTGCGAATCCGGAATCTGGGCATTGCAGGAGAAACCGAGCTCCCGGTAGCGTTCCTCCTGGAGCCTTCTGGCAGCCGCCACCCGCTTCCGGATCTCGGCGGAGGATTCTCCGTCGCCGCCTCCTGCCAGCTGCTCGAACTCCACCGGCGGCACTTCAATATGCAGATCCATCCGGTCCAGCAGCGGGCCGGATATTTTTTGCAGATAACGGTCTACCGCGTAGGGCGAGCAGGTACAGGGCCGGGTAGGATGGCCAAAGTAGCCGCAGGGGCAGGGGTTCATAGCCGCCACCAGCATAAACCGGCTGGGAAAGCTGACAGCTCCCACCGCCCGCACCACTTCCACGGTGCCGTTTTCCAGGGGCTG
>CAZRLJ010000084.1:0-6295 GCA_964600905.1 uncultured Acutalibacter sp. | reverse complement strand
ACCATGACCTTGCCCTTGCGCTTGATGATCTTGCACTTCTCACACATTTTCTTGACAGAAGGTCTTACTTTCATGAGTGTGCCCTCCTTACTTGAGCAAATAAATGACGTTTTTTCTTACTTGGACCGCCACGTGATCCGGCCTTTGGTCAGGTCATAGGGAGACATCTCCATCGTGACCTTGTCTCCCGGGAGGATGCGGATAAAGTTCATCCTGAGCTTCCCGGAAATGTGGGCCAGAACCATGTGCCCGTTTTGCAGCTCGACCTGGAACGTCGCGTTGGGCAGAGCCTCTTTGACGACGCCCTGCACTTCAATTACGTCCTGCTTTGACATAGAGAAACCTCCGTACCTTACGATTTGTCCGCCTTGCCGGAAAAGCTCTGCAAGGCTCGCCGTATTTGTCGATTGGTTTGCAGCATTTCCTCCGGCAGCACCGTGTCCGTGGGGGCCAGGTGGAAGAACTTCTTCCGCTTGGGCCGCTCCAGGGGCCTCCTCTTTCCATCGCAGACAACCGCCAGCGGGGATAAGACCTCCAGCACTGTCAGAAATGCGCCCTTATCATGGCCGGCGATGGATCTCACCACCTGGCCTCGCCTCAGCTCCACGACCCGCCTCAGTCGGCCGCCGTCAGAATGACGGGACCGTCGGGGGTAATGGCTACGGTGTGTTCAAAGTGGGCAGAAAGGCTTCCGTCCTTTGTCACCGTCGTCCAACCGTCAGGCAGGATCTTGATGCCGCTTCCGCCCTGGTTTACCATGGGCTCAATGGCGATGACCATGCCCGGCAGCAGGCGCACGCCCCTTCCGGGGGTGCCGTAATTGGGGACGCTTGGGTCTTCGTGCATCTTCGCACCTACTCCGTGGCCGACAAATTCTCGTACCACCGAGTAATTGCGAGCTTCGACATACTCCTGCACCGCGTGGCCAATATCGCCTATGCGGTTTCCGGGACGGGCCTGTTCGATAGCCAGGAACAGGCTCTTTTCGGTAGCGTCCAAAAGTGCCTGCGCTTCCCCGCTGATCTCTCCGCAGGGGAAGGTCCAGGCATTGTCGGCATGGAAGCCCTCATAGCAGGCCACCAGGTCGATTTCCACGATGTCCCCTTTTTTGAGGATCGTGCTTTTGGAGGGTATGCCGTGGATGACCACATCGTTCACAGAAATACAGGTGCTGGCCGGATAGCCTTCGTAGCCCAGCTCGCTGGGGATGGCCCCCATCTTTTCGATATACTCCCGGGCGATCTTGTCGATCTCCCAGGTGGATACCCCGGGCTCTACGGCCTCTCCGGCTAGCCGCAGTGCTTGCTGTGCGATCCGTCCGGCCTTCCGGATAATGGAAAGCTCCCGGTTCGTTTTCAGCACGATCATGCGAGATCCTCCAGAGCCTCCAGCACCAGGCGGGTGGTATCGGACACTTCCTCCTGGCCATGGACTACAAGCAGCTTGCCCTGCTTGCTGTAGAACTCCTTGAGGGGCTCTGTCTGGGAGTGGTAAACCTCCAGACGCTCTTTCACTGTATCGGGATGGTCATCCTTGCGCTGAACGAGGGTGCCGCCGCAGTTATCGCACTTTCCTTCCACCGCAGGCCGCTTATACAGCGTGTGGTAGGAAGAGCCGCACTTTTCGCAGACACGGCGTCCAGACATCCGGGTGACAATATCTTCGTCAGGCACTTCAATATCAAGCACCGCGTCAATACCGACTCCCATTGCGTCCAGAGCCTCGGCCTGGGGGATGGTCCGGGGAAAGCCGTCCAGGATGAAACCGTTTTTGCAGTCATCCTCCCGGACGCGGTCCTTGATGAGGCCGATGAGGATGTCATCGGGCACCAGCTGACCGCTTTCCATATAGGGCTTGGCCTTCAGGCCCATCTCCGTACCGTTCTTCAGCGCCTCACGGAGAATGTTCCCCGTGGAGATCGTAGGAATGTTTTTCTCCCGGCAGATGACCTCTGCCTGGGTGCCTTTTCCGGCGCCGGGCGCGCCTAAAAGAATCAATTTCATGTTGCTCCTCCTTCTCTTAATCCAGGAAGCCCTTGTAGTGGCGCATCATCATCTGGGATTCCAGCTGCTTCACGGTCTCCAGCGCAACACCTACGATAATGATCACGGAGGTGCCGCCCAGGGACAGACCGCTCATACCGGTGACCCGGGTGTAAATGATCGGGACCAGGGCCACAAAGGCCAGGAACAGAGCGCCGATCAACGTCACCTTGGAGAGGATCTTGGCGATGAAGTCCGCCGTGGGCTTGCCGGGACGGATGCCCGGGACCGTGCCGTTGGACTGGCGGAGGTTGTTAGCCATCTCCAGAGGATTGTACTGGATGGACATATAGAAGAATGCAAACATCAGGATGAGCAGGAAATAGAGCACGATATAAATCCAGCCCGTCTGCTCAAAGGCATTGAAGAAGCCTGCCCAGAAGGTCCCCTCAGCCGGCTTCACAAAGAAGTGGATGAACTGGGGAATGAACAGGATGGAGCTGGCGAAGATCACGGGCATAACGCCGGACATGGCCACCTTGATAGGCAGGAAGGTGCTCTGGCCGCCGTACATCTTCCGGCCGACTACCTTCTTGGCGTACTGCACCGGGATCCGGCGCTCGGCCTCGTTCATGAACACGATCACCCAAATGACCACTAGGAACAGGAGGATGAACAGCGGGGCCAGCACCAGGAACCTTCCATTGGTGGAGGGACTTTCCAGGCCCAGCTTAAAGTACTGCCATACCGTTCCAAAGGTTACGGGGAGACGTGCCACGATACCCGCAAACAGGATGATGGAAATGCCGTTTCCAACACCCTTTTCGTTGATCTGCTCGCCCATCCACATGATCAGGGCGGTACCGGCGGTAAAGGCCAGCACAATCACAGCGGCAACGAAAACGCCTGCAAACCCGGCAGTGTACTTGACGACGCTGCTGTTGCGCAGCCAGAAGTAGTAAGCCACGCCCTGGACCAGGCCCAGGAGCACCGTCACGTAACGGGTGATGGTAGCGATCTTCTTGCGGCCCTCCTCGCCTTCCTTAGAGAGCCTCTCCAGGGGCGGGATGGCGATGGTCAACAGCTGCATGATAATGGAGCTGTTGATGTAGGGAGTAATACCCATTGCAAACAGGGACGCGTAAGAAAAGGCGCCGCCGGTCAACATATTGATATAACCCAGGGCGGTGTTTTCGCCGGCCTGCTTCATCATTTCAGCCAGGCTGGAGGCGTCCAGGAAGGGCACGGGGATCACGGAGCCGAACCGGAACACGATGATGATCAGCAGCGTGTACAGGATCTTCTTACGCAGGTCCGGGATCCTCCATGCGTTCTTGATCGTGTTAAACAACTCAGATCACCTCGGCCTTTCCGCCGGCGGCTTCGATCTTCGCCTTTGCGGCCTCGGAGAAAGCAGTGGCTTTCACGGTCAGCTTTTTCGTCAAAGAACCATTCGAGAGGACCTTCACGCCGTCACAATTCTTGTTGACGATGCCGGCCTCGATGAGGGCGGCGGCGTCAACCACGGCTCCGTCCTCAAAGCGGTTGAGGGCGCCAACATTGATAGCAAAGATGTCCTTGGCAAAAATGTTGTTGAAGCCCCTCTTGGGAATTCTTCTCTGCAGAGGCATCTGGCCGCCTTCAAAGCCGGGTCTCATGCCGTGACCGGCTCTGGCCTTCTGGCCCTTATGGCCCTTTCCGGCGGTCTTGCCGGTGCCGGAGCCAAAGCCTCTGCCAATGCGCTTGCGCTCCTGGGTGGAGCCGGGCGCAGCTGTCAGCTGGTTGAGCTTCATTGTCATGCACCTCCTTGAATCTTATTCACTTACCTCGATCAGATGAATGATCTTTTTCACCTTGCCCTGGGTCTGGGCGTTGTCGGGCTGCTCGACCTTATCGCCGACCTTCTTGAGGCCCAGGGAATGAGCGGTGGCGACCTGATCCTTCTTGCTGCCGATCAGGCTTTTCTTCAAAGTGATAGTCATGGTAGCGGCCTCCCTTACAGAATTTCTTTCGCGGTCTTGCCGCGGATCGCCGCGACCTCCTCGGCGGTGCGCAGCTGGGTAAGACCAGCCATGACGGCGCGCACGACGTTGCAGGGATTCTTGGAGCGCAGGGCCTTGGCGCGGATGTCCTTGATGCCTGCGCTCTCCACCACGGCACGGACGGGTCCGCCGGCGATAACGCCGGTACCGGGGGCGGCGGGCTTCAAAATAACTCTGCCGGCGCCAAACTCGCCGATGATCTCGTGGGGGATCGTAGAGCCGCGCAGGGAAATCTTTGTCAGGTTCTTCTTGGCGTCCTCAATTCCCTTGCGGATGGCGTCCGGAACTTCAGCGGCCTTGCCGATGCCGAAGCCCACGGTGCCCTCGCCGTCTCCGACGACGACCAGCGCAGAGAACTTCATGATACGGCCGCCCTTCACGGTCTTGGAAACGCGGTTGATGGCAACTACGCGCTCCTGCATATCCATAGTGGATGCGTCAATCTCTCTAGCCAAAATTCATTCCTCCTTCTTAGAAGTTGAGGCCGCCCTCACGGGCGCCTTCGGCCAGCTCTTTGACGCGGCCGTGGAAGATATAGCCTCCGCGGTCAAAGACCACTTCGGTGATGCCTTTTTCCGCAGCTCTCTGGGCGATCATCTTGCCCACCTCGCGGGCGGCTTCCTTGTTGCCGCCGTAGCCGGTGAAGCTCTTGTCCAGGGTGGAGGCGGCGCACAGGGTGTGACCCGTCACGTCGTCAATGATCTGGGCGTAGATGTTCGCGGAGGAGCGGAAAACGTTCAGGCGGGGGCACTGAGCCGTGCCTGAGATCTTGCCGCGCACTCTCCTGTGACGGCGGAGCCTTGCTTTGTTTGTATCAGGTTTATTGACCATTTTTTCTCAACTCCTTAACCATTAGCCTTTCGCGCCCTTACCGGCCTTGCCTTCCTTATGGCGGACATACTCGCCAGCATAGCGGATACCCTTGCCCTTGTAAGGCTCCGGCGGCCGCTTCTCACGGACCTCCGCTGCAAACTGGCCGACCTTCTGCTTATCGATGCCGGAGATCACGATCGTATTGGGGTTGGGAGCCTCGATCTTGATGTCCGCGGTGTCGGACACCACAACCTGATGGGAAAATCCCAGGTTCATAACCAGGTCCTTGCCCTGCTTCTGCACACGGTAGCCAACGCCCTGAACCTCCAGGGTCTTGGAGAAGCCTTCGGTCACACCGGTCACCATGTTGTGGATCAGCGTGCGGGTCAGGCCGTGCAGAGAACGGCATTCCTTCTCGTCGTTGGGACGGGTGACGAGCACCTCGGAGCCTTCCACCTTCACTGTCATCTGCGGGTTGAAGGTCTGGGTCAACGTGCCCTTGGGGCCCTTGACCGTCACTTCGCTGCCGTTGACTTTTACCTCAACGCCGGCGGGAATATTTATGGGTTTTCTTCCAATTCTCGACATTTCGTCGCACCCCCCTCTCTTTTACCAGATGAACGCCAGCACTTCACCGCCGACGTTTTCTTTTCTTGCCGCACGATCTGTCATGATGCCCTTGGAGGTGGAGATGATCGCCACGCCCAGGCCTTTCATGACCTTCGGCAGCTCCTGCGCATTGGAATAGATGCGCAGGCCGGGCTTGGAAACCCGCTTGAGACCCTTGATCACAGGAGTCTTGCCCTCGGTATACTTCAGGGTGATGCTGATCATCCCCTGCTTGCCGTCTTCAGCGACGGTGAAGCTCTTCACATATCCCTCGTCAACCAGGATCTGGCAGATGGCCTTCTTCAGGTTGGAAGCGGGGACTTCCACGGTATCATGCCTCGCGGACTGCGCGTTGCGGATACGTGTCAGCAGATCAGCGATGGTATCTGTAACTTGCATGACTTTTACCTCCTTATGGTTTTACCAGCTTGCCTTCTTCACACCGGGGATCTCGCCCTTGTAGGCAAGCTCGCGGAAGCAGATACGGCAGATGCCGAACTTCCGAAGGTAGGCGTGAGGCCTGCCGCAGATCTTGCAGCGGTTGTACTCGCGGGTGGAGTACTTCTGGGGCCTCTTCTGCTTGATTTTCATAGACGTTTTGGCCACGATGAGTTCCTCCTTATTTCGTGAACGGAGCGCCCATGAGAGTCAGGAACTCCCGGGCCTCTTCGTCTGTATGGGCGGTGGTCACGAAGCAGATGTCCATGCCCCGGACCTTATCGACCTTGTCGTAATCGATCTCAGGGAAGATCAGCTGCTCGCGGATACCCATGTTGTAATTGCCCCTTCCGTCAAAGGAATTGGGGTTGATGCCGCGGAAGTCGCGGACACGGGGCAGAGCCACGTTGA
>CAZRLJ010000083.1:0-6411 GCA_964600905.1 uncultured Acutalibacter sp. | reverse complement strand
GACACCGCTTGATGCAGTTGGTGCAGCCCGTACATTTTTCCTCGTTCAGTGTGACGGAATGATAAAATTCAGCCACCTCAGTTACCTCCATATGTTTCGACCCAAAAGAAAACCGAAGCCGTGGGAGCGGCGGTTTATACCGCCTTCCCTCCCGGATAAACGGTCATGTGTACGTTGGTTCCTTCCCCTACCACAGAATCGATGCTCATCTCATCTGAGTATTTCTTCATATTGGGCAGGCCCATGCCCGCTCCAAAGCCCAGAGAGCGCACATTGTCAGGGGCAGTGGACCATCCGGCCTGCATGGCCTGTTCCACATCCTTAATGCCGGGGCCGTGATCCTGCAGCAGAATGACCACCTTGTCCGGATCAATATCCACAATGGCTTCGCCGCCGCCGGCATGGATGACCATGTTGATCTCGCCCTCGTACATGGCAATGGCCACACGCCGGATAGCGTCCGGCTCGTAGCCCAGCTTCTTCAGCTTGTGCTTTACATCCCCTGAAGCTTCCCCAGCTCTGGTGAAGTCGTCTCCAGGAACCTGATATTCCAAATGCAGCATACTCATGCGATGTCGCACCCCCCCAGCAGTCCGTTAGAGTAGAGCAGTCCGCAGGCTGTGAACATTCTGTAGCGTGTTGCAAGGACTGTAATGTCCTTCTGCCGTGCCAGCTCCACCACGGTGGGATCCACATTTTTTCCTCTTACAAACACGATGCAGTGCATGTCCATCATCTCAGCGGTACGAACCACCTGCGGGTTCATCAGACCGGTCAGAAGGACAGACTGATCCTTCACAAAGGCCAGAACATCGCTCATCATGTCGCTGCCGCAAGCCGTTTTGACCTCTTCATCCAGATTGCCCTCGTTGAGCACATCGGCTTTCAGGATGCGGATAATGTCGCTGACTTTCATTTCAGAAGCACCTCCAGAAAAATACGGACAAGCCATATACAGGGTCGCCGCATGACGCTTATGTAGTTACTATACCACATTTCTCCTGTCATTGCAAACATTTTATACAATTTGCCGCATTTTGTCACTTTTCCTGTCTTTCCTTTTCCTGCCAGATGGCCTCAATTTGAACCCGGTTTTTGCCCATGCTGCGTTATCTGGCTTGAGGCAGCTGAAGTCCGAATCCGGCTTCTCCGCGGCCGCTTCCAAAACCCGCCATGGACTTTTGATGAAATATGTGATATACTGACTGCAAAGCAGTCAGTACGAAGAACCTCTGAGGTCTTATGACCTCTCTTTTGCTTCGCAAAAGCACCGAGGTTCTTCCGCCGTCATCAAGTCTATTTTATGGTATATTATAAGGAAGAACATGCAAAAAGATGAGGGAAATGTTTATGAAAAGGATGTTTTGCAGGACGCTGGCACTGCTGCTGACAGCGTCAGTTTTCTGTATGGGGCTCCCCCTTTCGGCAGCGGCCATCGGCTTCAGCGACGTACCGGAGGACGCCTGGTACCGGGAATATGTATATGATCTGGCCGGCAGCGGCATCATCAAGGGTACCAGCGCCACTACCTTTTCCCCAGGCAGTCAACTGACCCGCGGAGAATACGCCGCCTTTCTGGCACGGACCATCATGACCGAAGAGGAGCTGAACCAGTATAAATTCCAGGGCTACTTCACCGACGTCCCCCAGGGTTATTGGGGGACCAAATACATCAACTGGGCCTATGAGGCCGGAGTGATCTCCGGCTACGGGGACGGCACGTTTGGCCCCAATCATCCCGTGACTCGCCAGGACATGGCGGTGATGACCAGGGCCTTTGCCAACTCCATCTTCCGAAAAATGGACCCCATCCGTGGAGCCGTCACCTTTAAGGACAACGGCTCCATCGCCTCCTACGCCGCCAAGAGCGTGAAAATTTGCCAGCAGGCCGGGATCATCAGCGGCTATGAGGACCACGCCTTTCGCCCCGGCGGTTACACCACCCGGGCGGAGGCCAGCAGCGTGATTTCACGCTTTCTCCGGTTCTGCCCCTACGACGATTTCCTCGTCACTCGCAAGCGGGTGCAGGGGGTTCCCGTCAAAGCTGTGGAGTTTGATCCTACCCAATACACCGCAGGAGTGGCCCTGGGCGGCAATGTGACCAACCGCGGGGAAAAATCCACCTCCATCGTCCAGCGTATCGGGGCTAAAATTGCGGTGAACGCCGCGTTCTTCGACATGTCCACCTATGATATTTACGGCACCATCATCGACGATGGAAAAGCCGTTACCGTGTTCGATTCCTTCGCCCCCGCCAAATCCGCGCTGACCATGGATTCCACCGGCTGGTTCTCCATCCAGAATTTCGTCACCAGGCACACGGTCACTCTAGGCAGGGCTGACGGCGGCCAGAGCGTGCTGGAGGGCGTGACCGTCAACCGCAAGCCCTACCAGCCCACGGACTGCGCCCGGATCCTCTTTGACCGGAAATGGGGAACCTCCCTGGGCTTCACCGCTGTGGACGCTGTCACCATGGACGCTGACGGATATGTGGTTTCCGTGGCCCACAACGCCGATGTTCCCATCCCGGAAAACGGATATGTTCTGGCCCAGCGGGCGCGCCGGGCCAACGAGGGAGATTTCTTCGACACCTGCCAGGCAGGCGATTCCATCCGGGTGGACCGCTATTACGACGGCGCAGATTATCAGGACATTGTGCTCTCCATCGGCGCAGGCCCCAGGATCGTCAAGGACGGCGCTCCCTACGGCGACCTGGCCACCTACCGGGCCGAGGGGTTCCGGGACCCCTCCATCACCCAGAGCTCGGCCCTGCGGGTCTGCGTTGGGATCAAGCCCGGCGGGAACCTGGTGATCCTCAGCGCTGCCTGTACCCTTCCCACGCTGGCGCAGATCATGATCGACATGGGCTGCACGGACGTCATCAACTTTGACGGCGGTGGCTCCGTCAATCTCTATGTGGACGGCCGATGGCTGGTGGGACCCACAAACCGGCTGCTCAGCACCATGCTCTATTTCAAGTAACCACGTCAAAGGCGCAAAGAAGGAAAGGGACCGGATAACCGGTCCCTTTCCTTCTTTTGGGGGAGGAGTTGTATTAAAAGCGCGACATTGGGTGTCGCAAGACTCGAACTCATGATTACAGGCTTATTATAGCGAAAAGAGGCCATTTTGTCAATGTTTTCGCGGAGAATCTACCTTTTTCATAATCCTTATCGATTTTGAAAATCGATTTTATCAAATTGGTACAAGCAAAACAGCAGGATATGCCGTATGCTCTGCTCTTTTCTCCTCTGCTTGCTTGTAATTTTCCGGCCTGCATAGTATAATGGCGAAAATGGAACTACTACTTACAAACTTGAGGAAGCGCCATGAATTTAGAGAAAAACAGCAGTATTGAGCTTTCGATCACCGGCATGACCGCCGAGGGCATGGGCGTGGGCCGCCACGAAGGGCTGGCCGTTTTTGTGCCCATGACCGCCCCCGGCGACAGGGCACAGGTCCGGATCGTCAAGATTGCCAAAACCCACGCCTATGGGAAGCTGGAAAAGGTCCTCTCCCCTTCCGCCTGCCGGATCGAGCCGGACTGCCCGGTGTTCTCCCGCTGCGGGGGCTGCTGTTATCGGCATATCAGCTATGAGGCGGAGCTGGAGATCAAAGAGACCCGGGTCCGGGACGCCCTCACGCGGATCGGCGGATTTCCCGACCTTCCCCTGGAGCCCATTCTGGGGGCAGACTCTCGGGACGGCTACCGGAACAAAGCCCTGCTTCCCTTAGGCGCCGGGCCGGACGGCTCTCTTGCCATGGGCTTCTACGCGATCAACTCCCACCGCATTATAGACTGTGAGAGCTGCCGCTTACAGCCGAAGGAATTCAACGCCGCTATGGGGGCTTTTCGTAGCTGGGCTGCCGAATACGGCGACCCGGTCTATCAGGAGGAGACCCACAGCGGCCGTATGCGCCGCTTCTATCTGCGAAAGGCTGAGAAAACCGGCGAGATCATGGCCTGCGTGGTGGTCAACGGCAACGGCCTCCATCATGAGCCGGAGCTGGTCAAGGCACTGCAAAAGGCCGTACCGGGTCTTGTGAGCGTGGTAGTCAATTCCCAGCGGGACAAGACCAACGTGGCCCTGGGAAAGCGCTGCCGGACCGTCTGGGGCAGCGACACTATCCAGGATACCCTGTGCGGCCTGAACTTCCGACTCTCTCCCCTTTCCTTTTATCAGGTCAACCGCACCCAGGCGGAGCGCCTGTACCGGAAGGCAGCTGAATTCGCCGCTCTCACGGGTTCAGAAACTTTGCTGGACCTTTACTGCGGCGCGGGAACCATCGGCCTTTCCATGGCCGGGCAGACAAAAAAGCTCATCGGCGTGGAGATCGTTCCGGAGGCGGTGGAGAACGCCCGGCAAAACGCCCTGGAAAACGGGATCGACAACGCGGAGTTCCTCTGCGGGGACGCGGCGCAAGCCGCCGCAGAGCTGAACCGCCGAGGTGAAAAGCCCGATGTGATCGTTCTCGACCCGCCCCGGAAGGGCTGCAGCCGGGCTTTGATAGAAACCGCCGCCGCTTTCGCCCCGAAAAGGATCGTCTATATCTCCTGCGACCCCGCCACTTTGGCCAGAGACCTGAAAATTTTTGCCGAGCTGGGGTATCCCCCGGTCAAGGCTGCCCCGGTGGACATGTTCCCCGCCACGGCGCACGTTGAGACGGTAGTAGTGATGTCAAGGATTTCAAAAAATAATATAGGAGGAATATAGCATGGAAAAAATAGCATTATGCGGGGATAACTGCTTGAAATGTCCAAGATATAACGCTCATACAAATGAGGAATTAAAATATGTGGCTGAATTGTGGTTCAAAATTGGATGGAGGGATAGGATTGTTTCAACGGATGAAATAAAATGTACTGGGTGTTCTTCGCATAAAAGCTGTACATACGGATTAGTTGCTTGTACAAGAAAGCATGGTGTTGAAAAATGTAACCAATGCGAAAAATTTCCCTGCGATCAGATAACGGATATGTTGAATCGAAGTAAAGAGTATCAGGAACGGTGCAAAGAAGTGTGTACAACGGAAGAATACCAAATCATTATGGATGCATTTTTCAATAAAGAAGATAATTTGAAAAAATGAAATTGGAAATATTACAATAGAGGTACAGCTGGAGGAATTGTTATGAAAATCCCAATCAGCGACAATCTGATCAAGCACTACCTGCGCAATGTGTACTTTATCAACGGGCACAGCTATGCGGGGAAATCCACCATGGTGAAGCTGCTTTCCCAGCGGTACGATATGATTTTCTGCGGAGAGAACTACCACGATGCGTTCCCCAGGGAGAAGCTTTCCCAGTGGAAGCAGCCTGCCCTGTGCTATTTTGACACCATGTCCGGCTGGGAGGAGTGGCTGAACATGACGCCGGAGGAACATTGGACCTGGACCCAGGAGGTCGCCCGGGAGTGCGTAGAGCTTGAAATTCTGGAGCTGATCCACCTGGCGGCAGGCGGAAAAAAGGTGATCGCAGACACCAATATCCCACCCGATGTACTTCGGGAAATCTCCGATTATGGCCATGTGGCGATCCTGCTCTGTGACCCGCCCGACATCTGCGCCACACGCTTTTTCGACCGCGAAGATCCAGACAAGAAATTTATGATGGAGCAGATCCAGCAGTGCAAAAACCCGGAGGAGACCCTGAAGAATTTCAATTCCTGGGCACTCTACCACCCACCGGTGGAAATTGACTGGCAGCACACCGGTTTTTTCACCTATACCCGTTCTGATTTTACCCACGACACCCGGGAAGAAATGCTGCAGGCCCTGGCAAAGCATTTCGGCCTATCGTAGTTCTCCCGGCATTTCACAAATTTAAGGAGGTAAGTTTGATGGAAATTCAAATCCGCACTGCCTGCAAAGAAGACGCGGCAGCAATCTGCCGTCTCTGCAGCGAAGAGATGGGGTATTCCTGCGACGTCACGCTGGTGGAATCCAAACTGAACCAGCTGGACAGCAACCGGGAAGCGGTGTTTCTCGCAGAGATCGATGGCAGCGCTCCCGCAGGGTACCTGCACGTCGAAAAATATGACGTCCTGTACTTTGAGACCATGGCAAATATTCTCGGGCTTGCGGTCAGCGCCCAGTACCAGAGAAACGGTGTGGGAAGCGCCCTGATCCAAGCCGCAGAAACCTGGGCCCGGGAGCGTGGCATTCACCTGATGCGCCTGAACTCAGGCGGCTCCCGAAAGGGCGCCCATGCCTTTTACCGGAAGCAGGGCTACACCGACGTAAAGGAACAGCTTCGATTCAACAAGAGGCTGGACAAATAACATTTGGAGAGGAGTCCCTTCATGAACACAACAAAGCTCAAAGCAAACAACACGCTGCTCATAGCCCACCGTGGATTGAGCGGGCTGGAAATGGAAAACACCTGCTCCGCCTTTGTGGCGGCGGGCA
>CAZRLJ010000082.1:0-6717 GCA_964600905.1 uncultured Acutalibacter sp. | reverse complement strand
CGTCCCCGGCTTGCAGCCGCTGACATGCTCAATGGAGCCTGCATGGGCAAACTCGTCCGCCGTGATCACCGGGTAACCCAAGATCATGGCGTTGGGCCGGTTTTTTCCGCCCTGGTTATCGTAGACCTTCAAAAGCTCCGGGTCGTCCCACATCGTGCCCAGGGACCCTGCCAGATGCCCTCCGGCGGAGAATCCGCAGACGGCGATGTGTTCCGGCTCTACCCGCCATTCCGAATGCTCCCGGATGGCCCGGACCGTCTCCGAAAGCTCCCGCAGAGGCAGAAAATTCTTTGCCTTCTCCCCTACCGAATAGGTGAGAAGGAACACGTTGTAGCCCCGGGCGAAAAAGGCCAGGGCCACAGGGTCGGCCTCCCGCTCGGACACCATTTCATATCCGCCGCCGGGGCATACCACCACCGCCGGAAAGCTCTCCCTCCGGACAGGCATCTCCCACACCGGCGTGTGAAGATAGCCCACCACTGTGCCGTCCGTCTCCGGAATCGGTTTGAAATGAATCAGTTCCATATGATTTGCTCCTTTCAGAATTTACAAAAAAGTCGGTCAGAAACCCTTTTCCTTTACTGGAACCCCTCCGTCACGGCTTACGCCGCGCCACCTCCCCTTAGCAGGGGAGGCAAGAGGGGGAGGAAATTACAATGTGAGCCGGTCGTACTCCCGGCCCTCCAGGTCCTTCCAGAGGAAAAGGCCGTCCTCCAGCATCATATAGCCGTGTGGGGAATTTTCCTTGGGCAGGGACACGGAACCGGGATTCAGGTACCAGAATCCCAGGGAGTTGTCCTTTGCCGGCACATGGGTGTGACCGTGAAGCAGTACGTCGCCGGGCTTTAGGGCGGGCGGCGTTTCCAGATTGTAATGGTGCCCATGGGTTGCAAATACAACACGGCCCGCCGCCTCCAGCAGGCAGTAGTCCGCCATCACGGGAAAGCACAGCACCATCTGATCCACCTCGGCCTCGCAGTTGCCCCGCACACAGAAAATCTTGTCCTTCCGGGTGTTCAGCTGCCCGATCACCGCTTTTGGATCGTAATTTTCGGGCAGATCGTTCCTGGGGCCATGGTAGAGCAGGTCCCCCAGCAGCAGAAGGCGGTCCGCCTTTTCCCGGTCAAATGCGGCCAGCATCCTTTCACAGAAAAGTCTGCTGCCGTGAATGTCCGACGCAATCAACCATTTCATGAGCTTGCTTCCCTCCGTTTCTGTTTCAGTATACCTCTGTTCGGCGATCCTGACAAGCACTTTTGCGCATGGAAACGCAATTATGTCAAAGCTCGCAAAACCATTCGTCTTCGGCCGGAAAACCTCATCTTTTCTTGACAGGAGCCGCCGGATGGTATACACTTTCTCCTGTACTTTTGATCCGACCCGGCCGGATTTTGAGGCAGCCGGCAAAGAAGGAGAACCTCAGCTATGAGCGAAAGCTTCCATCGCGTGGCCGTGGCCACGGACAGCAACAGCGGTATTACCCAGGCCCAGGGAGAGAAGTACGGCATCGGTGTGATCCCCATGCCCTTTCTCATTGACGGCGTAGAATATTTTGAAGATGTTTCCATCACCCGCGACGAGTTCTTTCACCGGCTGGAGGAGGGCGCCAATGTGCAGACCTCCCAGCCCAGTCCCCAGGCGGTCACCGAGCTTTGGGACCGGCTTTTGAAGGATTTTGAGGAAGTGGTGTACATTCCCATGTCCAGCGGGCTGAGCAACTCCACCCAGACGGCCCTCGCTCTGGCCCGGGAATACAACGGCCGGGTGCAGGTGGTGGACAATCACCGCATTTCCATCTCTCAGAAGCAGTCCGTGCTGGAGGCCAGGCAGCTGGCCGGGAAAGGCTGGACCGCCGGGGAAATTTGCGATTTTCTCACGGAGCACGCCCTGGAGGCCAGCATTTACATTGCCGTGGATACCCTGAAATACCTGAAAAAGGGCGGACGGGTTACCCCGGCGGGGGCTGCCCTGGGCGCTCTGCTGAGCATCAAGCCGGTTTTGCAGATTCAGGGAGACAAGCTGGACGCCTTTGCCAAGGTCCGGGGCATGAAAACCGCCCAGGAGAAGATGCTTGACGCTATCGAAAACGACCTGAACACCCGCTTTGCCGGGCAGGATATGCTCATCAAGGGGGCCTATACCTGCGATGAAAAGACAGCCCACCAGTGGCGCAAAACCATCAGCGCCCGGTTCCCCAAGTACAAGATCAGCGTGGACCCGCTGGCCCTGAGTATCAGCTGCCACATCGGCTTTGGCGCCACCGCTGTCGGGTGCTTCCGGCAGTTCCCCGAAGTGGGCGACCTCCAGTACGACCTGTAAAAGACAAACGGGGGAAGAGTTTGGGAAAGCACCAGATAAGGAAGCTTTTATGCAAAAAACGGGGTAACTCAGTAAATGGGTTACACCGTTTTCTTGTTTTCGGAAATTATCAATACAGTTTCCCTGCTTGTTACAGTATAAAACATATTTGACAGAAAAAGAAGAATTGGCGCTGTACTGCATATTGAAAAGCTCGCTCTGCTATGTTATAATTTTGATAATTATAACAATATGCGCAGGAAGCTTTTTGTGATTTGCCACTATAACAGGCTTTAGAAGCTGTTGATAGATAAAGGTATGACCAAAACGCAAATGCGCAAAGCGGCGGGTATCAGCACAAATATTCTTGTCAAGATGGGCAAGGGCGAACCTGTGGCTATGGACAGCCTTGCTAAGATAGCAACAGCCTTGAATTGTGGGCTTGATGATATTGTTGAGATACGGAAAGGGGGTACGGAATAATGGCTAAAAATGCGGATTTGAACAAGGCTGCAAAAGCGAAAAAGGATGAATTTTATACGCAGTTAACGGATATCGAAAAAGAAATGCGCTATTATAGGGGCTTTTTTCAGGGTAAAATAGTTCTTTGTAACTGCGATGATCCATTTGAAAGCAACTTTTTTAAGTATTTTGCTATGAATTTCAATTCCCTGGGATTAAATAAACTCATTGCGACCTGCTATGCCACATCTCCTGTTGCAGGGGAAGAATTTGAATACTATGTCGGTAACAGCGGGCAGCTGTCCTTTGTTCCGCCTTCCGATGATGCCGTGCCTATTTCTCAGGAAAGCGCACGCAAGCCGTATAAAATTGAAATTACTGAAGTGACCGACGCAAATGGCGATGGCCGTGTTGATCTTTCAGATGTGGAGTATCTTCTGAAGAACCATAAGAACAACCTAACATTACTTGATGGTGACGGGGATTTCCGCAGTCAAGAATGTATTGAGTTGATGAAGCAAGCTGATGTCATTGTTACAAACCCACCGTTCTCGCTGTTTCGTGACTTTGTGGCGCAACTCGTAAAATATGAAAAGTATTTTTTGATTATCGGCAATATAAACGCAATCACATATAAGGAAGTATTCCCGCTTATTATGCAAAACCGTATTTGGCTGGGCGCATCTATTCATAGTGGTGACAGAGAATTCCGTGTCCCGGACAGCTATCCTTTGAATGCATCTGGATGCAGAATTGACGAAAATGGTATCAAATATATTCGGGTTAAAGGTGTGCGTTGGTTCACCAATATCGATTATGCAGCCCGTCATGAAGATATCGTTCTTTACAAGCACTATACGCCCGAAGAATACCCACATTATGACAATTATGATGCTATTGAAGTCAGTAAGACGGCAGATATTCCCTGCGACTATTATGAAGAAATGGGCGTTCCCATTACATACCTTGATAAGCATAATCCAGACCAATTTGATATTGTTGGTTCAAGTCGGGATTTGGGACGGCCTATGTCTGAGATTGCGCCGAAAGGCAGTTATGAAGCAGGTGGCCCAAGATTTTATTTATCAGTTGATTGTTCACAATCTGTTAATGTAGAGAGAGAGAGAGAGAGAGAGAGAGAGAGAGAGAGAGCCGGGCGGAAAGCTCCGCTACCGCAGACTCTACGACAGGATCGTTATCAGGCGCAAGATGTAACGGCATCATGGGCGTGCCAATCACCTTCCTCGACAAGTTCAACCCCGATCAATTCGAGATTATCGGAGCAACAGAAAGCGAAGGAAAGGGATTCTCAGCTGGATTGTGGGATGCAGGCAGCGGAATTGCACAGCCCGTGGTCTGCGGAGAACGCAAGTATAAGAGATTGTTCATTAAGCACAAGCGGATGTAGTGGCATCATGGGGGTACCAATAACATTTCTGGACAAATATAATCCAGAGCAGTTTGAAATTATCGGTATTGCAAAGCGTGGTGCAGGCGATCCCACTCTAAAAACCAAAGTATACACCAAGGATGATTACCCCAATTATAGCGATTTGAACGCTACTCCGGTGATAATTCAGGCTAATGGCGTTCCCAAAAACACTTATCCACGCATTCTAATTCGCAGAAAGATTAGAAAGTAGGTGCAAATCAATGAAAATTAAACTGCACGAAATCCCTGTACGGGATGTTGTAGACGGTTACATAGACAGCGCTGAAAATGGCGTTGTGGGCTATGGCGGCAAACTGAATATTCGCCCGGCGTTTCAGCGAGAGTTTATCTACAAGGACAAACAGCGGGATGAGGTTGTGCGCACAATACGCAAGGACTTTCCGCTCAATGTCATGTATTGGGTAAAGAGCGACAATGGCGGGTTTGAATTGTTGGACGGCCAGCAGCGCACAATCAGCATTTGCCAATACGTGCAGGGCGATTTTTCCATTGACCACATGGCCTTTCATAACCTGACCAAGACTGAGCAGGAGCAGATTTTGAACTATCCGCTGATGATCTATATTTGTGAGGGTACGGACAAGGAAAAACTGGACTGGTTCAAAATTATCAATATTGCGGGCGAACAGTTGACCGCGCAGGAACTGCGCAACGCAATCTATACGGGCGAATGGCTGACCGAAGCCAAGAAGTATTTCAGCAAAACCCACTGCCCGGCCTATCAGATTGCAGGCGATTATCTGAGCGGAAGCGCCATCCGTCAGAATTACCTTGAAACTGCCTTAAAGTGGATTGCTGCCCGTGATGGTATCGAAATTGAAGATTATATGTCCAAGCACCAGCATGACACGAACTGCAATGACCTGTGGCTGTATTTCCAGACAGTTATAAATTGGGTGAAAGCAACATTCCCTACCTACCGCAAAAAGCTGATGCAGGGACTTGAGTGGGGCATTTTCTACAATAAGTACCACGCAAACAGCTATGACCCCAAATCCCTCGAAAAACGAATTGTTGCCCTGCTGGATGATGAAGATATATCGAATCAGAAAGGTATTTACGAATATCTGCTTGACGGGCAGGAACGGCATTTGAATATTCGCGCATTCTCACCCAAAATGGCACGGACTGCATATGAACGTCAGAAAGGTATCTGCCCAAAGTGTAAGAAGCATTTTGAAATCGAAGAAATGCAAGCTGATCATATTACCCCATGGAGTAAGGGCGGCAAGACAACGGCAGAAAACTGTCAAATGCTTTGCGCCGATTGCAACCGCCGCAAAAGCGATATATAACACCGTAATGCTTAGTATACAGTATTACGCGCCATACCAGTATGAGAAAACGGCAGAAATCCTTTATTGTTCAAGGATGTCCGCCGCTTTTTATTATACTGTTTCTCAAAACGCTTAGCATAGTATTACGCCGCAATAAAACTTCCTTATGTGGTGTTAGCTTTAGCTCCTCTCCCGTCCTTTTTCTGCTGACCTTATGCCCAGATCGCCCTCATCAGGATCGGGTAGGCCTCCTCCATGATCTGCACGATGCGGATCATCAGCTCAAAGGCCACCGGGCCCAGGTTTTCCACCTTCTGGGGAATATCCATCTCCACATTGACGTCGCCGTCCTCTTCCAGCGTGAATTTGGCGAAACGGAACTGGTCGTTTACGGTATTGATCCCTTTCAGTGCGGCCGCGCGCTGCTCCTCCTCCACATGGATGAAGCCGAAAACCCGGATGGCCACGTCGTTGTCCTCGTCCATAGAGATAAAGTGGATCCTGACGGAATTCCCGGATTTCATGTTGAAGCCGGCGACCACCATCGAATGCTCGTCCTTCTCCAGGATGTCGCACTTTACGTCCTGCTTCAGCAAGGCCTGCTGAACCACTCTTGTTGCCTGGTGCACCATAACAAACGCCTCCTCTTTGATAAATGATCCCGTACGCGCTGAAAGCGCCGCTGCTCAGAAAGGCCCAATCCTTTCTAAGCAAAACACCGGTGTTTCGGCCGCAGAGTTTTTCCAGAAATAATTTCCCGTGATCATTATAAGTGATTTCCCCGCCGACTGCAAGAGCTTTCCAGCGGCAGCCGAAAGAAAATCTCTGTCTGGATCATCCAAATGACGGGGTGATTTTTGTAAAAAATCGCCGCAAACTCAAAAGCGTTTGCGGCGACGTGGTGGTTCCAGTACAAAATAGATGTCCTTTGCCTTTAGCTGGATGACGCCAATTTGAACCCGCTGTCCACAAGCGCCACGCCAAGCCGTATAGTAATATTTCCTGTCATCACGTGGCGCCGGAAAACCGTAAACGGTTTTCATTCGACCGCATTCCTACTATCTCAACCATCTCCGCCAAACGCAAAAGCCAGCCTTACGGCTGGCTTCTACATTTGGTGGGGTTAAAAGCACAAAATCCGAACCCATTGCTGAGTTCGGATTTGCGTCCAATGGTGGACCCGAAGGGGATCGAACCCTCGACCTCCAGATTGCGAACCTGGCGCTC
>CAZRLJ010000081.1:4121-6809 GCA_964600905.1 uncultured Acutalibacter sp. | reverse complement strand
CAGTTTGGCGCGCCCCTGCGCACGGAAATCGATCTTTCCAAAGATTTTGTGGTGGAGGAGGACGATCCTCTGGCCTGGATCGCCCTCGTGAAGCAAAGAGAAGAACAGGCTGCCTCGTCTGACGATGGGGCGCAGGAATCCACGGAAGCTGCGGGGGACAGCACCCCCGGGGAGGTGGACGAATGAGCGCGAAAAGAAAGAACAGAAACCGGGTGATTGCCATCAGCATCGCCGTGGTGCTGATAGCGACGCTGATACTGGGAATCTGGTTCTTCATCCAGTATAGGAAGGACCAAAAAACCGTTGAGGTCACCCCGGTAATGCAGATCTCCGACTACTACTGGCCGGACCAAACCATGTCCTCCGGCATGGTTGTCAGCAACAATGTTCAGGAGATTTACGTTTCTGACAAGGTTGTCAGCGAATTCTATGTGCAGCCCGGAACAGCGGTCCGGATTGGCGACGCCCTGCTGCAATATGACAAGACCCGTTTGGGATTTGAGGTAGAGGCGAAGGAAATCGCCCTGAGAGAGGCTGATCTGAAAATTGAGGACGCCCAGCGGCAGCTGAAAAAGCTGCAAAACACAAAGCCTGCTTCCACCGCACGTCCCATTGTTACGGCAAGGCCCCATGCAACGGCTACGCCCCGCCCCACGGCAAAACCCACGCCGAAGCCTACGGCCACACCTGCACCTACGGCGGAACCCTCTTCCTCCCCTACTCCGACACCTCCCGACGACGTCAAGGCCTACAAGCAGCTTGATCTAAGCGTGAGGCCCTATGTGGGCAGCGGAACCACAGAGGATCCCTATGTCTTCCTGTGCACGGAGGACTGTGTGATCACTCCCCAATTCCTGCGCTGTCTCCTGGGCATCAACGGCTGGGATGGCTCCGAGACCGGGAGCGCGGCGCCTGACGATGGGGAGTCCTCCGAAAATCCGGAGGAACCGGAGAAAAACACACTGGTCTCTCCTTTCGCCGCCCTTTTTGAGGTCCGGGAAGGGGATTCCCGTTATGGAGAGCTGAAAAGCTCCTTCCAGCTGGACGGCACCCAGCTTTCCGGCGGCTTCCAGTTTGCCGGAAAGCTGACCGGCTACAACACCTTGGATTCCATCGCCACGCTGTTTGCCTCCACGCCCTCCCCCACCCCTACGCCAACCCCGGAACCCGCTCCCGCCGACCCTTCCGGCAGAGCTGTTACTGGCAACTACAACGACATGGAGTACACCGCCGCAGAACTCAATAACATGATCGCGGAAAAGAAGCAGGAGATCAAGGATTTGCAGCTGGCCAGAAAGCAGGCCAAGCTGGACCTGGATCGGGCCAATTTGCAGCTGCAAAATTCCACGGTGCTGAGCACCGTGGACGGCGTGGTCCGCACCCTGATCGATGAGGAGACCGCCGCTGCGGAGAACAAGCCCTTCCTGGTAGTATCCGGCGACAGCACTTATTACGTCAGCGGCGCGATCACGGAAAATATGCTGGGCTCCGTCCACGTGGGCGATCTCGTCACGGTGAACGACTATATGTCCGGCGGCACCTACTCCGCACAGATCGTCAGCATTTCCGACTATCCCCTGGACAGTGATTCCAACCTGTACTATTACGGCTCCGGAAATCCCAACAGCTCCAGCTATGAGTTTGTGGCCGCCATCGATGGCGGCGAGGGGCTGCAGAGCGGCAACTATGTGGACATTACGCTGGACGTGCAGAATGAGGAGGAGCCCGACGCCCTCTATATCATGAACGCCTATGTACGGGAGGACGACGGCGGCTCTTACGTGATGAAGGCCGGCGTCGACGACCGGCTGGTAAAGCAGTATGTCCGCACCGGCCGATCCCTGTCCGGCTATTCCGTAGAGATCAAGTCCGGTCTTACCATTGACGACTACGTGGCCTTCCCCTACGGCGCCGACGTGAAGGAAGGCATGCGCGTGGTGCTGGAGGGCTCCGACAAAGGGCCTATGGAGCAGGGCGTCACGGGAGAAACCGAGGGAGGTGCGATGACCATTGATTGAAAACATTCGCCTGTCCTTTCAGGGCATTTGGTCCCACAAGCTCAGATCCTTTCTGACCATGCTGGGTATCATTATCGGCATCGCCTCCATTATCTCCATCGTGTCCACCATCAAGGGGACCAATGAGCAGATCAAGGAAAATCTCATCGGGTCCGGCAACAACGTGGTGCATGTACAGCTGTACCGCACCGATTCCGAATATCCCTACGACATTGAAAACGAGGGCTTCCCTGCCGGGATCCCTCAGGTCAGCGACGATCTGTACAGCGCCATTCTGGCCCTGCCGGATGTGGAGTCCGCCACAGCCTATACCCGGCGTACCAGCTACAACAATTCCTTCTATTTCGGCGACGCCAGCATTTCCGGCTGCGAGGTTTTTGGCGCGGAAAACAGCTACTTTTCCACCTGCGGCTATGCGGTAAAGCGAGGCCGGCTTTTCGTGCCCAAGGATTTTCAGCAGAACCGGCCTGTGGCAGTGGTGGACAGCGGCACGGCCAAAAACCTGTTCCAGGGGGAGGACCCCATCGGTAAAATCATTGAGTTCAATGCCATCGCTCTGGAGGTGGTGGGCGTTGTGGAGCCGGAAAGCAGGTTTGAGCCTGTGATCAATTCGTTGGACGACTACTGGACCTACATGGGCGACAGCACCTCCGGAAAAATCTTTGTGCCG
>CAZRLJ010000081.1:0-4021 GCA_964600905.1 uncultured Acutalibacter sp. | reverse complement strand
CGGGAAATCGGTTTGAAAAAGGCCATCGGCGCCCGAAAGGGCAAGATCATGCTGCAATTCCTGACGGAGGCCGCCGTTCTCACTTCTCTGGGAGGGCTGCTGGGCGTGGGCGCCGGGATCGGGCTGGCCCAGCTGATCTCGCGGCTGACTTCGGCTCCGGTGGCGATCAGCGTTCCCTTTATGCTGCTATCGCTGCTGTTCTCCATGATGATCGGCATTTTGTTTGGTCTCCTCCCCTCCATCAAAGCGGCCAATCTGAATCCTATTGACGCGCTGAGGCACGAATAAATTCTTGAATTGCGAAAACCGGGACGGCTGCCCCGGTTTTTGTTGTTTACGAAATAAAGATTATTCCGGCAGAATACCGGCCAATAACGGAGGGAACACCTATGAAACAGATTCTTTTGATCGCCAGCGACCTGGACGGAACGCTTCTGCGAAACGACAAAACCTTATCTCCCTTTACGCGCAAGGTTTTAGCGCGCTGCCGGGGGAAGGGAATTTTGTTTTTTGCGGCTACCGCGCGCCCTCCCCGGGCGCTGGAGGGGTGGATAGACGGGCTCTGCTGCGACGGGGCTATCTGCCACAACGGCGGCGTTGCGATATTAGACGGTAAAATCATTTGGGAACAGGGAATCGCACCGGAAAAGGCTGCCAAAACCATCAAAAGAATTCAAAAGGAATTCCCTGAGGCGCGAATTTCAGCAGAAACTGGCGGGGATTTGTTTGCAAATTTCGATGTTTCTCCCCTATGGCCGGGAATAGAATTTAAGACAACCGATTTTTCGACCTTCCCCAATATTCCCGCAGAAAAGCTCCTGGTGGAGCTGAAAAATCCCGCTATGCCTGAAAGAATCGCCGCACTGCTTCCAGATGGTTTGACAGCCCAGGTATCTGAAAACGCAATCATCATGATACAGCCTGAAGGGGTTGAAAAGGGCGCGGCGCTAAAGGGGCTGTGTGAAAGGCTGCATATCCCGCTCTCCAAAACGGTTGCTTTCGGGGACGACTGGAACGATATTTCCCTTCTGCGAACTGCCGGAACCGGCGTAGCCGTGGGAAATGCCCTGCCAGAGGTGAAAGCCGCCGCAGATGAGATTTGCGCGGACAATGAGGACGATGGTCCCGCCCGCTGGCTGGAAGCGTATGCGGGCTGAAAATTGGCGTTATCTGGCTAGAGAAAAGGTGCGGAGAAAATCTCCGCACCTTTCTTTGTTCCCCCAATGGGAAATTCATTTCACCAGCTTCACTGGGCGCAGGATCTCATATCCGATGCCCTCGGGATAATGCCGCTGGTAGCACTGGCACTCCTCCTCATTCCATACAAAGCGCCCACTCCCCCGCGCTGAGCTGGAAATCCCGCTGGGATCAGGCCGCTGTGCAGAAAGGTCGTAGCCCCAGGCCAGCTTTTCCACCCTGGACATCACTTCGCCGTTATCCTCCATATAATCAAAGGGCGGATGGTAGAAAACCATATAGTAGCTGCCGGGAAAAGCCCTGATCTCAAAGCCCTCCGGCACAGGACCGTCATAGTCTTCCATGACGCCCAGGCCGTAAAAATACCGGCGCTCCCCGTTTACGTAATGCCATCCCGCCGTGTGGGCCGTTACTACCGGATGGGACTGATCCCTCATGCTCTCCACAATGCCGGTAACCTGGTCGCAGTTGTGATACTGCCAGAAATCTCCATATCCCGCAGCTTTCGTATCCCAAACACCGATGTACTTGTGTGCGGGGATGTATTCCACGCGCACCCGTGCTTCCTTCAAATTGCCTGTGCTCATTTCACTGCCTCCTTTATATAATACAGAATATTGCCAGGGGGCAAATACTTCTTTCGCCATGAAAAGCGGAATGGGGCTTTTCCGTTTCCTGTATTCGGCGGGGGTGCACCCAAAGGCCTCCCGAAAGGCTCTTGTGAAAGCCTCCTGAGAAGAGAAGCCGTATTTCACCGCCGCGTCCAGAATTCTGATCCCTGTGCTTTGCAGTTCCCTTGCCGCGCTGCTCAGCCGCCGCCTTGCCATATAGCTTTTGATCGTGCAGCCGCAGACCTGATGAAACAGCGCAGAGCAGTAGGTTGGCGAATAACCGATCTCCCGGGAAAGCTTCTGCAAAACCTGCTCCTCCCCAAGGTGCTCCTCAAGCCAGGAAATCATCTTCTGAACCGCTTCATTTCGCTCATACAAGGCGCTCCCTCCTCTCTTGGCTTGCCAGACGCCTCCTGACAAGAAGATATTAGCATATTCCCCGCGAAAACTTTTGATATGACTTGCGAAAAAAAGCACGGAGGGCTTCTCCGCGCTCGAGCGTACCGAAAACAAGTTTTCGCCCCGCTCGAACATGTTTGGAAAAATAAAATTTTCCAAACATGTTGTGATTGAAAAGTGAAAGAGAACCCTGACGGTTCTCTCTCACAACTCTCTTTCCCTCCGTGTTCTTTCAATTTGCTCCTTTTTCGACCTGAAAGCACAGAGAGCTTCTCCGCGCTTTTCTATTTGTTTGGACAGCAGATGTGATGACACAAATATAGCTCATAGCAACAGCCAGCCCGCCTCTCCATTTTTCAGGACAAACCAGGAATCCTCCAGCCGGGCGATCAGGGAAAGGCATTCTCCCTGCTCCACCTCCAGCCGGGCGTCTGTGATATTCTCGATGCTGAAGGTCCCATCGCCTCTATCGCTGCCAAGAAAGCTGTTGGGAATGCGCAGCACGTCCCCGGTCTTTTCGATACGGCAAAGGGAGGAAAGTTCCCCGCGCTCCAGAAGCTTTACCCGGTTCTCCGGCCAGGCGACCACAAAGCTGGCGGGAATTGGCTTCTGAGAACAGGGGGCGATCACTTTTTCAAAATGATCTACGCTTTCCCAGGTCCACTCCCCTGTCTCGTTATCAAGCATAACGCCGTTGAGCTGGCCCAGCAGGGGCTTTACCCCACAGCCGCCGTCAATGGAAAGCACATTTTTCGCCGGGTCATACAGCGGCATGTTGCTGAGGCGGTCCCTGCGGTAATTGGCCACCGGCCAATGCCCCACCAGCAGAAGCTTGCGAAACACATGGGTTCCCGTCTCCACAAACCTTCCCTGCTCCACGGTGTAGCTCATCTTTTGCCTGTCCAGCTCTTCACTTTCCAGGCCAGCATGGGCAAAGAGGAATTTCGCCGTTTCCAGAATGTGTGGGCGGCTGCGCAGGAATTCGTGCTCGGCCGGGTAGGCGTCCGCTGCCAGACGGGACAATTCCGCCATCTTCTCTTCTGTAACAGGCAGGGGCCGCCCCAGCTCCCGGGCGATCTCTCCGTGGAAGGTGTCGTACTTGTGATACCCGATGAACAGCAGCAGCCGCTCAAAATTATTCCCCAGCACAAAGCGGTCGTTATTTCCCTGGAGCACCACTACATTGGGATTTTTCATCAGCTCCATGCAGCGGCGGATCACTCCCAAATTTTTTGGCCCCCGCTGCACCAGGTCGCCGATGATCACCAGCCCGTCCCTCTCCGGGGAATAGCGCATTTTATCCAAAAGATGATCAAAGGCGTCCAGATCGCCATGAATATCGCTTACTGCCAGAATCCGCTCTACGTCCATCTTTTCCCTGACGACCTGCACGTTTTCCGAAAGCATAGTTTTCTCCTATCCCCATCCATTTTGCTAAGAAAAAGATCCCGCAGAGCGGTCTGCGGGATCTTCTTGTTTCTTTTAGCAAGCCCTTCCTGAAGCTCTTAGATTTCAGCGAAGTACTTGATGGTGCGAACCATCTGGCTGGTGTAGCTGTTCTCGTTGTCATACCAGGCCACGACCTGAACCTGATAGAGACCGTTGCCGATCTCGGTAACCATGGTCTGGGTGGCGTCGAACAGAGAACCCTGGGTGATGCCGATGATGTCGGAGGACACCAGGGGCTCCTCGGTGTAGCCGAAGGAAGCGGACTCAGCAGCCTTCATGGCGGCATTGATGCCTTCCTTGGTGATGTTCTCGCCCTTGACAACGGCCACCAGGATGGTGGTGGAGCCGGTGGTCACAGGCACGCG
>CAZRLJ010000080.1:0-8071 GCA_964600905.1 uncultured Acutalibacter sp. | reverse complement strand
TTGATCTTATTGATATTGATGCCGTCGTAGCGGATCTTGCCGTCGGCAATGTCGTAGAAACGGTTGATCAGGTTGGTGATGGTGGTCTTGCCGGCGCCCGTAGCGCCCACAAAGGCGATTTTTTCGCCGGGCCGGGCGTCCAGGGTGATGTTGTGAAGCACCATTTTTTCTTCGGTGTAGCCGAAATCCACGTCAAACATTTCCACCGCGCCGGTGAGCTTTTCGTAGGTGGTGGTGCCGTCCTCGTGGGGATGCTTCCAGGCCCACATGCCGGTGCGCTCCTTGCTTTCCGTCAGCTGGCCGTCCTTCTCGATGGCGTTTACCAGGGTGACATAGCCCTCGTCCTTTTCCGGTTCCTCGTCCATCAGGTCAAACACCCGCTCTGCGCCGGCCAGGGCCATGACGATAGTATTGAACTGCTGGAACACCTGGTTTAAGGGCTGGGTAAAGCTGCGGCTCAGCTGTAAGAAAGCCACGATGCCGCCCAGGGTCAGCCCGCCCACGCCGCCTATGGCCAGGGCGCCTCCGGCAATGGCCAGGATGGCATATTGCAGGTGGCCCAGGTTCCCCATCATGGGGCCCATGATGTTGGCGAAGGAGTTAGCGGTGGTGGCGTTACTGCACAGCTCGTCGTTGAGCTTGTCGAAATCGCTCTTGGACCGCTCCTCGTGGCAGAATACCTGAACGACCTTCTGTCCCGTGACATTTTCCTCGATAAAGCCGTTGAGCGAGCCCAGGGACTTCTGCTGCTTCACGAAATACTTGCCGCTCTGGCCGCCGATCTTGGCGGTGATGAACATCATGAAGACCACGGTGAGCAGCACCAGAAGAGTCAGCCAGATGCTGGTAGACACCATCGCCACAAACACAGAGACCACCGTGATCAGGGAGTTAAAGGTTTGGGGAACGGTCTGGGAGATCAGCTGGTTCAACGTATCTGTGTCGTTGGTATAGCGGCTCATGGTGTCGCCGTGGGCATGGGTGTCAAAATACTTGATGGGCAGGGTCTGCATGTGGGAGAACATATCGTCCCGGATATTTTTCAGCACGCCCTGGGCCACGGTGACCATCAGCCACTGCTGCAGGAAGCTGGCTGTCATACCGCAGAGGTAGATCACCGCCATGGCGGCGATGGCCTTCAAAAGCCCGCCGAATACGGGATGGTCCATGGCAAGAAGCGGGGTGATGTAATCGTCGATGAGCACTTGCAGGAACATGGAGCCTGCCACGCCCACCAGGGCGGCCACCACAATGCAGAGCAGCACCCCGATGAACCGGAGCTTATAGCCCTTCAGATAGCTGAGAATGCGCATAATTACTTTTTTCGGGTCTTTTGCCCGCTTGGTCTTGGCAAAAGCCGCAGGTCCTCCGGGTCTAGGCATTTTCCTCCACTCCTTTCAGCTGAGATTCGTAAACTTCTTTGTAGATGGGACTGATCTTCATCAGGGTGTCGTGATCGCCTACGCTCTCTACCCTGCCGCCGTCCAGCACAATGATCTGGTCGGCGTCCTGCACGGAGGAGACCCGCTGGGCGATAATGATCTTGGTGGTGCCGGGGATTTCTGTTTTGAAGGCCTGGCGGATCAAAGCGTCGGTCTGGGTATCCACAGCGCTGGTGGAGTCGTCCAAAATCAGGATCTTCGGCTTTTTCAGCAGAGCCCTGGCAATGCAGAGCCGCTGCTTCTGGCCGCCGGACACATTGGAGCCGCCCTGTTCGATCATGGTGTCGTAGCCATCGGGGAATTCCCGGATAAAGCCGTCGGCCTGTGCCAGCTGGCAGGCGTGGATCAGTTCCTCATCGGTGGCGTTCTCGTTGCCCCAGCGCAGATTCTCTTTGATGGTGCCGGAGAACAGCACATTCTTTTGCAGCACCATGGCCACTTCCTGACGCAGGGCCTCCACGTTGTAGTCCCGCACGTCCTCGCCGCCGACCAGAACCCTGCCGCCGGTCACATCATACAGCCGGGGGATCAGCTGCACCAGGCTGGACTTGCCGCTGCCGGTGCCGCCCAGGATGCCGATGGTCTGGCCGGATCTGATGTCCAGATCGATGCCGGTCAGGCAGCTTCGGCCGCTGCCGGTGGCCTTGTAGCTGAAGTCCACATTTTCAAAACGGACGGAGCCGTCCCTGACCTGGGTGATGTTCTTTTCGCCGTCGGAGATTTCCGGCTTCTCATCCAGCAGCTCTGTAATACGCTGCATGGAGGCCCGGGACATGACGGTCATTACGAAGATCATGGAGAGCATCATCAGGCTCATCAGGATCTGCATGGCATAGGAGATCAGGCTCATGAGCTGGCCGGTGCTCAGGCTGCCGCCCACGATCATATGGGCGCCGAACCAGGAGAGCAGAAGAATGCAGGCATACATACAAAACTGCATCAGCGGGCTGTTGAAGGCCAGGATCCGCTCGGCCTTGACATTATATTTTTTGATCTCCGCGGAAGCGTCGGTGAATTTTTCCACCTCGTGGTCTTCCCGGACAAAGGCCTTGACCACCCGGATACCCCGCAGGTTTTCCTCCACCACGGTGTTCATCCGGTCAAATTTCTTCATCATCACGCCAAACACGGGATGGGCCTTGGTGGAGATCAGGATCAATCCGCCGCCCAAGATGGGAATGGCCGCCAGGAAAATCAAGGACAGGCTGGGGTGGATCGAAAGAGCCATGATCAGGGAGAAAATCAGCATCAGCGGGCCGCGGACGCCCATGCGGATGAGCATCTGAAAGGCCATCTGCACCCGGCTGGTATCCGTGGTGAGCCGGGTGATAATGCTGGCGGTGGAGAACTTATCAATGTTCGAGAAGGAGAACTTCTGCACATTGTAGTACATATCCTGCCGAAGGTTTCTGGCAAAACCAGCGCCTGCTCTGGCGGCATGAAGGCCGGAGAGAGAGCCGCAGGCCAGGGACAGCAGGGCGCAGAGGACCAGGATCAGGCCGTATTTGACCACCCCTGGCAGAACGCCGGGCTCGATGCCCTTGTCGATCATGCTGGCCATGACCAGAGGAATGACCACCTCCATCAGCACCTCGCCCAGCATAAATACGGGTGTGAGGATGGCATTCTTTTTGTACTGCCGGACACTGCCGGCCAATTTTTTTATCATACGCTTACCCTTCCTTTCTGTTTTTTTGGCAGGGGTCAGAATCTTCCAGCCCTCGGCGGATCTTTTCGCAGAGCAAAAGAAATTCCTTTTTTTCCTCCGCCGTCAGCACGGAGGAAAGCCGTTCCTCCGACTTGCGGATGCCCCGCACAACGCCTTCCTGCATTTCCAGCGCCAGGGGCGTCAGCTCGATCTTTTTCAGGCGGGCGTCCCAAGCCACCGGCTGCCGGGTGATCAGCCCGTTTTTCTCCATCAGCTGCAGATTTCCCGTAACGGTGGAACGGGTCACGGACAGCAGCGCCTGAATGTCCTTTTGAAAAATGTCCCGGTGCCGGTTGCCGTAAAGATACCCCATGATCCGCCCCTGCATCCCGGTGACGGGAGGACATTCGGCGGAATCCGGCGGAAACGCGATCTGACCGACCAGATGGTGGATCAGGTGGGACAACCGATTGATGGAAAACCCTATTTCGTCCCAATGCTCCATTTTTTCGCCTCTTTTCCCAAAGGTAGTCTGTTTGTGCATGAACAGTTTGCTATCGAATTGTTTGGAACAAAACTGTTAGACTGCGAACATTATAGTCCCGCTTTTTGGAATTGTCAATACCTGTTTCTTAAAAAATAAAAAACCAGCGGAGCATTTTGCTCCGCTGGGGTTCCTCTTGGGCTGTGTTTGTTCCAACCCGTCAGAGGGGCCGCTTTTCATACACGAACAGCCCTGTCTTTTTGCCGGATACCAGAATATCGTACCGCTGCCGGGGGAACAGAGTATCGGCGGCCTGGGCTGCCTGCAAAAATTCCTCCTTCTTCGCGGTCAGCAGCACCAGCCGTCCGCCGGGCTTCAGGAGTCTTTCCAGCTGCACTGCGGTCCGGCGGTAAAATTCTGCCAGCTCCATGCCTACGTCCCGGTAAAGCCCCCAAGGCGGATCGGTGATCACCGCGTCGATGCTGTCCGGCGGCAGCACCCGGTCCAGGGTCAGCACATCGTGAGCCTCCAGAACCAGGTGCTCCCGCTTTCCCAGCTTTTGTCCTGCCCGCTTCAAAACGGTCTCATTGCTGTCAAAGGCATAAAATTTTTTCAGGGGAAACCGCCTGCAGCGCTGGGCGGGGATGGAGCCGTAGCCGCAGAAGGGGTCCAGAACCACGTCCGTGTGCTTCGGGCCGCTGAGCCAGCACATCATAAAGGCCAGCTCCGGATGAAGTTCCCCGGGGTTTAGCAGCTTGTCGTAGGCGGTGTGCCGGGAAAGGCGCTTGAGCAGGTAGCAAAAGCCCTCGCTGCGGGACAGCAGCCAGAATTCCGTGTCCGGCCTGCTTCGGTCCACCCGAAGGCCGGAGCATTGGGCCAGCTGCTTTTCCAGGCGGTTCCGGAGGGAGGGCTCCACCGCCGTCAGCCTGTTCTGGCAGGAGGTCACCAGCCGGAATGTCTTCTGCTTTTTGGAATTGCGCCCTGCGGCGGACCAGTCCACCTCCTCCCGGAACAGCCGCCGGATGGAGCCGTCCAGGGATTCGCAGTCCTCCAGCCGGTGGAGGACCTGAAAAATGTTGTTGAAGCAGAACAGGTTCAGGTCGCTGTAGGGCAGGGCGGTTTCAAATTCCACCCCGCCGTCCAGCAGGGAAAGAAGACGCAGATCCTTCAGCCGTTCCCGGAGCATGGCCTCCACAATGGCCTGGGTCCCGGAGATAAAGGTGGCGAAAAATCGGTTCATAGGGGCCTCCGGCGGATCAGAATTGGAAATACACGAAATCCTGGGGATCGTAGCCCTCTCCGTAGGAGCCGAAGATCACGATCATGGCCAGGAGGACAAAATACACGCAGTACCGCAGGGCCACGGTGCTGCCCACCCGCTCCCACAGATTTTTCTCGGTGATCTCCCATTCCAGCACGGAAAGCCCAATGGAAAGGATAGCCAGCAGGATCAGGGTGGGCAGGGAGACCCCAAAGGAACTGAGCTGCACGGAAAAGCCTGTGAAGGGGATGCTCAGCAGAGCCTGGAAGGCGGTGACGGCGTCTGCCAGGGAATTGGCCCGGAACAGCACCCAGGCTATGCAGACCAGGAAAAAGGTAAAAAATACCCGGAAGGCACGGACCCAGCGGCTATCCTCCCGGATGGAGGTCAGGGCATACCAGCGCTTCCGCAGAGGGTCAAGGAGCTTGGAGATCACCTGGTACAGGCCGTTGAGTAGCCCCCAGACCACAAAGGTCAAAGCGGCGCCGTGCCACAGGCCGCTGACCAGAAACACGATGAGGATATTCATAAGATGCCGCCATCTGCCCCGCCGGCTGCCTCCCAGGGGGAAGTAGAGATAATCCCGGAACCAGGAGGAAAGGGAAATATGCCACCGACGCCAGAAGTCCTGGATGGAGACGGCCATGTAGGGACAGCGGAAATTTTCCATCAGGTTGAAGCCCAGCATCTTGGCGGAGCCCCGGGCAATGTCGGAATAGGCGGAAAAGTCGCAGTAGATCTGCACCGCAAAGGCCACGGTGGCAATGAGGAATTCCCCGCCGGTCCTGGCCTGGGGGGCGTTGTACACCGTATTTACCACCACCGCCAGGTTGTCCGCCAGGACCATCTTTTTGAACAGTCCCCACAGAACGGGCATGGAGCCGTCCCGGAGATTTTCCAGCCGGAAGGGATGGTATTCCTTGAGCTGGCCCAGCATATGGCCGCTGCGCTCGATGGGCCCGGCCACCAGCTGGGGGAAGAAGGAGACGAACAGGGCGTAGTCGATAAAGCTCCTCTCGGCAGGCACATCCTTCCGGTAAACGTCCACGGTATAGCCCAGGGCCTGGAAGGTGTAAAAGGAAATTCCCACCGGCAGCAGCACGTCCAGCATTGGCGCGCTGAAGGAGAGGCCCAGCAGGGAAAGGCCGCTGGCAATGAGGCCGGAGAGAAAATTGAAGTATTTGAAGAAAAAGAGGATCAGCAAATTGACGGCGAAGCTCAGAGTAAGCCACAGGCGGCGTTTCCCCAAGGCTTGCCTGTCCACCAGCAGGCCGCAGACGTAGGTGACCGCCGTGGACACCAGCATCAGCAGGGCGTATTTGGGGTTCCAGCACATGTAAAAGAAATAGCTGGCCAGCAGGAGCTGGATATTCCGCAATTTTCCCGGCAGCAGATAATATACCAGAACATTGACGGCCAGGAACAAAAAGTATCCGATGGAGTTAAAATTCACGATGTTTCTCCTGTGGAAGCGGGCTTTAAGGGGAGGGGGCGTCCGTCCCACTCCGCCTTCAGTTCCCCATAGTATTCTGCCCGGCTGGCCCAAAGCCCGGCGTCCGTCGGATCGGAGGGAGAAAGACCCAGGCCGGCGATCCGCTGGGCAAGGTAGGCGGAGAATTTTTCCGCGCCCCGGTAGTTAAAGTGCATGGTGTCGTAAAAATCCTCGGAGAGATCGATGGCCATAGGGTCCATGTCCTCCTGCAAATTCCAATACTCCGCGCCGGGAAAGCTACAGGCTTCCTCCAGCATTTGGTTCAGCTGGGGGCTGTTGGCCACCGGCATGGGAGAGCTGTAGAAAATCAGCCGGATTCCCTGTTCGCTGCAAAAGGCGGCCATTTTTTGGAGGTATTCCACGTAGTCTGAAAAGTCTTCCGTGTTCCCGGCGGTCCTTGGATAGGTGATCTCCCGAAAGGGCAGAGCATGGTTTAAGAAGGTATAGCCTGCCATGGGATCCGTCCCATAGCCGAACAGACCCTTCAGCAGGTCCTCTTTGGTGAGCTCCTGCCAGCGGCTGTGATAGGCGTACAGGGGGAACAGAAGTCCCAGGCGTTCCTCTTCCGGCACTTCCTCCAGCACGGCGTTCAGCCTGTCCCCGCCCTGGGGCATATAGAGAGTGTTTACCTTTACGGAGGAACGGATAGAGGGGTCCTGCCGGTTGAACAGCATATTGCTGACCTCCACAAAGACCGCCTTGGGAGACTGGGTCGTGCAGGCCTGACGGAGATAGCGATAGGTCACGGGAATGGTCTGGGATGGGCCGGCCATCACAAAGGAGGTGATGCCGGTTTCTTCATAGATCACGGCGGGGATCACGTCGCAGTAGGCCACGGAGGAGCCAAGAAAGAGCACGTCAATGCTGTCCTTCGGCTCGTTTTGATAGAAGTCCCAGACGGCGCCGTTGTGGTTTCGCTTGGTCACCAGAACCGAGTTGGAAGCGAAAAGGAACAGCCCCAGGGACAGCAGAAGGCAAAATAGCCCGGTCAGCTCCTTTTTGACGCTCATTTTCACGAAACCACCTCCCGGCGATGATGTTATAAGAGAGTATACCACAAAGGTCGATAATCTAGCCAAGAGTATACCATAAGTGCGGGATCACTTCAAGGAGTTCTTGATTTTCTGTATGTTTTGTGGGAAAATACAGATAGACAGATCAGCGGAGGAATCAAAATGGAATCTTTGCGGGAATTGTACCGGATCGGCCGGGGGCCCTCCAGCTCTCACACCATGGGGCCCAGCTTTGCGGCCGCCATGTTCCGGGAGAGCTTTCCCCAGGCGGACAGCTATCAGGTCATCCTGTACGGCTCCCTGGCCAAGACGGGCCGGGGCCATCTGACAGATGTGGCGGTGAAGGACGCCCTTTCGGCGGACCGGGCGGCGGTGATTTTCAATACGGAAGAAACGAACCTGAAGCACCCCAACACCATGGACCTGGAGGCCTTTCGGAACGGGGAAAGGCTGGGCTCCTGGCGGGTGTACAGCGTCGGGGGCGGAAAGATCGAGATCGAAGGACGGCCATCTGTGGCCGCCCAGGATGTGTATCCCCTCACCACCTTTGCGGAGATCAAGGAATACTGTCAGCGGAAAAACCTTCGGCTGTGGCAGTTCGTGGAGGAGTGCGAGGGCCCGGAGATCTGGAGCTATCTCAGTGAGGTCTGGCAGTGCATGGAGAATGCCGTCCACAACGGCCTGGAGGCGGACGGCGTCCTCCGGGGCGGACTGAACGTGCAGCGAAAGGC
>CAZRLJ010000079.1:0-8156 GCA_964600905.1 uncultured Acutalibacter sp. | reverse complement strand
CTGTACCTCATCGGCACCAGCGAGCACTCCATGATCGGCAAATTCATCGACACCATTTTGCAGCCCGAAACCCTGCCCCGGACGCTGACCAGCTATTCTCCCTGCTTCCGGAAGGAGGTAGGCGCCCACGGTATTGAAGAACGGGGCGTCTACCGCATTCACCAGTTTGAAAAGCAGGAAATGATCGTGGTCTGCGAGCCTGAGGACAGCATGGCGTGGTTCCACAAGCTCTACAGCTACACGGTGGAGCTGTTCCGCACCATGGATATTCCGGTACGGACTTTGGAATGCTGCTCCGGTGACCTGGCGGATCTGAAGGTCAAGAGCATCGACGTGGAGGCCTGGTCCCCCCGGCAGCAGAAGTATTTTGAGGTGGGCAGCTGCTCGAACCTGGGGGACGCCCAGGCCCGGCGGCTGGGGATCCGCATCAAGGGGAAGGACGGCAATTACTTTGCCCACACCCTGAACAACACCGTGGTGGCGCCCCCCCGGATGCTCATTGCTTTCCTGGAGAACAACCTCCAGGCCGATGGCAGCGTCCGCATTCCCGAGGTCCTGCGGCCCTATATGGGCGGCAAGGACGCCATCCGCTGAAAACAACCATTTTTGAAAGGTGGTCAACCTAATGAATAACACCAAGCTGATCCGGCAGTTGTTTCCCTTCTCCTTTACGGCAAAGAAAGACGTTCTCACCCTGGTGATCGTTGTGCTGATCCATATCGGCGCGGGGGCGGTGATCGGATTTGTCATCAATCTGTTTTCCCATCTTTTCCTGGTGGGTCTGGTGATAGGCCTGGTAGGAGGCCTGGTGGACCTGTATCTTCTGGTGGGCGTGATCCTTACGGTGCTGGACTACCTAAAAATTCTGAAATAGGTTCTAATTGTACAAAAGACCCGCTCTCGTTTGAGGGCGGGCCTTCTTTTATATCGTAACGGTCTACGCGGCAGGGGATCTCCCTTTCTTTTCCAGAAAGGACAGCAGGAAAATGACAACGCTCAGCAGGTACATGCCCGCTGTCACCAGATAAAAGGGCCTGGCGCCGATGGCGTCGAACACCACGCCGCCCAGAAGATTACCCAGAATTCCCGCCACAGAACAGATCGAGGTGTAAAAGGCCTGGGCGCTGGCCTTCAGGTTGTCCGGAGCCAGCTCGTACACATAGTTTAAGGAGGAGCCGATAAACAGGCCGTTGCCCAAGCCGAAAAAGGTGCAGAACAGCAGCATCGTGGGGAAGCCGCCGGTCAGCAGGCCGAAGCCCAGGCACTCTACGGACATCAGGGTGGCAGCCGCCGCCACCAGCTTCCGCAGGGGAAAGCGGCGGCGCAGACGGACCATCAACAGCAGAAATGGCACCTCCAGCAGGGCGCGGTAACCCATCACTACGCCGTACCGTTCCGAAGGAAGCTCCAGGCTGCTCATATAGTAGGGGAGGAAATTTCCCTCGCAGCTGACGGCGATGGAATAGAAAAAGGCAAAGACCAGCAGCATCACATAGGGCCGGCTGTGAAAGAGCGGGCTTACGTCCAGTTTCTGCCCTCTGGCGGGACTTCCGACAGGCCTGGCATTGGGTTCCCGGGCCAGCACGGTGAAAACCACTACCGGGATCATCAGTATGCCGGAAATCAGGAAGGTGGACCGAACCCCTGTGTGGGGCAGGAGAAAGGACATGAGCAGGCTGCCCACGGTAAACAGAATGGACCCCGCGCTGCGGAGGACGCCGAAATTCAGGCGCAGCTCGTTGCAGTTGCGCACCAGCATGTTTTCCGCAAAAGTGCTCTGGGAACTCCGAAAGAAATTCAGGGCGGGAATGAAAATGGTCAGCAGCCAGGGGGAAACGGAAAGCCCGGTGGGAACCAGTGGGACCAGCGCGTACAGAGAAGCGCCCACCACCAGCAGAATGATCAGAATTCTCCGCAGGGAGCCGATCCGGTCGCTGACCATGCCCCAGAAGGCTACGGACGCAATGCCCACACCGGAGGAAACGGCGTTGAGCAGACCCAGCTGGGAAGCGGAGAAGCCAATGCTTTGCAGATAGATCGACTGATAGCAGCCGAAGGCCCAGGCGAACCAGAAAATGCCGTCGAGGCCCACCAGAGTGACAGCGTGCCGGACACCGGGACCGAGCTGGGAGAAAATCTGCTTCATCAAAAAACGCTCCTTTTTATGGTGAGGGGCACAGGGTTTGCAAAGTACCTGCAAAGAGTAGCGCAAAGGCGGCCCTTTGTCAATGGATTTTCCTAAAAACCCAGGACTTTTTTTCGAAATATTTGGCGCTTTGGAGGATAGGCAAGTCTTGCAAAAGATCGGGCCCGGTGCTATAATAAATCCCAATATAGAGCGGGTTTATCGACAACATTTGGCAAAAGGAGAGTGCGGTTCAATGGAGTACAGGGAAAAGTTCGTAAAGGAAGGCCTGACCTATGACGACGTTCTTTTAATCCCGGCGGAATCTCATGTTCTGCCTGCGGAAGCAGACCTTTCCACATGGCTGACGAAAAAGATTCGGCTGAACACCCCCATTATGACGGCGGCCATGGATACCGTGACCGAGTCCGACATGGCCATTGCCATTGCCCGTGAGGGCGGTATCGGCATCATCCACAAAAACATGAGCATCGAGAATCAGGCGGATCAGGTGGACCGCGTGAAGCGGTCGGAAAACGGCGTGATCGTCAATCCCTTCTTCCTGGCTCCGGACAACCTGGTCCGGGAGGCGGACGAGATCATGGGCCGCTTCAAGATTTCCGGCGTTCCCATCTGCAAGGACGGCATTCTTGTGGGCATCATCACCAACCGGGACATGCGGTTCATGGAGGGTAAGGATTTTGACCAGCCCATCAGCAATGTGATGACCAAGGACAACCTGGTTACCGCTCCTGTGGGGACCACCCTGGAGGACGCCCAGGAGATCCTGCGGAAGCACCGCATTGAAAAGCTCCCCATTGTGGACGAGCATATGCGTCTGAAAGGCCTGATCACCATTAAGGATATTGAGAAGGCCGTGCGTTATCCCAATTCTGCCCGTGACGAAAAGGGCCGCCTGCTGTGCGGCGCCGCCATCGGCGCCACCCGTGACGTGCTGGACCGTGTGGCCGCCCTGGTGGAGAGCCAGGTGGACGTGGTGGTGCTGGACTCTGCCCACGGACACAACAGCGGCGTGCTGGAGGCCGTTGCCAAGGTGAAAAAGGCCTATCCTGAGCTCCAGGTCATTGCCGGAAACATTGCCACGGCCGAGGGCGCCAAGGCGCTCATCGACGCCGGCGCCGACTGTGTAAAGGTGGGGATCGGCCCCGGTTCCATCTGCACCACCCGCGTGGTGGCCGGTATCGGCGTGCCTCAGGTCACCGCCGTGTTTGACGCGGCCCAGGAGGCTGCCAAGCACGGGATTCCTGTGATCGCCGACGGCGGTATCAAATACAGCGGCGATATTGTCAAGGCTCTTGCGGCAGGCGCTAACGTGGTCATGCTGGGCTCCATGGTGGCCGGCTGCAAGGAGGCCCCCGGCGAGTACGAGCTGTACCAGGGCCGTCAGTTTAAGGTGTACCGCGGCATGGGCAGCCTGGGCGCCATGGGCAAGGGCAGCAGCGACCGCTACTTTCAGGGGGAGCAGAAGAAGTTTGTCCCCGAAGGCGTGGAGGGCCGCGTGCCCTACAAGGGTCCCCTGGCGGACACCATTTTCCAGATGGTGGGCGGCATTCGCTCCGGCATGGGCTACACCGGCTGCGCCAATATTCCCGAGCTCCATGAAAAGGCTCAGTTTGTGCGCATTACCGGCGCAGGCCTGACGGAAAGCCACCCGCACGACATTCAGATCACCAAGGAAGCCCCCAATTATTCCATTCACGGGTGATTTTCCGGGCGGCAGCGGAATAGAAAAATTTTCTTGACAAATACTAGCTCGTACCGTATAATAAGTAGCGCTCCACTCAGTTGGGCGGGGCGCAGGCGTTCCAATCGGGGCGCCAGATATGGCGGCATAGCTCAGTTGGCTAGAGCATTCGGTTCATACCCGAAGTGTCGATGGTTCAAATCCATTTGCCGCTACCATATGGCCCGGTGGTCAAACGGTTAAGACACCGCCCTTTCACGGCGGTAATACGAGTTCGATTCTCGTCCGGGTCACCAAGACGCGCACCGAACTCGTTTGGGGCGCGTCCGTTTTTTGCCCGCGCCCCGGCTTTCCCGTTTGGCTGCAACCTGGGTGTTCTGTGACCGGACCCCGCTTCTGTTGGGTCCGCGTTCTCTTTTTCAGAAAGGAATGAGCTGCATGTTGAAAAGAATTTTGTCCCTTGTGGCGGCGGCCATTATGCTGCTTGCGCTGGCGGGCTGCGGCGGCAATGTGGCGCGGCTGCCGGAGCTTCAGCTGGAGGAGGCCGAGGGAGGGGGATATTCCCGCACGGCTCCCGCCAGTTCCGACTATGAGGATACGCTGGAGGGTCTGACGGCGTATATGGAGGCCGGACAGGCTGTGGTGAAGGACGACACGGGAGATTCCTTTACGGAAATGTCCTATAAGGAGATCGGCGCTATCGGCGGCTGCCGGTACCGCTTTACCTGCAACCGCACCACGGTCCAGGTGGAATTTTACGAATTTGATCCGGAGAATCTGGATGAAAAGGGCCAGGAATGCCTGGGCTCGGCAAAGGAAAAGGGAAGGATCACCGTGCTGGGAAAGGAGATCCCCGTAACGCTTCATTCCAACGGCCGGTATCTGATGATCTATACCGATGAAAAGGCCGAATCGGAGGATGCCAACCGTCAGCAGAAGGAATGGACGGAAAAGCTGTTTTTGGATTTTCATGCTTGAGCACTCATATGTAAAATCTCAAAGGTCTGCTGAAAAGCAGGCCTTTTCCCTTGACTTCATTTCCATACAGCAATAAAATAGAAAAGGAAAATGAAAAGGGAAAATGGAGCGGTCCCGGCTTGTACCGTTCCACGTGAAAATAGGGGAAGGAAGGGCTCCAAATTGGGACTGAACCGAGGCTCCAAGAAGAACCGTTACGAAATGGACATGACCGATGGCCCGCTGCTGGGCAAGCTGATCCGTTTTGCCATCCCGCTGGCGCTGAGCAGCATTTTGCAGCTGCTGTTCAACGCCGCCGACATGGTGGTGGTAGGCCGATTTGCAGGCAGCCAGGCCTTGGCGGCGGTGGGTTCCACCGGCGCGCTGATCAATTTGATCGTCACCATGTTTATGGGCCTGTCCGTGGGCGCCAATGTGCTGGTGGCCCAGTTCTACGGAGCGGGAAATAAGAAGGATCTCAGCGAGACGGTACATACGGCCATTCTGTCCAGCGCTCTGTTTGGCGTGATCCTCATTGCGGCCGGGGTGCTGCTGGCCCGGCCCATGCTGGAGCTGATGATCACCCCGGAGGATGTTATTGACCAGGCTGTGCTTTACATGCGCATTTATTTTCTTGGTATGCCCGTGACCATGCTGTACAATTTCGGCGCGGCTATCCTTCGGGCTGTGGGCGACACCCGCCGTCCTTTGTACTATCTGATGCTGGCCGGCATGATCAATGTTGTGATGAACCTGATTTTCGTGATCGCGTTCCATATGGACGTGGCCGGTGTGGCTACCGCAACGGCCATCTCCCAGGCGGTTTCCGCCGCTCTGGTGCTCCGCTGCCTGATGCGGGTGGAGGGGGACTATAAGCTGGAGCTGAAGAAGCTGAAGATCAAAAAGGATAAACTCATCAAAATGGCGAAGATCGGTCTGCCCGCCGGAATTCAGGGAGCTTCCTTCTCCATCTCCAATGTTCTGATCCAGTCCACCATCAATTCCTTTGGCGCCGTGGCTATGGCGGGCAACACCGCCGCCGCCAACCTGGAGGGATTTGTCTCCGTGGCCATGGATTCCTTCGCTCAGGCTGCCCTGTCCTTTACCGGGCAGAATATGGGCGCCGGAAAGGTAAAGCGGGTCAACCGGGTTTTGGTGCTGTGCATGGTTATGAGCAGCGCGGCAGGCCTTGTTTTCGGTATCGGGGCCACCCTGCTGGGACCCCATCTGCTGCGCATTTATACGACGGATGCGGAGGTAGTCGCCTTCGGCGTCCTTAGGATGCAGATTTGCTGCACTCTTGCCTTCAGCGGCGGCACCATGGGCGTCATGGTAGGCGTACTGCGGGGAATGGGCTATTCCTTTATCCCCATGGTCATCACCATGACCTTTGTCTGCGGCTTCCGGATCCTGTGGCTGTATACGGTATTTGCTCAGAGTCCTACGCTGCAAACCCTTTATGCCTCTTACCCCATCACCTGGACTCTGGCGACAGTTTGCGACCTGTTCTGCTTTTTCCTGGTGAAAAAGCGTATGGAAAAGCGGCGCGGGCCGGCGGAATATGCGGCGGAATAATCGAAAGGAAGGGATTTGGTTGAAGCTCTTGGACAAATTGGGACAGCGGCGCGGCTCCTACGAAATCGACATGACAAACGGCCCCCTGCTGGGGAAAATCATCCGGTTTGCCATTCCTCTGGCGCTCAGCGGCATTTTGCAGCTGCTGTTCAACGCCGCCGATATGGTGGTGGCCGGCCGCTTCGCGGGCAGTGAGGCCCTGGCGGCGGTGGGCTCTACCGGTGCGCTGATCCAGCTGATCATCAACCTGTTCATGGGCCTGTCCGTGGGCGTGAACGTGCTGGTGGCCCGGTATTACGGCGCGGGCCAGAAGAAGGATCTGGACGAGACGGTGCACACCGCCATCCTGACCAGCCTGATCAGCGGCGTTTTTCTGGTGTTCCTTGGCATTCTGCTCTCCAGGCCCCTGCTGGAGCTGATGGCCACTCCTGCGGACGTGATCGATCAGTCCATCCTGTACATGCGGATTTATTTTGCGGGGATGCCGGTGATGATGCTCTATAATTTTGGCTCTGCCGTCCTTCGGGCGGTGGGCGATACCCAGCGGCCCTTGTATTTTCTGGCCATCGCCGGTGTGCTTAATGTGCTGATGAATCTGTTCTTTGTCATTGTGCTGCAAATGGGTGTGGCCGGTGTGGCTGCGGCGACTGTTATTTCCCAGTGCCTTTCCGCCTTCCTGGTGCTTCGCTGTTTAGTCAAGAGCGACGCTGTCTACCGCGTGGAGCTGAAGCGGCTGCGGATCGTGAAAAGCAAACTGATGGGCATGATCCAGGTGGGCGTTCCCGCCGGGATCCAGGGGGCCATGTTCTCCATTTCCAATGTGCTGATCCAGTCCTCCATCAATTCCTTTGGCTCCATCGCCATGGCAGGCAATACAGCCGCCGGAAATATCGAGGGCTTCGTCTTTGTGACCGAGGACGCCTTTACCCAGGCGACCCTCAGCTTTACCAGCCAGAACTTTGGCGCGAAGAAGTTTGACCGGGTGGGCATGGCGCTGCGCCGCTGTCTGGCGCTTACCGCCGTATGCAGCTGCACCCTGGGTGTCTTGTCCTACCTGTTTGCCCGCCCTCTGTTGGGGATTTACATCTCTCCCGGTCAGGAAAACGCCGCGCAGGTCATTGAATATGGTGTGGTCCGGATGCTTCTCACCACGGCGCCCCATTTTATCTGCGCCATGATGAACGCTCTGGCCGGCGCCATGCGCGGTATGGGCTCCTCGCTGATTCCCACGATCATTTCCGTTTTCGGCGTTTGTGGCAGCCGGGTCCTTTGGATCTATACAGTCTTTGCCAAATATCCCACCTGGACGGTGCTGTTCCTCTGCTATATTTTCTCCTGGACGATCACCCTGGCTTTCGATGTTGTGGCCTATGTGCTGATCAAGCGGCGGGTCTCTACCAAGGAAATGGCGGCTGACGCGGCAGTTTAGAAGATGGCGCCCTGGTTTTTCAGCATAAGCAGAACCATGAGATTGACCAGCAGGATCACCAGAATGCGCCAAAATGCGTGGCATATCTGTTTGGTTTTTGCAAGCCTCATCCTGTTCGCTCCTTTCTATATATAATATATAGGCGGAAAAACTTTTTTGATATGACCTAAAATTCCCGGGGAAGATAAGATCGTATCCACGGGAATTTTTGTATCCGGACCGATGCGTGGGGGATACAGGCAGAAAAAGATACCAGATATTGAAAAATGAAAGTTTTTCAAAAAAAGCGAAAAAAGGTGTTGACAGGGAGGGTGCGGATGTGGTAAGATAGTCAAGCGCTTGAGAGAGCGGGCCGGAAGCGGCGG
>CAZRLJ010000078.1:0-8507 GCA_964600905.1 uncultured Acutalibacter sp. | reverse complement strand
TCTTGCTGTTGTCGAAGGTGTATTCCACCTCCACCAGCTTCATCTCCAAACCCCGCTCCGCGATCTTCTTCTCACAGGCCACAAAGGCGGCCTGTTCCTTTTTCTGATTTTCCTCGATTTTCCGGAGGTCCTCCGCCGTCGCCCTGCGGATCATCTTCCGCAGGGGCTGTACCACGGCGCTGTCGCTGACCTCGGTATTGCCCATGGCCACCTCGCCGCACTCCACGCCCCGGGAGGTTTCCACCACGGCCCGTTCCCCCTTGCGCAGCTGCTGTCCGCAGGGGTCGAAATAGTACACCTTTCCTGTATTCTTAAAACGCACGCCGATCACCTCGGCCATACGCACTCACATCCTTTCCTTGTCGCGTCACCTTGCCGCCGCTTCCCGCAGCCGGGAAAAGAGACAGGCGGTCATCAGGGACATATTGGCGTTCCGGTCCACCAGCCGGCGGAATTCCTCCGCCGTGTCCGGCAGCCCGCTCAGCTGCTTCATGGGCAGGCCCTCCAGAAGCTCGGCCTCCTGGGGCGCGCCGCCCAAAATTCGATTTCCTCCCATTCTCAGCGTACAGGCGTCCCGAAAAATCACTGCCAGCCGGGAAAGGACTTCCCGGCACAGCTGCTTGTCCTTTTGCAGGGGGACCATGGCCTTCATCAGCCTGTCCCCGGTGCGGTCCATCATGGCCGCGGCGATCTCCGCCGCTAGGGCCTGGCTTCGGGCGGCTTCCCCGCCCTCCAGCTCTTCCAGCATCCTGCCGATATTTCCGCCGCAGAGAGAGGCCAGCTCCCTGGCCCGCCCGCTGTTCACCCCGGCCTTCTGCTGGATCCAGGCCGCCGCCTCCTCCAGGGAAGGGGGGCGAAGGGTAAAGCTCTGGACCCGGGAACGAATGGTGGGCAAAAGCTGCTCCGCCGATTCACAGACCAGCAGAAACACCACGCCCTGGGGCGGCTCCTCAATGATCTTCAAAAGCTTGTTCTGGGCGCCATCCGCTGTGCGGCCGCCCAATAGAAGAATGTACACGCTGACGTCCGCCTCCTCCGGCACCCGGTAGGCGTCGGCGATCACAGACTTCACAGCGTCCACAGTGATGGCCCGGGAGGCCCCGGTCCCCTCGATCACACGGATGTCCGGGTGGGAGCCTGCCGCAGCCCGGATACAGGAAGGGCACACCCCGCAGGGGGCGTGCTCCCGATCCCGGCACACCAGCGCGCTGGCCACAAGCTTCGCAAAGGTCCGCTTGCCGCAGCCAGCCTCGCCCAATATCGCCACAGCATGGGGAAAGCGCCGCAAAGCGAAGGCGGCGGACAGCGCCGTCTTCACCTGGTCATTTCCCAAAAAGTCCGGAAAATTCATCAGACCTTCTCGAACCGGTCCACGTTGAGCACAAAGATGGTGGAACCACCCACAGTGACCTCTACGGGGAAGGAGGAATACATGCCCACATCCATGGTGGAAGTGCTGGGCATGATCTGGGTCCTGCGGCTGCTGTACTTGGAGATGATGGCGATGACCTCGTCCACCTTATCGTCGTCCACGCCGGAGATGAAGGTGGTGTTTCCCGCCATCAGAAAGCCGCCGGTGGTAGCCAGCTTCGTCACCGAAAAGCCCTCGCGGGTCAGTGCGGAGGATACCGCGCCGCTGTCGTCATTGCTTACGATTGCAAAAATCAGCTTCATAAATTTACCATGCCTTTCCGGGGACGATCCCCTGTGAAATAGCTTTTCCAAAAAGTTGAAGAAGTCAGCATCCTTCCAAAGAGATTGTATCACGAAATCTGGAAATTTGCAAGGTGCTGATTTCCCCCGGGGACGCTCCGGCCGGAAAATCGCCGCATCTGGCCCCGATGGGTCTGCGGTCAGGGCCGAAGCACCACGTTTTTCTGCTCTCCCTGCATCCAGGCCAGCAGATTGTCAAACACGATCCGCGCCCGCAGGGACATGGACTCCCGGCTTGCAAAGGCCACATGGGGCGTCAACAGGGTATTTTTCGCACTCAATAGAGGCTCGGCGCTGTCCAGCGGCGGCTCCCTGTCGAAAACGTCCACCCCCGCTCCGGCGATCCGCCCGCTGTTCAGGGCGTCAGCCAGGTCGGCGGCGTTCACCACCGGCCCCCGGGCCAGGTTGATCAGGTAAGCGGTGGGCTTCATTCTGGAGAGGGCGGCCCTGTCGATCAGTCCCCGGGTAGAGTCGTTCAGCGGACAGTGGAGCTGCACAATATCGGAACCCTCCAGCAGCTGTTCCAGGCTCACCTGTTCAATATCGTCGGGCCAGTCGTCGTGAACGGTTCGGGCGGTCGCCAGCAGCCTGCATCCAAAGGCCCGGTACAGCTGGGCGGCGCGCCTTCCGATGCGCCCCAGGCCCACAATTCCCACTGTTTTTCCCATAAGCTCCCCGCCGATCAGCCCATCCTTCGTGCCTCCCTGGCGACAGCGGGCTTCCACCTGGGGAATTTTTCTGAGAAGGCTGAGGGCCATGGCGACGCCCAGCTCGGCCACCGCCTCGTTGGAATAGCCGGAGGCATTGGACACGGCGATCCCCCCGTCCCTGGCAGCCTCCAGGCCTACGTGGTCCACACCTGTGAAGGCCACATCGATGAATTTCAGCTTTTTGCAGGCCCGGATGACCTCTCCGGGCAGGGGCATATTGGCGATGATCAACACATCGGCGTCCGCCGCCTGCGCCGCCATACGGGCCGGGTCGTCTGTGCGGGGGTATTCTGCAAAGATGTGCCCCTGTGCTTCAAAGGGCCCTTTTAACGCGTCCAGCTCCTGCTGGGGAATACCAAGGCTTTCCATGATCACAATCTTCATTTTCGGCTGCTCCTTCGGGTTTCTTCTCCTATTCTACCCGTGATCAGCCCTTCGGTCAAGAGTGAACAGCCAGCCCGCGTTTCAAAATGATCTCGCCGTATTGTGCGCGCAGTTTTTGAGGAGCAAATTAGCGCTCAGGCAAGGCTGATAACGCAGCATGGGCGCAAATTGGCCCGCAAAAACCGGGTTCAATTCAGCGCCGAATGGCTTAACCAAAACAAAGCCAGCACATTGGGCAGCGCCATCAGGCCGTTCATGGCGTCTCCAAAGCGAAACACCGCCTCCAGCGGCGCGGCACATCCCAGAAAGGCGGCAGCCCCGGCGGCCAGGGCAAAGGCGGTTTTTCCCCGCCCCTTGGTCAGGTAAAACAGACCCTCCCGTCCATAGCAGCACCAGGCCACCAGCGTGGCCAGGGCAAAAAGTGCCGTACACAGGGAGACGGCCCAGCCTCCTATGGGCCCCAGGGCCGATTCATAGGCAAAAAAGGTGAGCCTTGCCCCCTCCAGCACCGGGGAGCGGCAGCAGAGAATGCACAGCCCCGTCACCGTACACATGACGATGGTATCCACAAACACCTGAAAAACACCCATACAGCCCAGCTCCTCCGGCGTGCGGTTCTGTACGTCCTCATAGGCAAAGGCCGAGCTGCCCAGGCCCGCTTCGTTGGTGAACACCCCCCGGGACACGCCGGTTTTCATAGCCAGCAGCATACCCGCTCCGCCGCCTGCCGCCGCTTTCAGCGAAAAGGCACCCCGAAAAATCTCCTGAAAGGCTCCCGGCAGGTTTTCCCGAAACACCCACAGGGTGCCCAGAGAAGCCCCGAAAAACAGCAGCGTCATGGCCGGAACCAGCTTTTCGGTGATCCTTACGGCAAATTTCAGCCCGCCCCGGGCCACAAAAAACACCAGCGCACCGGTGAGGATGCCTGTTACGCCGACAGGCACACCAAAGCTTTCCAGAGACGCGGCGGCAGCATTGGTCTGTATCATGTTTCCCATCCCCAGGGAGGAGAGGCAGCACCCGGCGGCGTAAATGACGGCCAGCGCCTTTCCCCATTTTCCCGCCTGCTCGATGTAGCCCAGAGCGCCGGGAGCGCCCCGGTATTGGGCCGCCAGGAAATTCTCGGCAAATACCGTCATCATCCCCAGAATGGCGGAGACCCACATCCAGAAAATGGCCCCCGGTCCCCCTACCGTGATGGCCGCCGCCACTCCTACGATATTCCCTGTGCCGATGGAGCCTGCCAGAGCGGCGGTCAGGGCCTGAAACTGGGAGATTCCTCCACTTTGCTCCCCTTTTCCGAAGGAAAGCGCCTGTTTCATCCACCGGCTTAAACACCGGAGCTGAAAAAAGCGGCTTTTCCATGTAAACCAAACGCCTGCGGCCAAAATCAGCAGCAGCACATGCCAGCCCCAGAGAATGTCCCGCAGCCCTTCCAGTACAGCCATAGTTTCCTCCTCCGGCAATTTTTTCAAGGCAGATTTCCAGAAAGGCAGCGCGTTCCCTACGGTGTCAGCTTCATCCGGTTTTCAAAAAATTCTTGGGAGCTGATCCCGGAAATCCGCAGAAACCGGCCGATTTCAAACAGAGAATCCGGATCCCGGGTGATCCTCGTAATCTTTTCCTCACAGCCAAGGGTGCAGGAGAATCCCAGATCCTTTACGATGTCCGGCGTGGCCTTGCTGATGGCTCCAAAGGGATACGCAAAGGCGGTGGGCCTTACCCCCACGTTCTCTTCGATAGCGTCCTGGGCCTTTTGCAGGTCCGCCGTCAGCAGAGCCCTGTACTGCTCCTCTGTTTCTCCACCCAGCTTTTTCACTCCTACCCGGCCCTTGGATTTGTGCATATTATAGCTGTGGTTCTGCACCTCCACCAGGCCGGAATCCGCCATTTCCTTGAGCTGCTGCCAGGTGGCGTTGGTGTAGCAGGCGTTTTCCTCCCCTGTTTCCGTGTACAGGTCCGCATAATAGCCGATGGGTGAAATAACAAATTTGCTCTCATACTGCTTTGCCAGCGCAAAAGCGTACAGATAGTTGTTGTAATAGCCGTCGTCAAAGGTGAGCAGAACCGGACGCTCCGGCAGACTGCCGCCCTCTGTATAGGCAATGAGATCGCTGATGAGGATGGTGGTGTAGCCGTGATCTTTGAGATATTTCAGATCATCCTCCAGCTCATCGGGGGAGATCACGTATTTTCCATGCTGGCTCTCATCCTTCACCACCGAATGGTACATGACGACCGGAAGCTCCACAAATTCTCCCTCCGGCCGGGCGGCGGCCGCCCGGACCGTCAGCACCGCTCCTGCCCCTGCCAGGAACGCCAGCGCCGTGATCCCGGCCAAAAGCCGCAGATTCACCTTCCACAGTCCGTACAACCCTCTCTTTTTCATAAAAAACACCCCACGCCATATATAAGCGTGGGGTGGAAAAATATTCTTCCTATTTTTCGATTTCCTGCAAATCAGCCCTGGAACACCGTCTCTGCCGATTCGGTTTCAAACTGCTTATTGTACAGGTCGGCGTAGTAGCCGCCCTTTTCCATCAGCTCCCCATGGGTGCCGCGCTCGATGATCCTGCCGTCCCGCACCACCAGGATCAGGTCGGCCTGACGGATGGTGGACAGGCGGTGGGCGATCAGGAAAGAGGTGCGGCCGGTGAGCAGGGTGGAAATGGCCTCCTGGATCAGGGCCTCGGTACGGGTGTCGATGGAAGAGGTGGCCTCGTCCAGCACAAAGATCTTGGGGTTTGCCAGGATGGCCCGGGCAAAGGACACCAGCTGCTTTTCACCGGTGGAAAGCTGGCCGCCGCCCTCGCCCACATCGCTGTCGTAGCCCTTTTCCATGCGCATGATAAAATCGTGGGCGTTGACCATCTTCGCCGCTGCGACAACCTCCTCGTCGGTGGCGTCCAGACGGCCGTATCGGATATTCTCCTTCACAGAGCCGGAGAACAGATGGGGCGTCTGCAGCACGTAGCCAATGTTGCTGTGAAGCCACAGCATGCTGCGCTCCTTGTAGTCCCTGCCGTCAATGAGAATGCGTCCTCCTGTGGGCTCAAAGAACCGGCAGGCCAGGTTCACCAGCGTGGACTTGCCCGCGCCGGTCTCCCCCACGATGGCCACAGTGGTCCCGGCAGGCACATCCAGGTCAAAATGCTCCAGCACGTTTTCCGTGCCGTCGGGATACATAAAGGTTACGTCCTCAAAGGTGATGTGCCCCTCCAGGGGCTCCCAGTTTTCCCGCTTGGGGTCCAGGGAGGTGCCGTATTTTTCCACCACCTCGGGGGTGTCCACGATCTGGGGCTTCATCTCCAGCAGGGCCATCACACGCTCAATATTGGCCTGGGTGGAGAAAAATTCGGAAATGGTGCCGGCCAGCGTCTGAACCGGGTCGGCGATCATCAGGGCATAGTTGACGAAAATGGTCAGCTGGCCAATGGTGATCCCGTCCGTCATGGCCATGCCGCCGCCCCAGGTAATGACAAAGGCCACTGCCAGCGCAGTCAAAAAGCTGATAATCGGTACATAGACCGCCCGCAGCATAACGCCCCGGATGGTGGTGCTCTTCATCCGCCCTGTGACCTCCTGGAACACAGCGGAGTTCTTGTCCTCGATCACCAGGGTCTTGGAGGTCTTGGCGCCGGAAATCCCCTCATTGTAATGGCGGGTGATCTCCGCATTGACCTTGCGCACCTGGCGGTTCACGTGCAGGATGCGCTTCTGGAAATACAGCGTCACCAGCACTACCGGCGGCACAATGGCCAGCACCAGAAGACCCAGCCGCCAGTTCAGGGCCAGCATAACGCCCATACAGCCCAGCACGTAAATGCCGCTGAAGAACACGTCTACCAGGCTCCAGGCAAACACGGAGCCGATCTTGCCGCTGTCGCTCATGACCCGGGCCATGATGGTCCCTACCGGGGTGGTGTTGTAGTAGGAGAAGCCCAGCACCTGCAAATGGGTAAACAGATCCCTTCTCAGATCCCTGCCCAGGAACATTTCGATTTTCAGGCTCACCCGGGCCATGACCATGGTGCCGATCATGGTGCAGAGCACCAGGCCCAGATAGATGGCGGCAAAGCCCCACAGGCCCTTGGTGCTGCGGGGGATCACAAAGGCGTCCACCGCATAGCCGGAAAGCAGGGTGTTGCAGATGTCGATAAGTGCCGACACCACCATGGCAAGGGCAATGATCACCATGTGCTTTCGGTAGGACTTTAAGTAGGGCATCAGCTTCAACCAGGTTTTCAGCGATGAAAACCGCTGCTTTGTTTCTTTTATTTCTTCTGTGTTTTCCATAGATTACCTCACTCAAAATGAACAGCTCGCAGGCTGGGCCATTTAAGCATCCTGCCCGCTCTGCATATCGTAAATCCGCTTGTAAATTCCCTCCTGCTTCACCAGCTCCTCATGGGTACCCATCTGAGACACCCTGCCGTGATCCAGTACCAGGATCTGGTCGGCGTTCATCAGGGTGGTGATCCGATGGGCAATGAGGATGGTGGTCCCGTGGACCTTTTCCCGGATGGAGCGGCGGATCTTGGCGTCGGTTTCCATATCCACCGCGGAGAGAGAATCGTCAAAAACCTTCACCGGCGTGTCCTGCATCAGCATACGGGCAATGGCCACACGCTGCTTCTGGCCGCCGGAAATGGTCACGCCCCGCTCGCCGATGGGGGTCTCGTAGCCCTGGGCGAAATTCTCGATGGCGTCGTCGATCACAGCCAGCCGCGCATAGTGCCGCACGCTTTCCAGGTCTTCTCTGGAAGCGCCGTCGGCAATGCTCTCCCGGAAGGTCTTGGAGAACAGGAAGGGTTCCTGCAAAACGATGCCGATATTCTTCCGCAGGTGGGAGAGCTCGATCTGGCGGATGTCCACGCCGCCGATGGTGATCTTCCCCTGCCCCTCGGGCAGCTCGTAGAGCCGGTCCAGCAGGTACAGAAGGGTGGATTTTCCGCTGCCGGTGGCGCCCAGAATGCCGAAGGTGGAGCCGGCTTTAATGGTAAAGGACACGTCCTCCAGCACATCCACGCTGCTGTCGGGATAGCCAAAGCTCACGTGATCAAATACAATGTCTCCGGTAATGGGCGGCGTTTGGGGCGCTTCGCAGTCCCGCTCTTCCTCGGCGTCCAGAATGTCAAAAAGGCGGGTGGCACTGATGGAAGTTTTGCTCAGCTCACTGAGCAGGCGGCCCAGGTTCCGGACCGGCCACACCAGCATGGCGTTGTAAGCCACAAAGGCCAGGTACTCGCCTTCGGTCAGGCTGCCGTTCTGCGCAAAGTAAACGCCGGCCACCATAATGGTCAGCACCTGGAAGCCTGCCATAAAGTCCCCCAGGCCCCAGTTGGTGCCCATCACCTTGCCCAGATTCACCCAGTAATTGGAAAATTCCTCGTTTTTCTGATTGAAGCGGTCGATCTCAAAGCGCTCCCGGCCAAAGGCCCGGACCACCCGGACGCCCGTAAGATTTTCCTGAACCAATGCAGTCAGCGCGCCCTCGGTTTCGTCGGCAATGCGGAACTTCTTTCCGGTGATGACGAAAAACACCATGGAAACCCCCAGCACAAAGGGGATGAAGCACAGCACGATCAACGACAGCTGCACGTTCATGGAGAACATGAGGAGCAGGGACACGGCGATCAGCAGAATGGTGCGGATGCAGCCCATCAGCTGCTCGCTGACAAAGTTGCGGATCAGCTCCAC
>CAZRLJ010000077.1:0-8713 GCA_964600905.1 uncultured Acutalibacter sp. | reverse complement strand
TTTTGGTCCGAGTGGCGAGACTTGAACTCACGGCCTCTTGACCCCCAGTCAAGCGCGCTACCAACTGCGCCACACCCGGACAACGTATGTTATTATAACGGATACCGGCAGAAATTGCAACCCTTTTTTCACACTTTTTTCGTTTTTACGGAAAGCCGGACGGAAATTTTCCGTCCGGCTCTTTCCTTCTGCGCATCTGCCTGGGTCGGTTTACCCCAAAAGGTCCGGGCCATTCGACACATCCAACGGGTCATCGGCGTCAAAAACAGCGCTGTGACGGTCCTCCAAATGCTCTCTGGCTGCCTCGGTCAATCCATAGCTTTCCAGCTCCTTCAAGGTGAGCCGAGCAAAGGGAAGGTACGTGGGATCGTTCATCGTGACGCCGGGGCCCCAGCCATATCCCCATCCATAGAGATACATGAAAATCACCCCCAAAGCTTATTCTTGCCGCTTTGGGGGTGATCTATCCCAGCCAGATAGCACCAGCTGGCTGCAAATCAGGCGTTCTCAAAGAATTTTTCGTGGATGGCCTCTACGGCGCGGTCGCTGTCCGCCTTGGGGATCAAAACAGAAATTTTGATCTCGCTGGTGGAGATCATCTGGATATTCACGTTCCGGCTGAACAGCGCTTCAAACATTTCCGCGGCGATGCCGGGATGAGTCTCCATGCCTGCGCCCACGATGGACACCTTGGAAACATTGTCGTCGGAAACCAGCCCGGAGGCGCCCCAGCTCTCCTCGTAGGCAGACAGAAGCTCCAGGGCCTCCTCCAGCTTGTTCTTTTCCACGGTGAAGCTGATGTCCTTGGTGCCGTTGCGGCCAATGGACTGGAGGATGATGTCCACATTGACCCCCTTGGAGGCCAGCTTTGAAAAAATCCGAAAGGCCAGCCCGGGACGGTCCGGCACTCCAAGAATTGAGATCCGGGCAATATCGTCGTCCTTGGCCACGCCGCTGATAAGCATTTTCTCCACGTTGTTCCTCTCCTTTACGATAGTCCCCTTCTGCCGGGTCAGGCTGGAGAGAACCTCCAGCTCAATATTGTATTTCTTCGCCATCTCCACTGAGCGATTGTGCAGCACCTGTGCGCCCGCAGTGGCAAGCTCCAGCATCTCATCGTAGGAGATGGTATCCAGCTTGACGGCGCCGGGGATTTTTCTTGGATCCGCAGTGTATACGCCGTCCACGTCTGTGTAAATCTGGCACAGGTCGGCGTGCATGGTGGCCGCAATGGCAACGGCGCTAGTGTCGGAGCCGCCCCGGCCAAGGGTGGTCATGTCGCCATAGCGGTTGACCCCCTGAAAGCCGGTGACCACTACGATCCGGTGCTTATCCAGTTCCTTCCGGATGCGGGACGCGTCCACCTTCTTGATCCTGGCGTTTCCGTAATCGGAGGAGGTGTCAAAGCCCGCCTGCCAGCCCAGCAGGGAGATCACCGGAAAGCCCAGCTTTTCGATGGACATGGCCAGCAGGGCAGCGGAAATCTGCTCTCCGGCGGAAAGCAGCATATCCATCTCCCGCTTGGAGGCCCTGTCGTTGACCTCCGCCGCCTTTGCGATCAGATCGTCCGTGGTGTCTCCCTGGGCGGAGACCACCACCACCACGTCGTTGCCGTCCTTGTAGGCAGAGGTGACAATATCCGCCACATTGTTGATCCGTTCAGCATCACGGACGGAAGTGCCGCCGAACTTCTGCACGATCAGTGCCATGGTATCAGTCCTTTTGATTTGGTGATTGGAATCGGTTGTCGTCAGTACGAGCGTTTCCGTGGGACACCCTTTCCCACTTTCAGAGTATGCATAACCGGCGCACAGGGTACCCTGACAAAACGGCCGCGCGGCAAAGTCAGCCCTGCCTGTTCCTTTTCAGTTCAAAGGGCGGGAATATCCCGCCCTTTTTCTCATTTCTGCTAAGTCGTTGGCACGTTTGGTTCAAAAAATTCAATATTGGAGGACGAGGGCGGAAGCGGTTCTGCCGGCCCGGGGGTGGGTTCCGGCGTCGGCTCCGTCGTGGGCTCCGCCGTAGGCTCCACCGTGGAAACATCCGGAGTGGGCGTAGGAATGCCAGGGTCAGAGGACTCCACGCCGGAAACATCGGGCGTCACTCCCGGAGTGGGCTCGATAGAAGGCGCCGCGGAGGGAGAAGGCGACACCGAGGGGCTGGGAGAAGGCGCCGCGGAGGGCACTACCGAGGGAGAGGGCGACACCTGATCGCCAAAGATATGGTCAGAGCCGCCGTTGCAGGTGCCGGGAATATTCCCCGACGCATACCAGCCCTGGGAAGTGCTGAAGCAGTTGGGCCCGGCCAGCTTGCCGCTGTTCCGGCAGAAGCGGTGCTCTGTCACATCACTGCTGAGAACCCAGCCCTGGTCAGACCAGTTGTAATTGTCCAGAAGGTGCTGGATCACCCCGCGCCAGGTAGTTTTTGCAATGGTGGAATCATCCAGCTCAGAAGGAATCTCATAGCCATGCCATACCCCTGCCACACAGAAAGGCGTAGCGCCGATAAACCACAGGTCGCAGCTGTCGTCGGTGGTTCCGGTCTTGCCGAAAATCTCAACATCCATATCCGCCACCTGCCATGCAGTGGGGGCGATTTTGCCATAAACCACCTGATGGAGCAGCTTGTTCATAATGGTGGCGCTCTCCGGGGAAATGACCTGCTCGCCGGGGTCGTTCCGATTGTCCAGGATCACGGCGCCGTCGTGGTCCTCCACGTAATAGTAGGCCATGGGCTCATGGTACACGCCGCCGTTGGCAAAAATCTGATAGGCGGCGGTCATATCCTCCACGGTGACGCCCCAGGACTGGCCGCCCAGAGACATGGCGGCAATGCTGTGGGAATCCTCCTCTGTCAGGGTGGAGAACTTCAACTGGTCGGTGAGCCAGCTGTAACAGGACTCCGGCGTGACCTCCCGGCACAGCCAGGCGGCCGGCGCGTTCTGGGATTTTTCCAGGGCCAAATCCACGTTCATATACTTGGTATATTGGCGGTCAAAGTTCTTAGGATAGTCCTTTCCATAGATGTCCTCCTCCGGGAAGGGCTGATCCTTCAGCACCGTGCTGTAATTGATGGTCCCGTTCTCCAGCCCCACAATATAGGGGCTGATAGGCTTGATGGCTGAACCGGACTGCCGCTGAATATCGCCGTAGCCAGTGGCGTAATTGGCGATCCGCTTGCCATGCTTTTCCCCGCGGCTGCCCACCACCGCCATGATCCTGCCGGTGTAGGGGTCTAACATATAGAAGCCCAGTTCGATGGCCTCGTCCTCGGGAAGCATGGCAGTGTTGGTTAAAAACAGGTTTTCAATATCCTTCTGGAAGGCCACGTTCTGAGAGCTGTAAATCTTCAAGCCGCCGTTATACATGATGTGCACGGCCTGCTCCCTGCTGTAGTTCCACCTCTCCTGAAGGCCCTCCACAACCTTCTCGAAGATCACCTCGTCGTACCAGTTCCACTCGTCGGCATCAGCTTGAGTTCCGGCGTCAGACCCGCTGTCCAGCTCAGCCCCCACAAACGTCATGGTCTCCAGCTCCGCCACAGCGGCGTCGTACTCGCTTTGGGTGACCTGGATCAGCCGGGGATCGGTAATCTCGCCGTTTTTAGAAAGCTCCCTCATGCGGTACAGCACATCCCCGGCCCGGTTTTTGGCGGCTTCCGGGTGAAGGATTGGATTAAAGGCGGAAGGGTTCTGGGTGATGCCGGCAATCAGGGCGCACTCCGCCAGAGTACAGTCGCCAATATCCTTGTCAAAATAGCGCCGGGCCGCAGCCTCTACGCCCTGGCACTGGCCGCCATAGTTTACCACGTTCAAATAGGCCTGCAGAATCTCATCCTTGCTGCAGCCCTCATGGCGGTCCCCGTTTTCATCGGTATATCCGCCCTCCAGGTTCAAGGCGGTAAAAATTTCCTTGATCTTTCGCAGAACGCTGACCTGCTTTTCTCCTGTGATGTTTTTAATGAGCTGCTGGGTCAGCGTGGAGCCGCCTCGGCCCTCGGCGCCGGTGACCAGCGTAGCCACCGCGCCCAGGGTGCCTTTCCAGTCCACACCCTTGTGCTCGTAAAAACGGTGATCCTCAATGCAGATCTGAGCCGTCTGCATGGCCTTGGGAATTTCTGTCAGAGAGGCCCACTTCCGGTCCTCGCTGCTGTGAAGGACCAGGTGTTCCGAAAAGCTGCCGTCTGGCTCCACCGTATAAATATAACTGGAGTAATTCAGGCTCATGGTGGCAATATCCGGGGGAACGGTATTGCGGAAGCTGAAAATAAACGCCATTACCGAAAGAAAGACCAGCACGCCGGCGATCACGCCCACCCAGAACAAGGTTTTTACGGCCTTCCACAGCATACCGCCCATGGTTTTCACGGTGGCCCCGGCAGCTTTGGAAAACTCTCCCTCCGTCCGGTGGGCGGGAGCCTGGAATGAAGCGGTATTGTATTTGTTCATGTCTTCTCGATTCCGCACGATATTTCCTCCTTATCACGAAGCGCGGTCACCTTCCGCATAAAAGGCAAAAAATGGCACATAATAGGCCGGAGGTGACGGTAATGGATGACAAAACTTTGAAAGAGACAAAAAAGGTTACGTTATTGCTGCTGATCGTGGCGGCAGTCGCCTTTGTGATCGGCGCTGCGTTCTACGCCCTGAAGCGGGACGTCTCCCTGGCGGTGCAGGGGACCCCGGAACAGAATGATCGTGCTTATTATAGCTCAAAGCCCGTCCCAAGTCAAGAAATGACCGGGAGTTCCTCCGAACAATCGGCGGCCTCTTCAAAGACGGAGGGCAAAGCTTCCTCCTCCGGGGATAGCTGGCCCTATCTGGTAGCCGTGTGGGAGAACGGACTGGGCGTGTTTGCCCCAGGGGAAGCGGAGCCCCTTTTGACCCTGGAGCTGGATCTTTCTCTGCTGCCGGAGGGGGATCTTCATCTGCTGAAACGGGGGATCCGGGCGCGGGACCTGGCGGCGGCCAAGGCGGTTTTGGAGGACTACGAGTAAGGCCAGCTGGCTAAAGAAAAGCAAGGACTCTGCCGTTTTCCGGCAGAGTCCTTGGAGCGTTCCCTGTGAAAGGCTTACTTCAGGCCCTTCTCGTAGCTCTCGATCATCTTCTTGACCATCTGGCCACCCACGGAACCGGCCTGACGGGAGGTCAGATCGCCGTTGTAGCCCTGCTTCAGGTTGACGCCAACCTCAGAAGCGGACTCCATCTTAAAACGCTCCATGGCTTCCTTTGCCTCAGGGACATTGATAGAATTGCTCTTCATTTTCGTTCTCTCCTTCAAGTTTTTTCATTTGTTCTGCACACGCAAACGCTTGCCGCGTTTGTACTACTATTGTGACTCGAAGAAGAAAATTTATGATTGACAATTTCTTACAAACTCAGGCAGAAAGATCACAATTTCAGTTTCGTCCAGTTGCCCTTGCGGAACCGGAAGAAGGAGCAGAAGAACCGCACCAGCTGGTCCCCAAAGGTGCCCATCCAGGCGCCCACCAGGCCAAAGCCCAGAGGATAACAGAGCAGCCAGCTGAGGCCGGGACGGATAATGGCCACGCTGATCAGGGACACAAGGGCCGTAAACTTGGTATCCCCCGCGCCCCGCAGACAGCCAAACTGCACCACCTGGGCGATCTGGAAAAACAGCATCACGCTCAAAATGGCCATGATGATCACGCCGTAATCCAAAATGACCTGATCATCCGTGTACAGGCTGAAAATCGCCCTGCCGAACAGGGTGTAAATCATCGCCACCACAGTGGCGCAGACCAGGCCGCACCGCTGGCACACGCTGCCGTAAATCTTCGCCATATCCGGCCGCTTGCGCCCCAGGCTCTGGCCGATCAGGGTGACCGCCGCCACGGAAAAGCCGTCCCCAAAGGAGAAGGACATGCTCATCATATTGCCGCCGATCTGATGGGCCGCCAGCTCCGTGGTGCCGAGATTCGCCACCACAATGGAAAACATCAAAAAGCCAAAGCGCATGCAGATCTGCTCCACAAAGGCGCTGGAGCCCACATTCAGCAGGGATTTGATGTTGCCCCTGTCGGCGATCCAGCCCTTCACGGCCCCCAGGTAGATAAAGCCGTCCCTGTGCAGAACGGAACGGACGCTCAGAGCGCAGGCCACCACAGTGCCCAAAACCGTGGCAATGGCCGCGCCCTGAATCCCCAGGGCCGGAAAGCCGAAATGTCCGCCGATCAAAAGGTAATTGAAAATCACGTTGATCGTGTTGGAGATCAGATTGGTGGTCATGGCGATCCGGGTATTGCCTGCTCCCCGCTGGGAGGCGTTGAGCACCAGAGAAACCGTGGAGAACACCAGGCCTCCCATAATGATGCGAAGATAGGAAACAGCGGAATCGTGGGTGTCGGGCTGAGAACCCACCAGGTGGATGATGGGATCCGCAAAAATGATGAACGCCGCGCTGATGATCAGGGTGAGAATGATGGTCACCAGCAAGAGCATCCGCACCACCCGGTTGGCGCTCTCCCTGTCCCCCTGCCCCTTCCTGCGGGCAACGATGGCGGAAACGGCCACATTCATGGACAAAAACAGCGCGAGCCCCAGAAATTTCGGCTGGACGGTCAGCCCCACGGCGGCAATGGCGTATGCGCCCATGGAAGAAACCATAATGGTATCCACCATGCCCGCCAGGCAGACAAAAAAGGATTCCAGCACCGAGGGCCAGGCCACGCTCAAAACGCTTTTCAGAATTTCCTTTTCGGAAGGAATCTCCCCTGACTCCAACCCACGGCTCAGCTTTTTCACATTGACGAAATGCACCCTTCTCACCCCGAAAAAGTTGATATTACAACTAAACGAGCCTATTATACCAGTTTTCCCGATAAATTGCAAGTGCTCAGAGAGAAAAAGCGGGGAGGTTAAGGTCAAACAAAAATCCCTCCCTATGGTGAAACATAGGGAGGGACAGGATCAGTCACCGAACATGTCCTTAAACTTGGAGAAGAAGCTTTTGCGCTTTTGGTAATTCTTATCGCCGGTATCGGAATCCAGCTGGCGGAGCAGGTCCTTCTGCTTCTCGGTGAGATTCTTCGGCACCTCCACAGTCACCTGGACATACTGGTCTCCCCGGCCCCGGGAGTGAAGGCTTTGAATGCCCTTTCCCTTCAGGCGGAACACATCCCCGGGCTGGGTGCCCTCATGGACATGATAGCTGACCTTGCCGTCCAGAGTGGGGACTTCCACATCGGCACCCAGTGCCGCCTGGGTAAAGGTGATGGGCATTTCACACCACACATCGGTGCCCCGTCGCTCAAAGATGGGATGGGGACGGACATTGATGTACACGTGGAGATCACCGCTGGGGCCGCCGTTTAGGCCGGCGTTTCCTCTGCCCCCCACGTTCAGGATCTGCTCATCGTCAATGCCTGCCGGCACTGTGATCTCAATGGTCTTTTTCCGGCGGACCCTGCCCTTCCCGTCACAGGTTTTACAGGGTGTGTCGATGAGCTTGCCCGTGCCGTGGCAGCGGTCGCAGGTCTGGGTGGACTGGACCACGCCAAAGGGCGTGCGCTGGCTGATCCGCACCTGTCCGGAGCCGTTGCAGTTTGGGCAGGTCTTGGGAGAGGTCCCCGCCGCCGCGCCGGTTCCATGGCAGTCGTCACAGGTTTCGATCTGCTGGTATTCCACGGTCTTTTTGCAGCCCTTGGCCGCCTCCTCAAAGGAGACCGCCACCTGGGTCTCCACATCGCTGCCCCTCCGGGGCGCATTGGGATTGGCCCGCCGGGTGCTGCCTCCGAAGCCGCCGCCGAAAAAGCTGTCAAAAATGTCCGTAAAGTCAATGCCGCCTGCAAAGGGGCCTCCGCCCCCTGCGCCGCCGCCGAAATTGGGATCCACGCCCGCGTGGCCGAACTGGTCGTACCGGGCGCGCTTATCCTTGTCGGACAGCACCTCGTAGGCCTCGTTGACCTCCTTAAAGTGGGCCTCCGCGTCCTTATCGCCGGGATGCAGGTCGGGATGATACTTTTTCGCCAGGCCCCGGTACGCCTTTTTGATCTCGTCCTCGGAAGCGCCCTTCTGAACGCCCAGCACCTCGTAATAGTCTCGTTTGTCCGCCAATACCCTCACTCCAATTATCTTAACAAATGGAAGGTAGCCGTTAGCCAGATGGCGCTAACGGCTAACCGTCACAAGCTATCGATCAGTTCACGTCCTTATAGTCGGCGTCGTACACGTCGGGGCCCGCCCCGCCGTTGCCGCCATTGCCGCCGTCCTGGGGAGGCACGGGGCCGCCGGGGTTGCCGCCATTGGGATTGGCCTGCTGATACAGCTTTTCGCTGACGGCATACACGGCCTTTTCCAGGTCCTCCATGCCGGACTTCAGCTGCTCCACCGTCCCGGTCTGGAGAATGCCGCGGAGAGCGGCCACCTTATTGTTGAGCTCGTTCTTGTCTGCGTCACCCAGCTTGTCGCCGCTGTCGCTGACCAGCTTTTCCGCCTGGTAGCACAGATTCTCGGCATTGTTTCTGGTATCTACCTCTTCCCTGCGCTTCTTGTCTTCCTCGGCGAACTGCTCGGCAGCCTTCACGGCGGCGTCGATGTCCTCCTTGGACATATTGGAGCTGGAGGAAATGGTGATATGCTGCTCCTTGCCGGTGCCCAGATCCTTGGCGGAGACGTTGACGATGCCGTTGGCGTCGATATCAAAGGGGACCTCAATCTGAGGGATGCCCCGGGGAGCGGGAGCGATGCCGTCCA
>CAZRLJ010000076.1:0-8733 GCA_964600905.1 uncultured Acutalibacter sp. | reverse complement strand
CTCGTACTGATCCCACTTTTCCCGGTTGCGCCAGTCCTCGTCGGTGAGCTTCCACTGCTTGGAGGGGGTGTTGGCCCGGTCGTTGAAGCGCTCCAGCTGGGTGTCCTTGTCGATCTGCACCCAGAATTTCAGCACCACAGCCCCCCAGTTGTGCAGCTCCTGCTCAAACTCGTTCATCTCGTAGTAAGCCCGCTGCCAGTCGTTTTCGGAGCAGAAGCCCTCCAGGCGCTCCACCATGACCCGGCCGTACCAGCTGCGGTCAAAAATGGCCACATGCCCGGTCTTGGGAAGCCGGGTCCAGAAGCGCCACAGATAATGGCGGGCCTTCTCATGGGGCAGGGGGCTTGGAATGGGATGGACCTCATACCCTCTGGGGTCCATGGCCCCGGTAATCCGCTTGATGTTGCCGCCCTTTCCGGCAGCGTCCCAGCCCTCGTAAACGATGATCACCGGCACCCGCTTGCGGTACAGCCGGTAATGGAGGGAGGACAGCTTTTTCTGGAGCTTTTGCAGTTCCTCCTTATATTCCTTATCGGAAATGGTCTTGTTCTTGAGGGAAACGTCCCGGAGCTTGGGCGTCTTTTTCAGGGGAAATGCATTTTGCAGCAGGGGCACGGCCTTGCCGTTGTTCTGCAGGGCGGTCTCAATGCTCATGCACAGGGTCTCCAGCACCTGGAGCTCGGCAAATTTCTTCTGCCGGGAATCCACCAGATACCAGGGAGCGCTGGGCGTGTTGGTATCGTCCAGATACCGATCAAAGGTCTCCAGGCACTCCTCGTAGTGCTTGTTCTGCCAGATGTCGTTCTTGCTGACCCGCCAGGCTGTGTCCTTATCGGCCAGAAGCCCCTCGATCCGGGCCTGCTGCTCCTTTTTGCTGATATGGAAGAAGAACTTCACCACCAGGTAGCCGTTGTCCGTCAGGGTGCGCTCAAAGCGCTTGACGCTGTCGATCCTGGCGGCGTAACCCGCCTCATCCAGATTTCCCCGGAGTTTATCCTTCACGATTTCATCCATCCAGCCGGAATCCAGCAGGGTGAATTTCCCCGCCTCGGGGATCTTCTCAAAAAAGCGGTAGAGGAAGGGCTTGCGCCGCTCCTCCTCGGTGGGGGCAGACATGGTGAATACCTTGAAAAAACGGGGATCCATATTCTTGATGATCTGTCCGATGGCGCTGCCCTTTCCGGCGGCGCCCCAGCCCTCGATGAGCACCAGCACGGGAAGGTTCTTTTCCTTGAGCTTCATCTGCTGGGCGCCCAGCTTTTCCTGGGCCGCCTTCAGCCGGGTCTGCAGCTCCTCCGATTCCGGTTTTTCCGGACGATTCCAGTTTTTCAGCATAATACATTCGCCTCTTTTTCCTTGCGCGCGAGACGCGCTGCCTAATACTTTCTTACACCCATCCTACCATGTTTTCCCGTTCTGTGCAAGCATTCTGAAAGAAATGCGTCACATGTTTTTCCTTGCGCATTTCTTTTGCCCGTGCTACAATATGTTCTGTCTTTTGAAGCTAGGATAAATCCATTGTCTTCCCCGGCCCCGCAGGGGCGGACGTCACTTTTCATACAGAGGTGTTTGTATCGTGGCAAAAGCCTTCTTTCATAAGCTGTCCCGCAGCCCGTGGTTTACCCTGCTCCTTCTGCTCTGCGGAGCCGTCGGCGTGGGCGTGCTGAGCCTGGTTTTTTCCCCCACCGCAAATCGTCTTGCCCTGATGTGGAGCTACGTCCAGCGGCCCTTTTTGCTTATGGTGAATATTCTGCCCGGACTGATCATTTCCCTGGTGGTGTGGTTCCTGACAAACCGCCCCTTAGCGGCGTACTTGGTTTCTTCCACGGTGATTTTCGGCTTTACCATGGTCAACTGGTACAAGCTGCAATTTCGCGGCGACCCCCTGGTTTTCGAGGACCTGCTGCTCATCAAGGAGGCCGGCAATATGCTGGGCCGGTATTCCCTGTTTATGACGTGGCTGCTGGCCCTGGCCCTGCTCCTTTTGGTCTCCTGGGCCGTTGTAGTGGGCTTTTTGGGCAAGTGGCGGTTTCCCCCTGTCCGCGACCGCTTCGGCTGGCTCCGGTTTGTGCTGGCTGCCCTGCTGATCGCGGCCTGCGTCCCTCTGTTTTCCGTGTATACCAGTGAGAAGGTCTACACCCAGAAAATGCAGAATTACGAATATATCAATCCCTGGTCGGAGCCGGAGGTCTATTCCTCCAAGGGCTTTGTCTACTCCTTTCTGCACAGCATTCCCTCCGCCTTTCAAACGCCTCCCGACGGCTATTCGGAGGAAGATGCCGAGGCCGTTCTGTCGGAATATAAAGATGCGGACATCCCCGAGGACAAAAAGGTGGATGTGATCGCCGTCATGCTGGAGGCCTTCAACGACTTCTCAAAATACGAGGAGATTCCCTTTACCCAAGACGTTTACGCGCCCTATCACGCTCTGGAGGAGGAATCCTTCCGGGGCAACCTGGTGACCAGTATCTTTGGCGCTGGGACCATCGACACGGAGCGGGCCTTCCTGGCGGGCTATGTGACGGGAAACAAAGTCCACTTTAAGGAAAAGACCAATTCCTTCGCCTGGTATCTGGCCGACCAGGGCTACGTCACCACCGGAAGCCATCCCGGCGATTACTGGTTCTACGACCGCACGAATGTCAACGCCAACCTGGGCTTTGACACCTACCTGTTCCGACAGAACCATTACCATGAGCTCAGCGGCTGGATCGCCCCGGACTCGGTTTTGTTCCCGGAGCTGAACCGCTTGTATGAGGAGCACCGAAGCACCTCCTCCGATCCCTATTTCTCCTTCTCCGTCACCTATCAGGGCCACGGCCCCTACGACACCACCAAAAACACCTGGGACGAGACCTTCATCGAGCCCGGCGTATTTTCCGAGGCCTCGGAAAACGTGATGAACAACTACTTCGGCTCTGTGAAGTCCACCTCAGAGGCCATCAGCTCCTTTGTGGACTTTTACCGCGACCGGGAGGACCCGGTGGTCATTGTGATTTTCGGCGATCATAATCCCTGGATGGGAGACGATCAGAGCGTCTACCACGAGGTGGGAATGAATATGAACGTCTCCGAAAAGGAGGGCTTTGTGAATTATTACGCCACCCGGTATCTGATCTGGGCCAACGACGCCGCCAAGGAGACCCTGGGCAACGATTTTGTGGGGGAAGGCCCGGACATTTCTCCCCATTTCCTCATGAGCCAGGTCTTTGATCTGTGCGGCTGGGAGGGTCCCGCCTTTATGCAGTACCAGCGGGATGTGCGGGAAGAGCTTCCCGTCATCCAGGACAGTCCCAACGGAATCGACGCCGACGGGAACCTGGTGGCCATCACCTCCGGAGACCTCTGGGACCTCCGGCGGCAGTATCTGAACACCGCTTATTATACCAAGACCCACTTCCAGTACCGGGATGTGTGGGAGGAGCGCAAAAAGGCTTCCTGACAAAAAAGCCCGCCCATCAAACAGATGGGCGGGTGTTCTTTTGTAATCAAGATAACGCGCGGCCTCTTTTGCAGATAATACAATCTACCTTTTTAGCTTTTTTGATTACACTATTTTTCAAAAAGCGGAAGGCCTCCCAGGGTGCAGAGAAGGTAATACCGTCCTTTCTGCTCAAACAGGCCCTTGGGCACGGAATATTCCAGCGTATTCTCTCCTGAGGAAACTTGCCGATATTTCACCTCTGGTTCAAAATCGTAGAAAAAGCTCTCAGGCCGACGATAGACACAATACACCCTGTCGCTTCCCTGTGGGCAATATAAAATTTGATAAAACCCTTCGTCGATCAGCGCCGGCTTTTGCATATTCACGGTGACCGAAAGGGTATCTGATCCCGCCCCTTCTTTCCGTTCCGTGTCGATCAATTCCGCGCCTGGCTGTGCGTCCGGCGGTCCCGCCAGCCTGGTGTCCCGATACAGGGGAAAGCCGCTTGCTGTGTGAAAGCCCTCCCTCTGGGTGCATTTTGTGTCCGTTTCCTCCCAGAGCTCCTCTCTCGGCAGAGCGCAGATCCCCCATCCGGCAATCCCAATTTTGTAAGCTCCCTTATGGGAAAATAAGCTCTTGGGAATGACGCATTCTACAGTTTCCGTTCCGGGAGCACTCATGATGTTTGCAGCCTTCACTGCGTATTCTGTTGCGAAAACCAGGTGCCAGGCTGAGCCGTCGTCTTCCTGATACAGGACAAAGTAATTCGTCCATCTCGGCGTAGGTTCTGTCAGGGTACACTCAATTTGAACAATCACATCCTCCTCAGCCGATGGCGAATCAAAACTGCATCCGGCATATTCCATCTGAATACTCTCCGGGAATTCGATGGTATCCGGCGTCGGAGCTTTCACCCACATGGGGAACGGGTTTGGACAGCCTTGCCTCCCGCAGGAGGGCAAAACCAGAAGACCCGAAAGGAAAAGGGCAAAAGACAATAGACGCACCAGTATTTTTTTCAAGGATGATTGCACCATTTTTACGATAACCCCGTCAGATAATTGTATAGCCACTGATTGATATACAGAACACATGGTACGTCTGTATTTTTGACAACAACGATCCCATCGCCATAGGAAACTCCGTTTTCCGTTGTGTAGACGGGCGATCCGCTTTGACCCGCTTGTATTTTGAGATTTGAAGACGCAACTAACCCTATAAAATTCGGTTCTGCGTTTGATATAGAATACGGCATGCCAAGTTCCTGATAAAAGGTTCCCTTCACTCTGTACATTCTGTAAGTATTCCATTTTTCCCAGATGCTCGAATTTACTCCTTGTTTATAGGGATAACCAACCGTTGTGTACTCTTTTCCTTTCATGCTGCTATAACCATTCACAACCCTTAGTTTAAGCTTAGACACATTCGCGGTAACAGGAGAATCAAGTTTGACAACGCCCCAATCATCATACATTCCTTTGGAAAGATAATCGTCTCCTTCCGCATACTTTTTATAATCTCCTCCCACTGACTTAACGTACCCCAATTTGTACTGCTTAGACGTTCCGTTTGAGGCACCAACATACACCGCAACATGCGTAGCAAACCCGTTGTTGCCATTATTTATATATGTCGGGTTATACAAACAGTGGCCCGCTGTGACAACATAAGTATTATTGATTAACCAGCCGGTTCCGACTATTACATTATTTGTTCTACCACTTCCGTTCTGAAATCTTGCACCAATTAAGCATGTGCTGGCTTCTACTCCAGAGGGAGAATTTACAGATTCATAAACCCCATATTGGGTAGTAGCTGCAGCAGAGAACAGTATGTCAGCCAGTTCGTCGTCTGATTCTTGTTGGAAATTCCCATTCTCAAGACTTTTTTCTTCAAGATTTCCATCATCATCTTGTGAAAAATCATATGGGGTATATTCCTCCGGAGGAATGTACCCCATTGAACCTGTTTCTTCGTCATATTCATACACTCCATGTTGTCCAGCAGTAAAGGATAGCGCCATTTCGTGCAGTTCTCCGGTTTGCTCTGCATTGCTCTGAGCTGCAGCAGGCACAGCCAAAGCAACCATCATGGCAAGAGCCAGCACCATACAGAGAATGGATTTTACTTTTTTCATAAAGGTCAAACCTCTTTTCTTAAATTTATTTTGTTCCTTTTTCTTGCATTTTCCAGCTCTTTCAGGTATACTCTACCTGAAGTTCACAAGAAAAACGTGCCGGATTTTCCGGTGGGCTGCGGAACCCATTGGTTTCTTGTGAATTTCTTTTTATTTTCCCATCGGAGTTCACTCCCTTTCTGAAATTCTGCGGTTCTTGTTTGATAATTTTATTATAATCGCACAAGCGGTTATTGTCAATATATATTACATAGAAAGGAACATCGAATGAATTGCGCCTTCCCAAAACAATAATTCCTACGAACAGCGGCCCCGGTTTTTGCCTATAGATTCATCATTACATCCGGTGAGGGAAAGAAACTTTTGAGAGGGCATAGGGCAGAGAGTAGGTTTCCCAGAAGGCGCCATCCTTGTCCGACCCACTATTTCAAAAACAGATATTCCTTTTTCCCATTCAGTGTGATCTTTTCGGTGTGCACTCCAAAAGCCCGGCCGGGGGCGCCGCTGTCAAAAACGGCCTCCGCCGGGCCGTACTCCCGCAGGACGCCCTTTTCCAGCACCGCCACGGCGTCGCTGCAGGCAAAGGCAAGGGGCAGGTCGTGCAGTGCCATGACCACGGTTTTTCCCATGGCCTTCAGCTGCAAAACCAGTTCCATCACCTGAAATTTCTGGCCCACATCCAGATAGGTGGTGGGCTCGTCCAGAAACAGGATCTCCGCCTCCTGGGCCAGCGTCATGGCCAGGTACACCCGCTGGCGCTGACCGCCGGAAAGGCTTGACAGCTCCCGGTCCCGAAATTCCAGGGTTCCCGTGGTCTCCATGGCGCGGCGGACGATCTCCCGGTCCTGTTCCGTCAAACTGCGCCCGAAGGACAGATGGGGATACCGGCCGTGGGAAACCAGCCGTTCCGCCGTGATGGCGGGAACATTCCGGGTCTGGGGTAAAAAGGCCGCCAACCGGGCAAATTCCTTTCGGCCGTATTCCTTAATCTCCCGGCCCTCCAGCCGGACAGCTCCACCGGAAACAGGCAGCAGCCCGCACATGGCCCGGAGCAGCGTGGTCTTACCGCAGCCGTTGGGGCCAATCAGAGAGACAATCTTCCGGGGCTCCACGGAAAAGGTGAGGCCGTGGAGGATCTCCGCGTCTCCGTATCCGGCCCGCAGATCGGCAATTTCAAGCATGGGGGGCCTCCTTTCCCGGCCTGGAGCGGCGTCCCCGGTGCAAAAGCAAAAACAGGAAGAAGGGCCCGCCGATCAGAGAGAGCAAAATTCCCACAGGGATTTCATATGGAGCGAACAGCACCCGGCTCAGCAGGTCGCACAGGGTGACAAACCCGGCTCCCAACAGGCAGGAGGCGGGCACCAGCACCCGATGCCCCGTGCCGAAAATTCTCCGGCAGATGTGGGGAACGATCAGCCCCACAAAGCTCAGCAGGCCGGAAAAGCTGACGGCGCACCCGGCCAGGACACAGGCACAGAAAACCAGCCCGAACCGGACCGCCCCCACCGGGAGCCCCAGGCTTTTTGCCGTTTCCTCGCCCAGGCAGAGGACGTCGGTCTGGCCGGACAGAAGCATTGCCCCCAGCAGCGCCGCCAGGATCAGCAGCCAGGCAGGGGACAACTCCCGGAAGGTTACCCCGGAAAAGCCGCCGATGAGAAAGGTGCTGCCGTTATACAGGGTGTCCGGGAAGAAGGTCTTTACAGTGTTCACGCCTGCGGTAAACATACTGCTCACGGCCACGCCCGCCAGGATGATGGTGAGCCTGCCCGCCCCGGCCAGCCCGGCGATGGCATAAATCAGCAGCATGGTGACAAGGGCTCCCAGAAATGCCCCCAGGGGCAGGGCCTGCCGGGCCATGGGAAGCAGCGCCATGGTCAGGAAGGTAAAAAAGCCCGCTCCGGCGTTGACGCCGATCACGTTAGGCGAGGCCAGCGGGTTCGACAGTGCCGCCTGGGTCAGCACACCGGCTACAGCCAGAGCCGCTCCTGAGAGCAAAGACGCACACACCCGCGGCAGCCGGACGTACAGCAGAATGCGGGCCCCCGCCGTGGAAACGTCCCCGCCCAGCAAAGCCGCCAGCGCTCCGGGAAAATCCAGGGCAGAGGAACCAAAGCGCAGCCCAAAGCAGGCGCTAAGCGCCGTAAACAAGGCCAAAAGCAGCAGCTTCAGGCCGGTATTATTCTGAAAAAAGCACCGGATAGAGCCACTTTGCCATGTATTCATAGCTTTCCCCCCAGCGATTGTTGGGCTTATAGTGGAACAGGTCCTTGGGCAGGACGATATACCGGCCGTTCTTCACGGCCTGCAGCTCCTGCCAGGCCGGATTGCCTTGGATCAAATCATCCAGATAGGCCAGGGCCTTTTCCTCGCTTCCCATGGTGGTGACGAAAATGTAGTCCGGATCGGCCTCGACGACCTCCTCCAGGCTCAGGTTCTCCAACATGGAGGGGTGGTCGTCGGCAATATTGTGGGCGCCCAGCTCCTTCAGGATCGCCCCGGCCAGCTCATCGTCGGTCTTTGCCTTGATCCCGGAGGAAAACGCCCGGATCAGCAGCACCGACGGAGAAGAATCCACGGAAGCCGTCTTTTCCTTCACGCTGTTTATCTGCTCCCGAACCTGGGTCACCAGGGAGTCGTACAATTCCTCCCGGCCCGTCAGCCCGGTGAATTCCTTCATCATGGCGGCGTAGTCGTCAAAGGTATCCACCGTCCAGGCTCGGCAGGTCACTCCGGCGGACTCCAGGACCTCCTGAACGTCCATCTGTCCGGCAATATCGGAATTGAGAATGACCAGGTCCGGATCCAGCCCGAGGATCTCCTCGGCGTTGGGCTCCTTGACGGTTCCCACGATTTTCGCGTCCCCCACCGGAAGCGCCCGTTCCTCCACGGCATCCTCGGCAACGCCCGCAAGCCGGCCCCCGGCCAGAAGCCACGCCTCGGCATAGGAGCCGTAAAGGCACACCACCCGCTGGGGAGGCTCTGTGACGGCCCCTCCGCTTTCCCCGGGAGCGGGCGCGGCGCAGCCGCCCAGCATAAGACAGAGTATCAGAAAAAATACAGCGATTCGTTTCATAATGATTTCCTTCCATTCCAGCCATAATATTGGATCTAACGCTATTATACCATAAGCACCAAAGGTGCGTTGGTATAATGTGTCCATCGGTCTCGCCTG
>CAZRLJ010000075.1:1988-8943 GCA_964600905.1 uncultured Acutalibacter sp. | reverse complement strand
TTTTTCTGGCTGCAGGAGAACAGCTATAAGTATGGGTTTATCTTCCGCTATCCGGACAATAAGACGGACATCACCGGCACGGTGGAGGAGGTCTGGCACTACCGCTATGTGGGGGTGGAGGCCGCAACGGAGATGTACGAGCAGGGGCTTTGCCTGGAGGAATATCTGGACAAGCGGCAGGACGATCCTCTCCCCCTTCGCCAAATTTCGGAATAGCAGGAACAACCGCCGCTGGGAACCCCAGCGGCGGTTGTGATTTAGAAAGAGCTGATCATTCGGTAGGGCTGTTGACGATGCCCATAAACAGGGGCAGGCCCTTTGCCGCAGTGATACAGAAGATAAAGGGGCGATCCAGAACAAAGTCCACCTCGTTCTTCGGCCCCGGAGCACAGCCTATCCCGGCTGCCATAGACGTGAAAGCGGCGGCTTCGCAGCCATCCTCGTCAATGGTCACTCTGGCGGCGTGCTTGGCCTGGTCAAGGGCAATGGGGTCTTTCACATCGGTGGTCATGGGAGTGAAGTCAGCCTTCCTCGTTGTAAAGACATCCGTGACGCCCATTTCCCGCAAGCCTTCGGTCAGATCGAACTGAGCGGATACATCAAATTTCGGAATGGACCTGTGCACGATCACTCTCTTTTGCTTCTCCCAGTCAGCTTTATCCCCGGTGAAAAGAAAGTCCAGAGCTTCCTCATCGCCCAGCAGCTTCTCCGGGCTGATACCTTCGTCGGGCAAAAGAAACCACATCTCTCCGCCCAGAAGGTTCTGGGTGACAGCGGAAAACTGCTCTCCCCAATAATAGGAGTCGGCGCCTGACTGGTGCATGAAATCCTTCTCCACGTCACGGTAGGGAGCGTGGAAGGTTTGGGGCGCAGTCCTTGCCACATTGAACGCTTTCAGCCATGAGGATTTGAAATACACCGTGGAGACCAGAGAAAGAATGTGGTGCGGCTTCAACTCAAGGTTCCCGGCCGCGTCCTTCAGAAGGCCGCCGGTCTGCTCGTTAATCCAGCTCTGCAGGAGCTTGTTGAATTCCGCAGAGCCCATTGTTCCCCGGTAGGAGGAGGCGTAGAAGTCCTGGGCCAAAATGTCCATGGTGTCCTGATTGAACTTGACATTCTCATTCAGCCACAGGGAATTGGCCAAAATGGAGGTCATGTCCTCGCTGTCGGAATAGTTTGCGTTCCATATCTTGTTGGCCTGCTGCCGCAGTGCGTCCATGCTGTCGCTGCCCAGAAGCTCTAAGATCTGGCCCCGGGTCTCTCCGTCCGTCAACTGAGCCAGCATAGCCAATGCCATGTAGATACTCACAGGCGAATAGGTACGGTTCTTTCCATCGGTCTCCCGCAAAAACACCTGGACGCTCTGCTCTAAGAAGCCTCGCATGTCGGCGACGCCTTTCGTATTCTTCCTCTCAAAAGAGACTTCTCTTTCCCATGCGTCACGCTCCACCGGGTCGTATTCGCCGGGATAGCTGGCCTTTGCCAGGGCCTCGGGGCTGATGGCCAGCTCAGACCCCTGCCCGCATCCAAAGGTAGAAACCAGCAAAACAAGAGAGAGCAGGATGGAAAGAATTTTCTGATAAGGCTTCATAATACCCCCTCCTTATGACTCTGGAAGGAGCTGAGGAAGAATTTTATCAGTTTCGGCAGGAGAATCCTTATTTGTATCAACGGGGCTGTTGACGATGCCCATAAACAGGGGCAGGCCGCTTTCTCCGGTGATGCAGAAGAAGAAGGGGCGGTCCAGGACAAAGTCCACCTCGTCGGGAGTGCCCACCCATGCGCCCGCAGGAATGATCTTCATAACGGTAAAAGCCGTGGCGGTGCAGCCCTCCTCGTCAATGGTCACTCTGGCGGCATGGTCTGCCTCAGAGAGAACGAGGGGCTCCTTCACATCGGTGGTCATGGGGGTAAAGTCTGACAACATCGGGTCAAAAACGTCCGTGATCCCCAGGGCCTTCATCCCCTCTTTCAGATCAAACTGGGAGGAAATGTCAAACTTGGGAATGGATTTGTTCACCGTGAACATATCCCGGTTTTTCCATTCGTATTTTTTGGCGCAGAAAAGGAACTCCATGGCCTCCTCGTCCGCCAGCAGCTCCTCCGGGCACACCCCCTCGTCCGGCAGAAGGAACCACATATCGCCGCCCCCCGCAAAGTGCTGACCGATGGCGGAAAAGCGCTCTCCCCAGTAGTAATCGCCCCGCTCCTCGCTCTGATGCATGAAATCTGTCTCTACATCCCCGTCGGGCGCATGGAAGGTCTGGGGCGCGGTTTCGCTTTCCATAAACTCGTCGTACCATTTGGCCTGGAAAGACACGGTGGTGGCCAGTGCCATAACGGTCTCCTCGTCCAGCTTCATGTCCCCGGCCGCTTCCTTCAAAAGGCCTCCCGTCTGCTCGTTGAGCCAGTCCTGGAAAAGCTGATTGTATTCATCTGAGCCCATCTCGCCCCGATAGGAAGAGGCGTAGAAGTCCTTGGCCAGGGTATCCATGGTGTCTTGATTATACCGAATCTCCCGGTTCAGCCACAGGGAGCTGGCCAGAATGGAGGTCAAAGACCCATCGTCCCGGTAGTTGGCGTTCCACACGTCGCTGGCCTGCTGCCGCAGGGTGTCAATGCTTTCGCTGCCCAGGGTAGAGAGTATCTGCTCCCGGCTCTCCCCGCCCGTGACCTGGGCCAGCATGGCAAGTGCCATGTAGATGTTCAGGGGCGAATAGGTGCGGTTCTCCCCCTTCGTCTCCTTCAAAAAGACCTGGGCGCTCTGGGCGAAAAAGTCTTCCAGAGCAGAGGTATCCCCCAGATCCCGCTCCTGGGCCTCCACATCCTTCGACCATGCTTCAAATGCCTCCTGGTCGAATGAGCTGGCATAGGGAGCCATTTCAGGATAGACCGCCAGGGCCAGGGGAGCGTTGATTGGCCCGGAGTCCCGCGTACATCCAAAGGCGGAGGCCAGCAAAACAAGAGAGAGCAGGATGGAAAGAATTTTCTGATAAGGCTTCATAATACCCCCTCCTTATGACTCTGGAAGGAGCTGAGGAAGGATTTTATCGGTTTCGGCAGGAGAATCCTTATTTGTATCAACGGGGCTGTTGACGATCCCCACGAACAGGGGCAGGCCGCTTTCTCCGGTGATACAGAACAGGAAGGGGCGATCCAGGACGAAGTCCACTTCCTCGTCCGGTTCTGTCCACGCACCCGTAGCATTGGCCTCCATGACCGTGAAGGCGGCGGCGTCGCAGCCCTTCTCGTCAATGTTCACCCTGGCGGCGTGGCTGGCCTGGGAAAGCGCAATGGGATCGCGCACATCGGTGGTCATGGGAGTGAAGTCGGCCACGCCCGGTTCAAAGACGGCCGTAATGCCCAGCTCCTGCATTTCCTCGATCAAATCAAACTCGGAGGAAATGTCAAACTTGGGGATGGACTTGTTCACAACAACTGTCTTTTTCTTTTCCCAGGCGTATGGATCGGTACTGAAAAGAAACTCCATGGCTTCCTCATCCGCCAGCAGCTCCTCAGGGCTGACGCCTTCCTCAGGAAGAAGGAACCACATGGCGCCGCTCCCCACCATGCTCTGACCGATGGCGGAAAAGCGCTCTCCCCAGTAGTAGTCTCCCCTTTCATCACTCTGGTGCATGAAATCCGTCTCCACGTCACCGGAGGAAGCATGGAAGGTCTGGGACGCTGTTTTGTCCTCCATAAACTCGTCATACCATCCGGCTTTGAAATTGATGGCGGTGCCCAGGGCCATGATAGTGCTGGGGCTCAGTGCAAAGTCCTTGATTTCCTCCTCCAGCTCGCCCTCGGTCTGCTCATTGAGCCAGTCCCGCATGAGCATATTGTATTCGTCCGAGCCCATTTCTCCCTGGTAGGAGGAGGCGTAGAAATCCTTGGCCAGAATGTCCATGGTGTCCTGGTTATATTTGATGTTCTGGTTGAGCCACAGGGAGCTGCTTAAAATGGAAGTCACCTGTCCGTCGTCCCGGTAGTTGGCGTTCCACACGTCGTTTGCCTGCTGCCGCAGGGCGTCAACACTTTCGCTGCCCAGGGCCGTAAGAATTTGCTTCCGGCTCTCCCCATCGGTGACCTGGGCCAGCATGGACAGGGCCATGTAGATGTTCAGGGGCGAATAGGTGCGGTTTCCTCCCCTTGTTTCCCTCAAAAAAACCTGAGCGCTTTTGGCGAAAAAGCCTTCCAGGGAAGAGGTATCCCCCAGGTCCCGGCGCTGGGCCTCCACGTCCTCCCGCCAGGCGTCGTAGGCCTCGTCATCATTGGAATTCGTGGGATAGGATGACATTTCGGGATAGGCCGCCAGAGCGATGGGGCCCATTGGCGTTCCGTTACTCGGGTAAAAAAGAATTCCTCCGGTAATGGTCAGCGCCAGCACTGCCGCTACTGCGGCTTTCCAATATCTCCTGATAAAATGCACTTTTCCTTTGGGAGCTTTGCCCGGAGCCCTGCCGGGGGCTTCGCTCTGCTCCAAAATATCGTTGTCTACCTTGCCAATGGCCTTGTACAAATCTTTGCTATTCACAGGTATCCCTCCTTCTCCAGTTCCTGCTTCAGTTTTTTCCGCGTCCGGCTTAGGATCACGCTGACATGATCCGCCGTCAGCCCGTACCGCTCCGCGACCTCGGGGATCGGCTCCGTAAAGAAATAGCGGCGCACAAATAGGTTCCGTTCCCGCGTGGGCAGCAATCGGACAAAGTGCCGAATACACAGCTCCAGCTCTGAGTTCTCGAATCCGGCTTCCACATCCGTCCCGCTGTCCAGGCATTCCGCCAGTTCCTCCAGCACCAGCGTCAGTTCCCCGCCGCCGCGCTTTTTGGTGTCTCTTCCCTCATAACGGTTAAAGGAAAGATTGCGGGTGATCTTCGCCAGAAACAGCCGGAGCACATCGGGCTTTTGCGGCGGCATAGCGTTCCAGGCGCGAAGCCAGGTGTCGTTGACGCACTCCTCGGAGTCCTCCAGGCTGTGCAGAATGTTGTTGGCTATGGCGAAGCAATAAGCGCCATACTTGTCGGCGGTCTCGGAAATGGCGTTTGCGTCCCTCTGCCAGTACAGTTCTACGATTTTGACGTCCTCCAATGCATTCCCTCCCCTCTGAGGTTTTAGGGCCCTTCACCCTATAAGACAGGAAACAGACGAAAATCTTACACATTTTTGGAAATTTTTTTATTTTGAAGGGGATTTGTCTCCCCAACCCCATTGTACCAGCCGCGGACCGGAAGTACAAGCCCGTGTCTTTTCTTCCGGGCAGAGAAAAGAAAAAGCAGCCTTCTCCGTAGCGGAGACAGCTGCTCATTCATCTTTAAAATTTTGCAAAAGGAACGGGGCCGCCTTGCGGCGGCCCCAGATAGGATGGTCATTCGGCAGGCGTAGCATTCTCCTGCGTCTCTTTTGGCCCGGAGGGCGTGTGGTTGCTACGAAATCCACCACCTCGAATGACCTACTCTATTCTATCACTATTATACACGCTTCATTCGCTTTTGTAAAGGGGATGATTATTCCTTAACCTTTGCTGGTACCGCTTGTCGTTCTCAGCTATTGCCGTAATGATGGAATTTTCCAGCGAGGGGTCATCACCTTCAACAGCCAGACGAATGATGAGGTTGACGTGCTTCCCGTCCACGGATATGGTTTTGCTGGCAATCACAGTATTCTTGTGCTGCGGATCCTTGAATATGTACTCAGGGTTTTCCGCCACTTCTCGAAAAAAGGGGCTATACTTGTCGAAGAACTCTTGTCCTCGGCGATCAATAATGTGCTGCTTCTGCTTGTCGGTCAACACCACCGTGCCGGAGCGAATTATTTTATCGGATATTCCGGCATATTTTGCTGTGTCGATTGTTCCGATTTTCTGCACGTCATGGTTCAGCCCCTTTTGGCCCATTATATCACTTTTTCGGGGTTTTGCAATCGGTTTCTTACTTGCCCACACCGCTTTCTGCCGGATCACTGCCCCAGGCCGTAATCCTTCAGGCATCTGCGCAGGCCGGCCTGGGTGTCGTCAAAGGAAATCCCGGCCTTTCTCAGCTTTGCGCAGTCCATTGCCAGGCTCCGCTGCCGGTCACCTTTCTCAAGCTCCATTCGCAAGCCCAGAGCCTGGGCAAAGTCCACCGCGGTGTCGTACATAGAAAGGCGGTTCTCACTGCCGAAATTGTACACGCCGCCCGGCAGCTCCAGAGCGGAAACCAGTAGCTCCACCGCCTGGCGCACGTAGGTGATCCCCCGGTATTCCCGATTGGAAAAGGAAAGCTTTGTCCCAGTCAGCGCGGCCTGTACCAGGTTTACCAGCAGATTGCCCCGGATGGGCAAACCGTAGCCGGGCAGATCGTACATCCAGGTGGCCCGCAGATGAACGGAATCGGGATCGATTTCCAGCGCCCGCCGCTCCGCCTCCAGCTTATGCCGCCCGTACACATTGGCGGGATGGACGTCCAAAAGCTCGTCAAAGGGGCCGTTTCCCCTCTCCCCGCTGTACACCTGGTCAGAGCTGAAGCTCACCAGCTTGGCCCCCACGAACCTGGCAGCCTCGGCCAGGCAGAGGGTTAGCATTACATTCGCCCGGTAGGATTCCTCCGGGTGCTCCTGGGAATAGCCCACGTCGGAGATGGCCGCCGTATGGATCACGCCATCGGGGCGAAGCCTCTGCACGGCAGAGAGAATCCCTTCCCGGTCCGCACTGTGAACCAGCTCTCTGGGCAGCGTGACAAACCGGAAGGAATCCCCCAGCTGCCGCAGGATCCGGGCCCCCACAAAGCCGGAAACGCCGGTAAGAAGAATGGTTTTCATCAGCCTTCCGCTCCCTTTTCACTTATATCTTTTTACCTTGGACACGGACTTCGTTTTGTCCCACCAGGGGAATCGAAGGGAAATGATTCTATTTCATTATACAAAAATTTTTCATTATTTCAATCCCTTCGACCTTTCTCGACAGAAAAGTCTTGAAAAG
>CAZRLJ010000075.1:361-1888 GCA_964600905.1 uncultured Acutalibacter sp. | reverse complement strand
AGGTACGATGTGTGACAACATTGGGGTTGTGCGTTTTTCGGTGCGTGGCGTCAATGGCGTTGCGCACTTTTTTGTTTTACGATTCGAAACGCCGCCCTGTCCGGAAATTCTTTTCGGGGATGTGGCAAAATGGATGCTGAAAGAAATACGCCTCTCCATATTCTGATTCGGGCGCTGCGGCTGGAAGCGGGATACACGCAGGAGGAGGCCGCAAAAGCCCTTTGCATTTCACGGCCGGCTTACAACGGGAAAGAGCGGGGAAAAACGCCCTTTTACCCAGAGGAGCTTTTGCAGTTGTCCAAGCTGTACGGGGTCAAGCCGGACGTCTTTTTCTCTCCTGAGCTCTGGGTGCAGAAGCCCGCTGACCTTCAAAAAATCAGATTTGAGCTTCCTGACCTGTCGGACGTGGGAAGACTCACCAAAGAAGAATTACAGATCATTGCAGACTACCGCAGGAGGGCCGCTGGTGAATAATTTTGGAGATATGGCCCGATACTATCGGCTGCTTCTGGGGTTTCGCCAGGATGACATGACCGGAGCGCTAAAATGCAGCGGCCACCGCGAAACCTATTCCTGCAAGGAAAACGGAACGACACAGTTCTCCCTGGACGAGTTAATGGCATTAGCCGCTATCCTGGGAATTCCTGCCCGCGCATTCTGCTACCCCGAGTTATGCCATTCCGGAAAAAGCGGGCAGCGTCCCCACCGCCTCAGTAAGGGAAGCGACCCGCAGTATGTGTACGATCTCTCCCCGGCTGAAAGACAGATCATCGCGCTGCACCGGCTTTCCGGCATTTCAATCGAATAGCAAATCAATGATTCATCAGCGAAGCGGTTTCATCATTCATTACAAAAATCCGGACAAATGAATAATGAATAGTGAATAATGAAAAATGAATAATACAAAACAAAATCCGCTCTCTTTCGAGAACGGATTTTTGTTTTGGTGGACCATCAGGGATTTGACCAGGAACTGCGCCTTGCTTGTTCCTGATGGCTCGGGCACCCAAGAGCTTCGCTCTTTGGTACCGCCCTCGCCGCTCTTCGGGGAGGATATGCCACCAGCATATCCTCTTTTCCCTCAGACCCTCTCGGGTTCAAATCCCTGAATAGGAAAAAGCAAAAATCCACCCGTCGGGTGGACTTTTGCTTTTTGGTGGACCATCAGGGATTTGAACCCCGGACCGACCGGTTATGAGCCGGCTGCTCTAACCACTGCGCTAATGGTCCAGATAAAAAAACGCCGCCGCTGATAACATGCGGCGGCATCTCCATTTTTGGCTCCCCCTGTTGGACTCGAACCAACGACCCTGCGGTTAACAGCCGCATGCTCTACCGACTGAGCTAAGGAGGAATATACGCCAATCGGTTAAGGTTGGCAGTGGTGACCCGTGCGGGAATCGAACCCACGTTAACGGCGTGAGAGGCCGCTGTCTTAACCGCTTGACCAACGGGCCGTGTGGTGCACCATCGGGGACTCGAACCCAGGACACCCTGATTAAGAGTCAGGTGCTCTACCAACTGAGC
>CAZRLJ010000075.1:0-351 GCA_964600905.1 uncultured Acutalibacter sp. | reverse complement strand
AAAAAGTGTAGGCAAGCGAAGAGCAAAAAACCGAGCGAAGGATGAGCGAATGTTTTTTGCTTGGAAGCGCAGCCGCGCTTTTTTGCAGAAAAGGAGGAGGAATCGAAGCGACTAAAACTCCCACCCTGAAAGGTGGGAGTATGATCGTGGAGTTTCCTCCGACGTGGTGCGCCATCGGGGGCTCGAACCCAGGACACCCTGATTAAGAGTCAGGTGCTCTACCAACTGAGCTAATGGTGCATATTGGGCAAGTACCCTAAAAACTGAATAAAGGGAAGAAGCGGTAGGAAAGGAGTGGGGGGTGGGAGCGAGACCAAACAAAAGGATGAATGGTCAAGCCCTCGGCCTATT
>CAZRLJ010000074.1:0-9108 GCA_964600905.1 uncultured Acutalibacter sp. | reverse complement strand
GAACTGGGCCAGACGGCTTCCCAGGTAGGCGGGGTAGCCCTCCTCGCCGGGCATTTCCTCCAGCCGGCCGGACATCTCGCGCAGGGCCTCGGCCCAGCGGGAGGTGGAGTCCGCCATCAGGGCCACGGAATAGCCCATGTCCCGGAAATATTCGGCAATGGTGATGCCCGTGTAAATAGAGGCCTCACGGGCCGCCACAGGCATGTCGGAGGTGTTGGCGATCAAAACCGTCCGTTTCATCAGGGAATAGCCGGTTTTGGGGTCTACCAGCTCGGGGAATTCGTTCAGAACGTCGGTCATCTCATTGCCGCGCTCGCCGCAGCCGATGTAGACCACAATATCCGCCTCGGCCCATTTGGCCAGCTGATGCTGCACCACGGTCTTGCCGCTGCCGAAGGGGCCGGGCACTGCCGCCACACCACCCTTGGCGATGGGAAACAGGGTGTCGATGACCCGCTGGCCGGTGACCAGAGGCTTGTCGGGGGACAGCTTCTGCCGGTAGGGACGGCCCCGGCGCACGGGCCACTTCTGCATCAGGGCAATGGGGACCTCGTTGCCGTCGGGAGTTTCCACGGTGGCCACGGTTTCCGTCACGGTGTACTGGCCGGGGGCAATGGTTTTGAGCTTTCCCACGATCCCCGGGGGAACCATGATCTTGTGGGAGACGATCTCCGTCTCCTCCACAGTGCCGATAATATCGCCGCCGGAAACGCTGTCGCCTGCCTGCATGGCGGGGACGAAGTCCCACTTCAGGTCCCGCTTCAGGGAGGGGACCTCCACGCCGCGCTGCAGGTTGTTGCCGGAGACCTTCATGATCTCGTCCAGCGGGCGCTGGATGCCGTCGTAAATACTGCTGATCAGGCCGGGCCCCAGCTCTACGCTCATGGGCTCGCCGGTGGATTCCACGGGGGCGCCGGGACCCAGGCCGGAGGTTTCCTCGTATACCTGGATGGAGGCCTCGTCACCGTGGATCTCGATGATCTCGCCGATCAGGCGCTTATCGCTGACGCGCACCACGTCGAACATGTTGGCGTCCCGCATACCCTTGGCGATGACCAGAGGTCCGGCCACTTTTTTGATGGTGCCGCTGCTCATCTTTTCAGATCACTTTCCTCTCTTTACAAAGTTCCGCCTTCGCCTTTCTGAAAACAAAAGGCGAAATCCGAAGATCAAAACAATCAGTCGTTAAAGATAATATCGGAGCCAACGGCCTGCTCCACAGACCGCTTTACCGCCTGGAGCCCCGCGCCCGTATTGCCGCGGACTCCCGGAATGAGAATGATGGCGGGGAGCAGGCTTTCCTGGTAGCGTTCCAGCTCCTCCTCCAGGTCTTTGGCCAGGGCTTCGGTGATATAGATCACGGCATAGTCCCGCTCCGCCAGGTTCCGAAGGGTCCGGACGCCGGATTCGGCGTCGGAAACGGGAAAAATCTCCAGGCCCAGGGCGGCAAAACCGTAAATGCTGTCCCGGTCGCCCAACACTGCTATCCTATACATACATGTCCCTCAGTCTTTCCCGGATCACGCTGTCGTCCAGCTCGTTGAGCTTTCCGGACAGGATGACCCGCACGGTGCTGATTTCATTGCGCCTGGCCAGCACATAGGCGAACAGGGGGCCGATGGTGAAGGGATTGGTCTTCTCTCCCCGGATCAGGTCCATGATCCTGTCGTCGCACCACTTTTCAAAGGCGGAATAGGATTCCCTCAGCTGCTCCGCCGCCTGGCTGTATTCCGTGGAGGACAGGAAGGCGAAAAGCTCCTCCTGGCCCTTGCAGGCTGCGGCGGCCAGCGCCTCCCAGTCCAGGGTTTTGCAGGGAACGAGGGCAGCGTCCAGAAAGCTCCGGGATTTCCCGGTTTTGCAGGCCCGCACGGCCACCTTGATGTCGGCGATGGCGCAGAAAAGCTCCGCGTATTCCTCCAGCAGCCGGTTCCCGCTGCGCTTGCCCGCCTCCAGCACGCCTGAAAGGCACGCCTTGTCCAGGATCACGTCGCAGAGCTGGCCGTCTCCGGTTTGGAGCAAGGTGCGGCAGGCGCTTTCCGCTGCCTCCGCCATCGCGGGGGGCAGGGGAGAGAAGTCGTGTTCCTTCACGCACTTCATCATGGTTTCAGGCTCCACAGTGCCTCCGGGAAGAAACACGTTTACAGGCTCCACATCGGTGACCACGCTCTTGATGGCGGCCTTCAGGTTGTTGTAATCGGTGGGGTAGAGCAGAATGCGAAAGGGGCTCAGGTCCGGGGTAAGCTCCCGGATAAAGTCCCATATCTTTTCCTCTTCCGCTTCCAAAAGGGCTTCCCCCGTGGTCTCGCCGCCAACGCCCCAGCCCTTGTCCCGCAGGGTGCGGACGCATTCCTCACTGGTGCGGCAGGACATGAGCTGGTCAATATCCTGGCGGCTGAACAGGGTAAGCTCCCGGGAGCGCACTCTTGCCACTGCGTAGATATAATCTTCCTTCATGGGGTCTCCTTCCCGGCTATGCCACGGGGAACAGGATCTTCCCAACAGCGTCGCGCAAGGCGCCCTCCGCGTCCTCGAAGATCGCCCGGAACGTGCAGTTCACATCGATTCCCTCATGTACCAGTACAAAGCCGCTTTCGATGTCGAGAGGCTCCTTGGAAACGCTGATCTCTCCCTGGGGGGCCGCTTTTTTCAGCTTTTCCCCAAAGTCGGCAGGGAGACGGTCCAGGTCCCGCAGGTTCAGCCGCATTTCCGCAGGGCCCTGGGGGGCGCAGCGGCCTGCCAGTTGAAGAAGCATGGAAAAGTATTCCTCTGCCGGAGCGTTTTCCAGGGACGCCCGCACATCGCTGATGGCGTCGCGGATCACCTGCTGCTTAAAGGAAAGCATGGCGTTGCGGCGCTCCAGCTGGGCAGAGGAGTCGGCGCGGCTGCGAATATCCTGGGCCTTTTCTTCGCCTTCCCTCAGAACGTCTGCCGTCTTTTGGGCGGCCTTTTCCTTGGCGGCGGCCAGGATCTCCTCGGCCTGCTTATTTGCGGCGGAAAGCTGCTCCGCCGCCTCTTTCCCGGCGTCGCTGCCGATTTGTTCAAGTATGGTTTCCAGTCCGGTCAATGTGATCTCTCCTCCCTTGTTGATGGGGCTATGGGAACGGCCGAAACACGCCGCTGTCTCTCAGCCCGGCAGCTCCCGAAAGCATCAGATGTTCATGCCGCCAACGCCAACAACGGCCAGGATGGAGATCAGCAGAGCAAACACGGCGTAGGTCTCCACCATGGCGGGGAAGATCATGCCTTTGCTGAACTGGTCGGGCTTCTTTGCCACCAGCGCAATGCTGGCGACGGCGGCCTTGGCCTGCTGGAGAGCGGACACCCAGCCCACAATGGCCATGGGCAGGCAGGCTGCCAGGAACAGAAGGCCCTTGGTCAGGGTGATAGCGCCGCCGGAGCCGCCGATGATGCCCAGCTGGCCCAGCGTGATAAAGCCGATGAGCAGGCCGTAAATACCCTGGGTGCCGGGAAGCAGCTGAAGCACCAGCACTTTGGCGAACTTGGAGGGATCCTCCGTGACCACGCCAGCAGCGGCGCGGCCGGTCATGCTCACGCCGATGGCGGAACCGATGCCGCCCATAAGAGTTGCCAGAGCTGCGCCCAGAAGGGCAAACACGATGCCAAGATTATCCATTTTATTTTTCCTCCGAAATCTTAAAATATTTTGTTTTCGCGGCAAACGGCGTGAATTTCCGGCCGTCTCCCTCGTAAAACTTACCAAAGAACTCCACGTACTGCAAACGGTTGGTGTGCACATAAGCGCCCAGCAGATTGATGCCCAGGTTCAGGGTGTGTCCGATGACGAACACAAAGATGAAGAAGATGGCGCCGATCACACCGCCGCCCATCATGCTGCCCAGCTGGTTGAACACCGTGGCGATGACGCCGGTGGCCAGACCCAGGGCCAGCAGACGGGAATAGGACAGAATATCGCTGAGATAACTGGATACGCCGTAGAGGCCGTAAAGGCCCTTCAAAAGGCGCTTGCCAAAGCTTTTGGATTCCCGGCCGGAGGTGGCGATAATGCCCACCGCGCCGATCCCCGCCAGCCCGGCGGCAATGGTGACCACCACCGAGGGAATGGCCAGGGTCAGGCCCATCATGCTCTGGAACATGTCGCTTGCCACCAGCACCACTACAAGGCCGCCCACCAGGAAGTACCAGAACACCACATCGTAAATGGCGTCGGCCAGCTTCTTCCGCTTTATCAGCTGATAGAACTGGACTCCCAGGCCGGCAAACAGGTGGATGATGCCCAGCAAAAGGGAGAATACCAGCAGCCGCATGGGCTCGTCCAGGGGGGCGAACCACAGGGGCGGGATGGTGATCTCCGTGTTGAAGAAGGTCCTGGCGATCACCGGGATAGCGTCGCCGAAATAGCTGCCGAACATGACGCCCCAGAAGGTGGTGGAAATGCCGCAGTAGAAGAACATTGTCAGGGACTTTCTCAGACTCTCCTCAATGTTCTTGAACTTCAGCAGCACAATGCCGCAGACCACCACCATCAAAATGCCGTAGGCGGCGTCGGAAAGCATCATGCCGAACAGCACATAGTAGAACAGGGACATGACCCCGGAGGGATCAATCTCCAGCTTGCCCGGCATACTGTAGCCCTCCACCACGCCCTCCACGGGGGCGGCGAAGAAATTGTTTTTCAGCTTCACCGGAGGATTTTCCTCAGGGCCGGGAGTCTCCACCTCCACAAAGGCGTGGAAGTCCCGTTCCAGCTCCTGTTCCAGGGCAGGGGCGTCCACCGCCGGAATATAGCCGGTCACCTGGAAAACGTGGCGGGTCTGCCACAGGTCGCCCAGCACCCGGTACTTGTCGGCCCGCATGGTGAAGTAATCCGCCGTGAACAGCAGGTCCTCCCGCCGGTCGGCAAAGGAAACGATCTCCGTTTTTGCCTTTTCCGCAGTCTCCTGCTGCTCCGCCAGCCGCTTTTGCAGGTCCTCCGCCCGCTGGGCGGGGGGGAGCTTGGAGGGGGCGGCGGGGTAGGAGAAGCCCATGCCCCGGAGAGCGGCCTCCACCTTCATGCCGTATTTGGCATGGCAGACAACAAATGCGCAGGTCTGCTGGGGCTGTGCGCTGACTACCTCCGCCTCCAGGGCGGACACATCGGGCAGGACTTCCGCCAGCCGCTGTTTCAGCTCAGCCTCCGTCATCTCCTCAGGAAACGAGCCGATAAATACGCTGGTGGACGCGGTGCCCAGCAGCCGCATGGAAACGTCCAGGCCCATCCAGGGCTTCAGGGCTTCCAGCTGGGCTTGCAGCCGCAGGACCTCCGCCTGGCTGTCCACGATCTGCTTTTCCAGGGCGGTGATCCGGGAGGCGGTTTTTGTCACCTCCGGAGCGGCCTCGGCGGTTTTCCCATACTGCTCGACTGTAATGGCGGTGCGTCCCTCCAGCATGGCCAGCAGCGGCTTGTCCAGGGGAGAGTATCTGTCCAGAATTTCTACGGCGCCGGTGAGAAGCTGGGCGTTTTTTTCAAAGGTCTGCCGGGGGGCGGCGGTGTCCGTTTTGGAGAAGGCGTCTGCGGCCTGCTCTGGCGTGTTGATCTCTACCACGCCGCGGCGCTGGAGGAGCTCCAGAATTTTTTTGCGGCTGTTCTTCAGCGCATAGATGCTGATGCGCTTCATTTCAAGTTTCGCCATCTGTCACTGCCTCCTTTGCCCTAAAACGATTTTTTTGATCTCTTCCGCCGCGGCCGGCATAGCGGCTGTCGCAGCCTCCCGCAGGCGCGCCTGCTCCGCCTCCGTCTCCTGACGGCTGTGGGTCATGAGCTTTTCCGCGTCGGACCTGGCCACGCCGCAGAGGACCTCCACCTTTTTGCGGGCTTCCTTTTCCGCGTCGGCCAGCAGCTGCTTTGCCCGCTCCTCCGCGGTGCGGAGCAGCTGTTCGCTTTCTTCCTTAGCATGCAGGACCGTTTCCCTGGCGGCTTTTTCCGCCTCGTTCACGGCCTGCATGGTCTCTTTTGCCAAAATCCTTTCACCTCCCGCTTTTCTGCCATATTCTGTCCAGTAGAAAAGACTAAACTTAGGGGGATGGTTCCGGTCAAACAGAGCCCTTTCCCCCGAAAGCACTATACAAAATCTATTATAAGCAATTCCAGCCAATATGTCAAAAGGTAAAATTGATTTTTGCGAAATTTTTGGAAACTTTTTCCTGGAAGCCAGATGGCGCAGACTTGAACCGCACCGCAAACGGCGGGAAATGGCCGCTTTTCGGCTTATCGTCGTTGACTTGCGTCAGCAAGCCCGCCTCCTCTGCGCCGAAAACAGTCGCATTTCCCATCCGTTTTCGGCTCGAAGAGGTTTGGCAGGAGCAGATTTGTGATTTAGGCCAGGCATTTTCCGCGGCGAATACTTTGTGTATTTGCAAGGAAAATGCCGCCGCATAAAGCCAAAGATGCCCTGCCAAACTGTGGTTCAATTTTGCGCCATCTGGCAAAGGAAAAGGAACAAAAAAACAGGACGGGGATCCCCGTCCTGTCAGTGACTAAATTGACCCTTATTCCGTTTCGGCAGAGCTTTCAGAAGAACTCTCAACGGAGCTGTCAGAGGATGCCTCAGAGGAGCCCTCCTCCGGCGCGGCACTGGACTCAGCCTCGGAGCTGCCCTTCTTGTTGCTGTCGTTGACGATCTTCTTCAGCTTGTAGCTGTTGATGGCGCTCTGGTTGATCTCCACGCCCTGCACGCTGGCGGCCTGTTCCTTCACATAGTCCCGGAATTCATCGCCCTTCATGTCCAGGATCAGGGAAGCCTTCTGGGTCTCGTTTTCCAGCAGGGCGGTGAACTTCTCCTCGGCCACATGCTTGCGGACCACATAGCAGCCGTTGGCGTTCTCGGCGTTATCCAGCACCAGGACTTGGTTCTCCTTCGCTTCCTGAAGGGCGGTGCGGATATTCTCGGAAGAAATGTCCTCGGCCTTGATGGAGCTGTAATCGTAGTAATTGGAGTTTTCAGCGGAGCCGCCCATTTCCTCAGCGTATTCCCCGGCGGCCTCCTCCAGGGTGATCTCCCCGTCCTCGACCCGCTTTGCCAGGTCGTCCAGCTTGTCCATGGTCTCGGTTTTCTGGGCGTCGGTCATGTTGACGCTGTTGCCCTCCTCATCGGTGGTGGTCAGCGGCACGTAGAAATATTCATAGGGGAGATAGTTCTCCATAAAGTGAGCTTTCATTTCCTCCTGGGAAATCTCCTTTTCGCCGCCCTCGCCGTAGATGGCGTTCAGCACCTTCTGGTATTTGGCGTTGTACTCGGCGTAGGCCTTGTGGAAGGATTCCTTGGCGATGCCGATCTCCTCCATGGTGGTCCTGTAGTAGGTCCACATGTAATCGGTATTGTAGTCGGCGGTGGAAGCATCCTCGTCGGTGTACTCCAGCCCCAGCTCCTCAAACTTGTTATTGATGAAGTAATAGGAATTCACATACTCCAAAGCCCGGGCGCGGATCCAGCTGTCGGCGGGCTCGCCCTCCACCGTGGTGCTGAGCACATCGGTTTCGGTATCCACCTTTTCCATAGCCTCGGAGTAGGCGCTGTTCAGATAGTAGATATAGCTGCCGATGGGGAGGATGTCGTCCCCCTGTTTTGCAGCCCAGGTTTTGTTTTCACTATAGCAGCCTGCAAAGCTCAGGCACATGACGACCGCCAGAACCAGGGCGGCAGCCTTTTTCAGGTTGTTTCTCATGGTATCATGCCTTTCAGAATGTAGAATTTGCTGCCCTGCCCGGCCTTCCCGGACAAGCACGGCAATCATTATACTCCATTTTCCACAGTTTGTCTACAAATTTTTTTCCTGCCCCGCCGCCGCGTCGTTCATGGCGGCGAGAATCTCCGAAAGGGCCTCCAGGGGCTGGCGGGAGCCGATTTTTACGCTGATATACGGCCTGCTTCCGGCGCTGAGCATCACCCGGCCGTTCATGGCGCGGATGAGCCTGCCCACCTCCTCCATATCGAAGGTCTTTTTGTACAGCAGCAGTGTGTCCCCCTGCTGCCTGATTTCCGACACCCCCAGCTGAGAGGCGGTATTGCGCAGCAGGGCCACGTCCAGCAGGCCCTGGACCGCAGCGGGGGGCTCGCCAAACCGGTCGATGAGCTCGTCGGTGACGTCCAGAGCGTCCTCGGGACTGCGGACGTCCGCGATCCGGCGGTACACGTCCAGCCGCAGGTTCATGCTGCCGATATATTCCTCGGGAATGTGGGCCTGGACCTGTACGTCCACAAGGCAGCCCTCGTCCGCGGGCAGCTCCGGCTCCTCGCCCTTCATCAGGCTGACAGCCTCGTTTAAGAGCTTGATGTACATGTCGTACCCCACGCTCTCCATGTGGCCGTGCTGCTCGCCGCCCAGAATGTTTCCGGCGCCCCGAATTTCCAGGTCCCGCATGGCGATCTTGAAGCCGGAGCCGAATTCCGTGAATTCCCGGATCGCGGAAAGCCGCTTCTGGGCGATCTCCGTCAGAGCCTTCTGGGGGGCGTAGGTGAGATAGGCGTAGGCCCGGCGGCTGCTGCGTCCCACCCGGCCGCGGAGTTGGTGGAGCTGGGAGAGGCCGAACCGGTCCGCGTTTTCAATGATCAGTGTGTTGGCGGTGGGAATGTCTACGCCGGTCTCAATGATGGTGGTGCACACCAGCACGTCGATCTCGTGGTCCAGCAGGCGCCGCCAGACCTCGGAAAGCTCGTCCTCGTTCATTTTGCCGTGGCCCACGCCGACCCGCGCTTCAGGAATGGACTGCTGGATGCGGGCGGCGATCCGGTCGATGGAGGCCACGTCGTTGTGGAGGTAGTAGACCTGCCCGCCCCGGCGCAGCTCCCGGCGGATGGCGTCGTTCAACACGCCCGCGTCGTATTCCATCACATAGGTCTGCACCGGATAGCGGTCCTGGGGGGCCTCCTCGATGACGGACATGTCCCGAATGCCCGAAAGGGCCATGTTCAGGGTGCGGGGGATGGGGGTGGCGGAAAGGGTCAGCACGTCGGCAGTCTTGCACATGGCCTTCAGCCGTTCCTTCTGGGCCACGCCGAAGCGCTGCTCCTCGTCGATGATGGCAAGGCCCAGGTCCCGGAAGCTCACGTCTTTGGAGACCAGGCGGTGGGTGCCCACCACAATGTCAAT
>CAZRLJ010000073.1:0-9133 GCA_964600905.1 uncultured Acutalibacter sp. | reverse complement strand
TAGTACAATGAATACCACTTTAGTAACCCAATAACCGAGATGTCTTTTCCGTCCCCACTATGAAGCCTTTGGATTGATTAAGTCTCTAAATCTATCTGTATATTCCCTGACAGAACGAAACAGAGGGTGCTTACACCATAAGCTACGTCATTTTACGCCAAATCTACGCCACGGAAAGCACAAAATTTCTGTGAATGACTGTCAGCGACTGCTACGAACTGTAAATGATTATGCCCGTTGCCCCCGGCAGCGGGCTTTTCTTTTTGTCTATATAAATCTACACCATTCTCCATATCTCACCTAGCTGACTTGAAAGCCTCAGAGAAATATGCTATAATATCCTAAACCAGCACGGTAAAACAGAAAGTTGACCTTAAATGAATTGGCGGAAGCAACGAGCGTCAGTAAACCGATGCTTGGGTAGATTGAAGGAAGGCTATCCTCTGACCCTATCCGCAGTTGTGAAGCATTTTATATTGAATTTGAAACGATTATTCCACATTCGTATGGGAACACACATAAAGGCACCTGCAATATTTATGTTTTTTTACAAAGAATGAGAGGAGCCTAAAATGTTTGAGTTAAATCAAGTCGGAGAAAGAAGCTATTATATCAACTGCCCCGCAAAAATCGGGATATATATAGCCAATGATAAAAATGTGTATCTTATTGATAGCGGCAACGATAAAGAGGCGGGTAAAAAGGCTCGTAAGATTTTAGATGAAAAAGGCTGGAATCTTATAGGTATTCTGAACACACATTCCAACGCTGACCATATCGGTGGAAATCAGTATTTGCAGCAGCAAACAGGCTGCAAGGTCTTTTCGTGTGGAATTGAAAAGGCGTTTACCGAGTACCCTGTTTTAGAATCTTCATTTTTATACGGAAGCTATCCCTGCACGGATCTAAGACATAAATTTTTGCTTGCCAAGCCAAGCAAAGTTGTGGACTTTTCGGATGAAAGTTTTCCGAAAGAAATTGAGATAATACCGTTGAAAGGTCACTTTTTTGATATGGTAGGCTTTCGCACTCCCGATGATACGGTGTTTCTTGCCGACTGCCTTTCAAGCAAAGAGACGTTGGATAAATATCAAATCAGTTTTATCTACGATATGGCTGAATATCTGAAAACCCTTGAAGCGGTAAAAATTATAAAGGCAAAAATGTTTGTTCCTTCCCATGCGCCTGCAACCGAGGACATTACGAAGCTTGCCGATGTGAACATTGCAAAAGTATATGAAATCGCCGACAAAATTTTATCGGTATGCAGTGAACCGATTTGCTTTGAAAATATTCTGCAAAAGCTGTTCACGGATTTTGGTCTGACAATGAATTTTGAGCAGTATGTGCTTGTAGGCAGTACCGTCCGTTCCTATCTTTCATGGCTGAGAGATAACGGAAAGCTTTCTCCAATTTTTGAGGATAATATGCTGCTTTGGAAAGCGGTTAAGAATTGCGCTGAATGACCGGGTGAGGCAGCACGGAAAAGAGGATATGCATAAAGGCAGTATACGAAAAATGAGGATTATCGCTGACTATATCAATCTGCCCGATTTCGTCCCGACCATGAAGCCTTTAGACTGAGTATCATACACATTCAGAATCCCACCAAGTGATCGGTAGGATTCTATGAATAGGAGGAAAGTATGGCGCTGCCGATGGTGCATCTTGAGACAGCATACCTTGCCGCAGACGAACTGAAGCCATCCGATATGGCCGCATATCTGCTGGGAGCGATCGCTCCTGACGGCGTACATACGCGGAGCCCGTACAGCGGCGAGATGAAGCAAAAAAGCCATTACGGGCTTCATGGTAAGACCGGCCTGACCGACAGCGAGATCGCTCAAAAGCTGCTGGACCTGGCGGCAAAAAGCGACTATTTCCTCGGTTACGCGGTGCATCTCTATACCGACCTGCTATGGTACAGACGCGTATATATGTCCAGTGACGGCCGCCGCTACCGCAAGCCGGACGGTTCGCGCAACAGCGAGCTCTACTATGCCGAAACGGACAAGCTCGACCTTTGGCTGTACGACAGCTCCCCACACCGCCTGGAAATGTGGGAGCTGCTCAAGCATGCGCGCGGCGAGGACTTGGATGTGCTTTCTGCAATCGAAGCCGAGGCGTGGCGGGACAGAACGCTTCCGTGGTACGAACAGCACCGTGAAAGGATCAATGCGCTTGCCGAACCGCTCAAGCTGACAAAAGAGGAAATATCGGATTTTTGCAGAACAACGGCAAAGCGCTGTGCAGAGCTGTTCTCAGCGATAAAGGAGGGGTAGACATTGGCAGAAATAGTAAAGGTTTTCAAGGAAAATGTGCCAGCCATGCGGTTTATTGGCAAAAAATATCCGGATTTTGGCGGATGGTGGGGCGAATGGTTTGCAAATGGCTGGTTTGATCAAATTGAACAGGCAATGGGCGGTGTGGATTCGATTCTTAAAATATGGGAGAACGGCGGTGGTTATGTAGGAGTGGAGCGCCGCTGTGAAAACGCTCCCTTTGAATACTGGATTGGAATGTTTACACCCGCCAATACAACGATTCCGGAAGGATTTGATTCTGTTGAATTCCCGGCTGTAAGCCTTGGGACCTGTTGGATTTACGGCAGGGAAGAGGATGTTCACGATACAAGCGCTTGTAAGCGGAAGATCACGGAGAATGGAATGAAATTGTGGACGGATGAAAACGGTGGAGTGTGGTCGTTTGAAAACTGTTTATGTCCCAGGTACACAACCCCGGACGATAAAGGCAATGTAATCCTTGATTACTGCTATTTTGTATGCAGGTAGTTACACAATTTGTGTTAATAATCCGATTATGGAGAAGCGTAGAAAGCAGCAAAATAGGATTTGGCGGAGAGAATCAATATGCTTGAAAAAATGAATGAATTTTTCAATAAGCGGATCGACGGGTACGAGGAGCATCAGCTTACGGCTATCGAGGGTGCACAGGAATTCTATCCCTATACTGCTGCCTGTCTGCCCATGAAAGACTGCGCGGAGGTGCTGGATCTGGGGTGCGGCACAGGCTTGGAGCTGGATTTTTATTGGAAGCGCAACCCCACCGCCAAAGTCACCGGGATCGACCTGGCAGAGGATATGCTGGAGGTACTACGGGAGAAATATTCGGACAAGGCGCTCACCGCCATATGCGGCTCCTATTTTGATATTCCTTTTGGGAGAGAATGCTATGACGCCATCGTGTCTGTGGAGTCCCTGCATCATTTCACCAAAGCGGAAAAACGCCCTCTTTACAAAAAGGCATATGAGGCCCTGAAGCCCGGCGGATACTTCATTTTGACCGATTATTTCGCGGAGTCCGACCAGCATGAAGTCTTTTACAGACAGGAGCTGGCGCGGTTAAAATCTGAACAGGGGATTTGTGACGATGCGTTCTACCATTACGATACGCCCCTCACAAAGACCCACGAGATAGAGGCCTTGACCGAAGCGGGATTCTCCTCCGTGGAAATCCTTGCCGAATGGGAGGCTACCGCCACCATAAAAGCTCAAAAATGATAGGCAGATGGAGGATGACAACATGAAAACCGGATTTTTCTCAAAAACGATTTCCGTGCTGCTGGCGGCGCTCCTTCTTCTGCCGCTGTCTTCCGGGGCGTGGGCGGAGACCGGGCCCACTGCCGGCGGCGCCGGAACCACAACTTTTGTCAGTGAATGGCGTAACGGCTTGAGAGGTATTGTGGAGTATCCTATGGAGCTTCGGTGCGGCCAGCCGGTGACCTTTGCAGTCCGCGGCGAGACGGACGCCACTCTGCACTCGGAGGGCTTCGGCTACATGCGGGGCTTTGTGGAAATGCTGGTGGACGGCAAGCGGGACCTGGTGCTGGACGGCGCCGCCTTTGGAAACAGCATCGACACCATCGGGAGTTATGAGTTCACCTTTTTTGCTCCCGGCACCTATTATTTTTCCTTTGACGTCTACAATAATTCCGGGACAAATAGCTTGGGAAACCCTACATATTCCACCCGCGTTCCGGTGCGCTTCACGGTGACGGTCCCCGCTACAGACCCTGACTACCCTTCGCTGGAAGCCATTGTAGAGGACCTGAAAAACCAGTGCCTGGCCCAGTGTACCACCGATTATGAAAAGGCCCTCTGGTGCCATGACTGGATATTGAACAAATGCCGGTATGATTACAACTTTTATTATTGCGGCCCCGAGGGCGCGCTGGCCAGGGGCATCGGCACCTGTGAGGCCTATCACCGTGCCTATGTTCTGCTGCTGAACGCGGTGGGGCTGGAGACTGGGCGCATGGAGGGAAACGGCCATGTGTGGACCGCGGTGAAGATGGACGGGGAATGGTATCAGGTGGACCTTACCTGGGATGCCGCGACCTATGCACGAGACACCGCGAAGACGGAGGATGACTACGAGCTGCACATGTATTTCGGCCTGACCGATGAGATCATGACGGCCGCCCATAATGAGCACAAGCCGGAAGTGGGCTATGAATCCAACAGTCTCAAAAACAATTATTATATCCGTTCCGGCGACGCCGCGGCATGGGCGGCTCCCTTTCTTCCTGATATTCAGAAAAAGCTGAATGGGGGCGGGGAGAGTTTTTCTCTGCCGATCCCCCAGACCACCGCGGGGTCTCCTTATAGGGTGGCGACTGCCTACTACAAGTACGTATACTCAGTGGTGGCCTATTATCTGTCCACTCTGGACTGGAGCGCCTATGTGGGAACCGGAGACCGTCTGCGCGTGAGCTTTGACGGCAGCTCCGCATTGTCCTTCTCTGTGGAGCGGCACGCCCATCAGGACGCGACTGCCGTTACCAAGCAGCCCACCTGCACAGAGCCCGGTACGCAGGTGCGCACCTGCACGGTGTGTGGAAGACAGGAGACCGGGGAGCTCGCGGCGCTGGGCCACAGCTGGAGTGGTTACACGGTAAACACGGAGGCCACCTATTCCGCCCCCGGAAGCCGCTCTGCCCGGTGTGTTCGATGCGGTGAAGTGAAGACGGAGACGATCCCGAAAAAGGAGAATCCTTTTGTGGACGTGACCGGGGATTACTATTACGCGCCGGTGCTCTGGGCCCTGGACCGGAACGTCACCGCTGGCGTGGACGAAAACCATTTCTCCCCCGGCAGTCTCTGCACCCGGGGCCAGGTGGTTTCCTTCCTCTGGCGGGCAGCGGGTCGGCCGACTCCCCGGGCGGTAGCTTCGCCCTTCCGGGATGTGCAGGACATAAACGCCTATTACTACCAGGCTGTACTGTGGGCCTGGGAAAATGGAATCGTCGCCGGGACGGGGGCGGAGGAGTTTTCTCCCAACGACCAAGTGACAAGAGCCCAATTCGTTACCTTCCTGTGGCGCTTGGCCAAAAAGCCCACGGGCGGGGAAGGGGAGACCTTTTCAGATGTGGCTCCTGGAACCTATTACACCGGAGCCGTGCTGTGGGCCAATGCCAAGGGGATCGCCTACGGCGTCGGCGGAGGCAAATTCGATCCCTTTGGAAACTGCACCAGAGGCCAGACCGTGTCATTCCTGTATCGCTACTACAGCAAAGTGGCATGAACTTTTTTCGCGTGTGAAAAGTTTTGAGTTTTTTGAGAATGGGATTGCTTTTTTTCAGCCTATTCTGTATAATATAACCAAATAGCTTTGTGGCTAAGCCCAAACAATATTAAAAATCTGAAAAGGAGTGCATTCCCATGAAGTTAGGTATTCTTTCTAATGTTGTCGGCAGTATGCCCCTGAAGGACGCTCTGGCGTATTTCAAGTCTCTGGGCGCCCAGATGGTGGAGATCGGCTGCGGCGGCTATCCCGGCAAGGATCATTGCGATCCGGAGGTTCTTCTGAACGATGAGGCCAAGCTCCAGGAGTTTGTGAACACCGTCAAGGAGTCCGGCCTGGAGATCAGTGCTCTCAGCTGCCACGGCAATCCCATCCATCCTAACAAGGAGATTGCCGCCCAGTTCGACCATGACATGCGCAATGCCGTGCTCATGGCTGAAAAGCTGGGCATCCACCAGATCAATACCTTCTCCGGCTGCCCCGGCGACTGCCCTGAGTCCAAGAATCCCAACTGGGTGGTCTGTGCCTGGCCCAACGAGTTCCAGGATGTTGTGGAGTGGCAGTGGAACGAGGTGCTGATCCCCTATTGGAAGGAATTCGTGGCCTTTGCCAAGTCTCACGGCGTCAATAAGATCGCTCTGGAAATGCATCAGGGCTTCTGTGTGTACAATCCCTATACCCTGAAAAAGCTCCGGGCTGCCGTCGGTCCCGAGATCGGTGCCAACTTTGATCCCAGCCATCTGTTCTGGCAGGGCATCGATCCCCTGGCTGCCATCCGCGACCTGGGCGCCGAGTGCATTTTCCACGTACATGCCAAGGACACCAAGATCGATCCTATCAACTCTGCTGTGGACGGCACCCTGGACTACAAGACCTATGGCGATCCGCTGAACCGCACCTGGATCTTCCGCAGCATCGGCTACGGCCATGACGAGATGTTCTGGAAGGACTTTGTGTCTCAGCTGCGCTTGGTGGGCTATGACTATGTCCTGTCCATCGAGCATGAGGACATTCTCATGAGCCAGAACGAGGGTCTGGTCAAGGCTTGCGACGTGCTCAACCGCGCCATCACCTTTGAGGACCGGGCTACCGGCCAGCACTGGGTATAAGGAAACCACAGAAAAATCTTTCAATAGAAACGGAAGGACCGCATGTAAGCACATGCGGTCCTTTTTTATCAACCGGCGTTTGAGTCTCTTCTCCTGCGGCGTTATTGAAAAAGGGCCGCTGGCCGGGTATAATGATCGTAGATCATCCGGACGGTCAAATCACTCAGGAGGTTTTTCAATGACGACAGAACCGTGCAAAGTCGGCGCACTGATCCAGGCGCTGCGCAAGGAAAAGGGAATTACGCAGAGCGACCTGGGCAGGCGGCTGGGCGTCTCCTTCCAGGCAGTCAGCAAATGGGAGCGCGGGGAGACCCTGCCGGACACGGCGATCCTTTCGGATCTGACGGAGGTGTTGGAAACCTCAGTGGATCATTTGCTGAAAGGAGAGAAAAATATGGCAATCGAACAGAGAACGATCACCATAGCTGAGATGCGGGAGGGCATCGAGTGCTTTGAAAAGATCGGCGAGCTGCTGGGCAAGGACAGCTGGTTTTACATGGGGGCCATCGGCGGTGTGAATCTCAAAATGAACACCGAATTTGAAAAGGCCTTTGAGGACCCCTACCTCAAGGAATGCTTCATTAGCGAAGCCGCCATACAGTGCATCCAGAACGGGGCCAAAGTGGACCCGGAGGACGTGAAAAAGGGCTTCCAGCATGAAAAATGGGCTAATATGGTTCTGGAATATGCCAAGAAGTACGGCATTCTCTAAGCCAAGTAAAAGCGTTCATCTTAAAAAGGGCCGCTTTCCCGATCTTCGGGGAAGCGGCCCTTTGTCTATTTGTGAAAAATTGGGCATACTAGCTCCGAGGTGAATCCATGTGAAATCCATCTGGAGCAAAACGGTGGAAATGCGGCCGAGAGAAAAGCTGCCGGGAAGCATCACCGTGGACGCAGCAGTTATCGGCGGCGGAATGGCGGGTATCCTGACGGCCTATCAGCTTGGACGCAGGGGGATCGACACCGTGGTGCTGGAAGCTGAAACGGTGGGGAGTGGACAGACGAAGAACACCACCGCCAAGGTCACGGCCCAGCACGGTCTGATCTATGACAAGCTGATCCGCCAGCAGGGGGAAGGCAGGGCGGCGGAGTACGCCCGGCGAAACCAGGAGGCCATTGACGAATACCAGCGGATCATCAAGGAAAAAAAGATCGACTGTATGTGGGAGCGTCTTCCGGCCTGCCTTTACACCCGGGAGCGGGGACAGGAGCTTCGGGCGGAGCTGGAAGCCGCCCGGCGGCTGGGGATCCCCGGGGAGCTGACTCAGGTTTCGGAGGGGCCCTATCGGGGCGCGGAGGCCTTGATGTTTCCGGAGCAGGCGCAGTTTCACCCTCTGCGGTTTTTGAAGGAGGTTTCCGAGGGGGTGACCGTCTACGAGCACACCAGAGCCATTCGGGTCCGTTCCAACATGATCCAGACAGACCGGGGCCTGGTGTCCGCACGGCATATTATTTTTGCCACCCACTATCCCTTTGTGAATTTTCCGGGACTGTACTTCGCCCGTATGCATCAGGAGCGCAGCTATGTGCTGGCGCTGGAGAGGGCGGAAAAGCTCAGCGCCATGTATTACGGGATCGATGAGGGAGACCTGTCCTTGCGCAGTGCGGGAGACGTTCTCCTGGCGGGCGGCGCTTCCCACCGTACCGGGGAGACAAAACCGGAAAATGCCTATCAGGAGCTGCGGGAGAAAGCCGGGAGCTTCTGGCCCGGCAGCCGGGTGACAGCGCAGTGGTCCGCTCAGGACTGCATCACCCTGGACGGCGTGCCCTATGTGGGACAGTTTTCGCCTACCCGGACTAACTGGTATGTAGCCACCGGCTTTCAGAAATGGGGGATGACCGGCTCCATGGCGGCGGCAATGCTGCTGGGAGAGGAGATCGCCGGACAGAGAAAGGGGGAGAGCAGCATTTTTTCACCAAAAAGATTTGTGCCCAAGGCGCAGCTTCCCAGCTTTGGCAGAGACACAATGAAAAGCGCCAAGGGGCTTTTGAAGGAGGTTCTTTATTTTCCGGGAAAAGAATTCGATACCCTGGCGCCGGGACAGGGGGCGGTGGTCCGGTGGTGCGGAAAGAAGCGTGGAGCCTATAAAGACCGGGACGGCGCGGTGTATCTTGTCTCCACCCGCTGTCCTCATTTGGGATGCCAACTGGAATGGAACCAGAACGAGCTGAGCTGGGACTGCCCCTGTCACGGCTCCCGGTTCGATTTCCGCGGAAATCTCATTGACAATCCCGCCCAGGCCGGCCTGAAAGACACCATGAAGCAATGATCGCCCTGACGTCATGCCGGAGACTAAAAAAGCACTTGCCAAGCAAGTGCTTTTTCTGGTACGGCCATACAAAAAACGATGCTGCTTGAGCTCTGGCAAAAAAATTCGCGCACACAGCAAGGCTGGTGCGCGAATTGCCTGCGGGGGCGCCCCGCTGGTGCCGCTAACCGGGGTCGAACCGGTACGGTGTCGCCACCGAGGGATTTTAAG